>JAAYUF010000147.1 GCA_012517815.1 Clostridiales bacterium
ATCAGCGCGCTGGACGTTTCGATTCAGGCGCAGGTGGTGGACCTCATGCGCGACCTTCAGCAGGAGACGGGTACGGCGTACCTCTTTATCGCTCACGACCTTTCGATGGTCAAATACATCAGCGACCGCATCGGCGTGCTGCATATGGGCCATCTGGTGGAAACCGGCGCGAAGGACGAGATTTTCCACAACCCGATCCATCCCTATACGCAAAGCCTGCTGTCCGCCATTCCCCACCCCAACCCGGTCGTGGAAAAGAACCGGAAGGCCATGAGCTACGATTACCGGGAATATGGGGTGGACTACACCAAAGGCACCGAGCATCTGGTCGGCGGCACGCACCGCGTGCTGGCGACCGACGAGGAGTTCGCCCGCTGGACCCGGCCGGAAGCGGCCATGAGCGCGCGCTTCGCCGGACAGGGCGCTGCAGCGGACGGTGCGAACCTGCGCAAAGCTTAAATAAGATTTTTGCTGCATCCGATCATGGATATGATGAAGCGCCGCGGACGAGATTTCGTCCGCGGCGCTTTGCTATTACGGATTCGTTGAAAGCCCCTGATTATTACGGTTTTTTGAAAGCCTGTGATGCGACAGCCCGTATCAGTGGGTTGAAGATACCGGCCCGAAAAACAGCGGTTACACCGGCACGGCTTTTCACTGGTTCATGTCACGGTTTCGAATAGACATGTAACCGTGATGTAACCCTCCTTCAGAAAGAACCACGCACCTTTATTCTTCATGACCGCTGCGGTGCACCACCACGGCGTCGGCATCGTACCGCCTGCCGAGCAGGTGGCTGGCCTTGCGGTTTTCCACGGTATCAAACACAATGGAAAAATCGTAGTCCGGCGGGTATAGCTCGCTGGCGGGTACCAGCAGCTGAAGGCGCGTGTGCCTGACGGTCCGCTTTACGCCCTTGACCTGAACGATCACGTCGCCCAGCTCGTCCGCGGGGCGGTACACGATGCCCGTTTCTTTTTCAGGCAGGACGGCTACGCTGTCGCCCATGCTGAACTTCATCGCGGGATCGTTCCCGGCGCGTTCGGGCGGGAGCCTGATCAGCCTGCTCTTGGGCGCAGGCATCGGAGAGGCGGCGGTCTTCGCCGGCTCCTCCGCGCCGTACACCGCCCGATGGGCGCGCTCCAGCAGGTGCGGGGGAAGGCCGAGCCGCCGCGCGATGTGCAGGGCGCAGCTTTCCCCGGTCTTGCCCATTTCCAGCCGGTACAGCGGCGCCAGCGTTTCGGGGTCAAACGCCATGCGCGCCCCGATGATCCCCGGCGCGGTTTCCGTATAGGCTTTCACCTGCGGGTAGTGCGTGGTCACCAGAAACATGCAACCCCGCTGGCGAAGCTCTTCCAGCACAGCGATCGCGATCCCCATGCCCTCGGCCGGATCGGTTCCGCTGCCAAGCTCGTCCAGCAACACCAGACTGTCCCGGCTCGCGCCGTGCAAAATGCGGATCACGTTGGTCATGTGACCGGAAAAGGTGGAAAGGTTCTGGGAAATGCTCTGGGCGTCCCCGATATCGCACCAGTACCCGTCGTGCATCGCAAAGGCGCTGCCTTCGCCGCAGGGCACGTGCAGCCCGCACTGCGCCATCAGCGACAGCAGCCCGACGGTTTTCAGCGCCACCGTTTTGCCGCCGGTGTTGGGCCCGGTAATGATCACGCCGTGCGCCGCATCGTCCATTTCGAAGTCCAGCGGTACGATGGCCTCGGGGTCCAAGAGCGGATGCCGGCCCTTTCGGATGCTTAGCCTGCGCTGCCCGTCGACGGGCACTTCGCGGGCCCTCATGGCTGCGCTCAGCTTTGCTTTGGCAAACAGCACGTCCAGCGTTTCCATGCAGGCCATGTTTCGCTCGATGCCCTCGGCCTGCGCAGCGACTTCGGCGCTCAGCGTGTACAGGACGCGGCGTACCTCGGCATCTTCCTCGATGGACAGCGCGGAGCGCTCCGCCTGCAGCGGCACGATCGCCGAGGGCTCCATGAACACGGTGCCGCCCGTATTGGAGGCATCCACGACCGAACCTCCAAACTGGTTTTGGAAACGCCGCTGTACCGGCAGCACAAACCGCCCGTTGCGCGTGGTGATGAAGCTGTCCGCCAGCAGCGTTTTCTTGCTTTGCAGAATCTGCGCGAGCTTTTCCCGGATGCGGCCTTCGGTAAACTCCAGCTTGCGGCGGATATTGCGAAGCTGCGGCGAAGCCTCGTCCAGCACGCGGTCCTCGGCAACGCTTGCTTCGATGCGATCCTGCAGCGCGGAGAGGTCCGTAAGGGTATACCGGTAGCTGGCGACTTCCGGGCTTTGGCTTTCGCCGCGCGCCAGATAGGCGCCGGTGCGGCGGCAGGCGGTGGCGAAGCGCGCCGTTTCGATCAGCTGATCGGGCGTGAGCATCGCGCCGATCCGCGCAAGGGACAGGCATTCTTCCAGCGAATGCATCATCGCCAGCGGTGGCGAACCGAGCGCGTCCAGCACCTGACGGGCCGCGGTGGTTTCCCGCATGCGTCGGCGGCAATCCACTTCGCGCAGTGACGGTTCCAACTGGGCCAGCGTGTTCCTGGCGCGGTCGGAGACGGCGTAGGTTTGCAGCTGTTGTAAAATCACAGGAAAATCCAAGGTAATCCAATCCGGATGCATAGCGAAGCTCTCCTCATGTCGAAATCTTTGATGGCTCTTGTTTTGCCGCATGAGCGAGAGGTGGAGCTATTTCGGCAGCGGACGCACAGGACCGTGATCCGTTCAGCATAAAGAAAGGAACAGAAAAAGGCTGTGCCGAACCGTACTGCTCGAAACTTGGCCGCACCGCAAACAGGCGATCATGCTGTCGCCTTACTTGCCGTGCCGGCGTTGCTCCTTACAGAACCGATTCCAAACACACACCTCCAAAATGAACTGACCACACTTTACCATAAACGCGAAGCTGTGTCAATCCCGACTCGCAGGGAAACCGTGACGAGGAAACGAGCGTGCCCAACGTCTCCTTCGCGGCGGAATAGGCGACGAAACCGCGTTTCCGTCATGGAAGCGCTCCATAACGGTTTAGAGCCCGCCTGTTTGGGGTATGGATCAAACGAGGTTTTTCACCAACGAAAGGAGCGGTTATTATGGCCGTTAACGCATATCTCAACTTTGCAGGCAACTGCCGAGAGGCGGTCGCCTTCTATGCCGACGTATTCGGCGCGGAAACGCAACCCGTCATGACGTACGGGGACGCCGCGCACGGCATGCCGGTGACGGACGAAGAAAAGAATCTGGTGATGCATACCGCGCTCACCGTCAAGGGAAGCACGCTGATGTTTTCGGACGTCACGAAAGCCTATCCCATCACGGTCGGCAACCAGATCAGCCTTGTGGTCACCAGCGACGATATTGATGACATCGAAGCGATGTTTCACCGGCTGGCCGAAGGTGGCACGGTGCTGATGCCGTTGCAGCGGACGTTCTGGAGCCAACGCTACGGCTATCTCGTGGATCGGTTCGGCATCGGCTGGCAAATCAGCCATGAAGCCCCGGTGGCTTCCTGACAGGGTGCGCGTGCCGGCTTGACGCCGGAACGCGCAGAAAGGGATTTCATATGGAACGCATCGTACCCCATCTATGGTTTGATCGCGAGGCCAGAGAAGCGGCCGAGTTTTATACGACGCTGTTTGAGAACTCCGGCGTAACCCGAGTGGAAACGATTCACGACACCCCCTCCGGCGACGCGGAAACGGTCGCTTTCACGCTGGCCGGGCAGCCTTTCGAGGCTATCAGCGCCGGGCCGGTCTTTCACATCAATCCGTCGATTTCTCTTATGGCGCACTGTGATACCCGGGAGGAAGTCGACCGGCTCTGGCAGGCGCTCGCCAACGGCGGCGAAGTGATGATGCCGCTGGACGCCTACCCCTTCAACGCCCATTACGGCTGGATTCAGGATCGCTACGGGCTTTCCTGGCAGCTGATGTTTTCGCCCGAACGCGGCGAAGAGCCCAAAATCGTACCTTCGATGCTGTTTTCCGGCACGGTCAACGGCAAGGCGGAGGATGCCGCGCGCTACTATACGGAAGTCTTTCCCCTCTCCAGCGTGGATCTGATCAGCCGCTACGCCCAAGGGGAAGCGCAATCCGATCTGGCCAGGGTCAATTACGTGGGTTTCCATCTGGCGGGGCAGCCCTTCGTCGCGATGGACAACGGCTTTGACGTGGAGTACACCTTTACTGAAGCGTTTTCGCTGATCGTCTACTGCGAAAGCCAGGATGAGATCGACGAATACTGGCAGAAGCTCTCGCATGCGCCCGAGGCGGAAGCGTGCGGCTGGGTCAGGGACCGGTTCGGGGTATCGTGGCAGATCATCCCCACAGCCATGGAAAAGCTGATGAACACCGGCGACGAAGCGGCCAACGGGCGCGTGGTTCAGGCCATGCTCGGGATGAAGAAACTGGACATCCAGGCGTTGCAGGACGCCTACGACGGGCGCTGACCGCCGTACCCACCGCAGAGAGGGGAGCCTCATGAAAACCACCGTAACCGCCCGAATCCGCGCGCCGCTGGCACGCGTATGGGCATATTGGACCTTACCCGAACACGTCCGGCAATGGAACAGCGCGTCGGACGACTGGCATACGCCAACTGCGACCAGCGACCTGAGACCGGGCGGCACATTCGTCTACCGCATGGAATCCCGGGACGGCAAAGCCGGTTTCGACTTTTCCGGCGTATATGAAACCGTGGAAGCGATGCGAGCCCTCAGCTACCGGCTGGAGGACGACCGGCGCGTTACCGTAGGTTTTCAGGAAGCGGATGGTGAAGTCGTCGTCACGGAAACCTTCGATACCGAGCAGCTCAACACCGCGGAGCGGCAGCGCGAAGGCTGGCAGGCCATTTTGGATCATTTCAAACGGTATGTGGAAGAAAGCGCGGGATAACCGTCCCCGCCTTGTGCAACGGCAGCGCCTTCCTCGGCAGGCATACGCCGCCGCCCGAGGACCGTCCCGCGCGCGATGCGGGGGTACGGTCTCAGGCTGCGGCGGCCTTGCGGCGCGCGGCGAAGCCGGACAGGAAGAAAAAGGCAAGCCTGCCAACGTAAACCCGACGCCCGATCCGGGCGGCGACGCCTGCCAGCCTGTCGCAAGGTTCGCCTGTTCCGCGCGGTCACGCGAACAAAGCCAGCGCCTTTCCGTTTCCCCCTGTTCCGGCGCGGCATTTCATGTTACAATGAGGAAAACCGTTAGAGGGATGTAGCATGCAAAGCAGAAGCGATCGGTACACCACGCGGGAAGAGGTCGAGGCGCTGCTTGCGCAGACGCGGGAAAACGCCGGCAAGCGCGGCGCCAAAAAAACGCCGGTGCCGCACAAGCGCTCGCCCTGGCGCTTGGTTCGGCGTATCGTCTACGGGTTGGTGATTGCCGCGCTGCTGCTGATGCTGGGCAAGGTGTGGTACGCGCGCCTCAACGGGCAGGTACCCAGCCTGTTTGGGTATCAGCTCTACGTGGTCGAAACGGGCAGCATGATCCCCACGCTCCCAATCGGCAGCAACATTCTGGTACGGGAACTGGGACCGGAGGATACGCTGCAGGCGGGGGACGTAATCACCTACGACCACGGCACGGCCGCGGTGACGCACCGCATCGTCGAACTGGTGACGGGGGACGACGGCATTGTGCGCTACCAGACCAAAGGCGACAATCCGGAGAACTCACCCGACCCGTGGCTGGTCAACCGGGACGAAATCCGCGGGGTCGTAATCTGGCATTTTGCGTGGTCGCAGCTGATTGGCCAATAGGGAGTGGGCAGGGTATGAAGCACAGAAAACCCGGCGGTTACTCGGAACCGTCGCCGGCAACCTATATCGTGCAGGCTTCCGGGCTGACCTCCCGCGAGGTGTACCAGTACGCCGACGGCCGGCAGGAGAGCGTGCTGCGCGGCGTCTATCTGGAAATCCGGCGCGGGGAGTGCTGGGGCGTTATCGGCAACGAAGCGTTCGAGCTGGAACTGCTGACCCAGATCATCGGCAACGTGCGCCCCTACGGCAGCGGCCGCTGCGTGCTGGTGGAGCGCGGCATGATGCGCAAGAAACGCCGGATCCTGCCGCACGTGTTCTACATTTCCGGCGGGGATACCGTGCCCGGCAACCTCAACACGCTGGAGTACCTGATGTATGTGACGGCGCATTTTGATACGCCGGGCTGCGAGCGGCAGGTTGCCATTCTGGAAATGCTGTTACAGACGGAGCTATATCACCTTACGCTGGTACCCATTAAATACCTCTCCGCCGCGGAAAAGGCGGTGGTCTGCCTGCTAGCGGCCGGGCTTAGTCGCGCGCTGCTGGTGATTTTTTCGGTGCCGGAGCTAAGCTTCGACCCGAAACTGTCCAAGGGGATCCGCCATATCGCGAACCGAATCGCCGGACGCGGCGGCGCGCTGCTGATCGCCTCGCGGGACTGCGACATGGCGCAGACCGCCTGCGACCATGCCGCGTTCCTGATCAACGGCAAGCTGACCCAGCGCGGAACCATGGACGAGCTGCTGACCTACCTGGACCGCCGCGCGTATATTCTGGAAAACGAAACGCCGGAGGCGCTGGCCGGCGCGCTTGGGCGTGTGCGGCCGGATTGGATTTTACGCGTGTTTGAACGGGAAGTTCATGTGTACAGCCAAAACACGGAAAAGGTTGCCGAAACCGAAATGCTCGACGCGCTGCTGGCCGCGGGGCAGACGGTGGACGCGCTGCAGACGAGCAAACGCACGCTGAAAAACGCGTACCGGGAGGTGCTGGCGGGCCATGCTTTATGATACGACGTTTATCAGCAAGGAGTTTCGCAGCGTTTACACCCAGCAGGGTTTTTCCCGCAACCGTCAGTTCTCCATGGGCATCTTTCTGGGCTTGCTGACCTTTGCCGTCTATTTCAGCCTCCAAACCCTCAAGGAGAGCGTGATCAACGACGTCGCGCCCTACCTGCTGCTGCCCAGCTACTTTTCGACGCTGTACATCTATCTGCTGGTGTCGCTGGTCTTCAACATCGTGCTGTTTATCGTCAACTACGAGTACATGACGCTGATCGAGGTCATGCAAAACCGCTGGTATGCGCTGGTACAGCTGGGCTACAGCCCGGCCAAGCTGATCGGCGGGAAGATCGTCGCGCGCATCCTGGCGCAGGCCGGCATCTATACCGTCGGCTACATCGCGACCATCTTCCTGTCCTCGTTTCTCAAGTTCCCGCTGGTACTGGACTATATCGGCACCATGTACATCATGGGATTGGTGGATATCGTGCTGCTTGCCGTTGTTTCGCTGGCGGTGTCGCTGTTTTTAAAGGATGTGTTCAACGCCCGTTATGTGGTCGGCATGCTGGCGTTGGGGATCATCGGCTTTAAGCTGCTGACGCGTTATTTCACCATCCTGACCGACCGCACGCTGATGAATAACCTCGAGAACTTCTTTGACATCACGCAAACCGTGTATATGTTTGTCGCGGCCGGCATCATCGCAGGCAGCATCGCCGTCTGTCTGGCACGAGGCACGCGGCTTGCGAAGGTTTATAACCCGCCGCTGCTGAAAACCCTGCCGACCCTGACGAACAAGCCCGAAGGCACGGTCGTGCTGGGAAGCCCGAGCGACGGGAGGAAGCGCTCGCGCATTCTGGAGGCGCAGGCAACGCCGGTGCAGCGGAAGAAGCCGTGGAATCTCGCGGCGATCATCACGAGTGTCCTGGTGATCGCCTCCATCACGGGCATGCTGCTGCTCAATATCGTGGTGCTGGCGTTCGGCTACGCCTCCCCGGAGAAGGAAACCTCCATCTACGGCATTATCCCGTATGTGTTCCAGTCCTATACCATGGAGCCGGAGATTATGTACAACGATGTGGCGTTTTTTCGCAAGGTGGATGCGCAGGCGGAACTCAAGGTGGGGGACGTGCTGCTTTTCAAGGATGCCGCAGGCGGCGTGAATGTGGGTAGCCTGATTGAATTTGTAACCGATGATGTAACCGGCAAACAGACCGGCGCACTCAAAACGGATATCACCAATTATATGGACGAGCGCTACAAGGGCATGGCCGAACAGACGGTCAACCGCGATCAGGTCTATGGGGTGCACGTGGACAACAACCGTTGGTTTGGTGCGGTGATTCTCTTTGCCAACACCATTCTTGGGCGTCTGGTGCTGCTCCTGATTCCGACTTTCCTCATCTTCTTCTATGAGCCGATTGTGGATTTCTTCCGTTCCATCACCAAGGAAAAGGACTGACGGACGCGATCAGGCAGCCCAAAAAAGTTACACGGAAGTTACACAAAAATTTTTTTACAGAGGGTATTGACTAACCGATCTGTCTGTGTATACTATAGATGTCGGCTCAACAGACAAACGTGTCAAGGGCAAAACAGTCGAAAGGCTGTGACGCAAAGCTATAGGGCCTAAGCCTGAGAGACCGGTCACAGGTATGGCAGCCAGTTTCCACTCCTGACGCACGGCCACGTGCGTCAAAGTTGAGTCGGTTACAGATTGAAGGAGTGGGAAAAATCATGAAGAACAAGAAACTGTTGCTGGTCGTATTGGCGCTTGCTATCGTTACCTCTCTGACCGCGGGCACCCTGGCTATCTACACCAAAACCGTTACGATGACCGGCCAGGTCGAAGCGAAGAAGTTCGCCTTCACCGCTGACGGCAACATTGAGAACGACGCGGAAGCGATCAATCTGGCCCCGACCGAGTCCATGGACTACCTGTTTGTGGTTACGAATCTGGACGGCAAAACGCCCGCGGAAGTACCCCTGAAATACAACGTGGCGATCGACTTCAGCAAGGCCTCCGACAATATGCCGGGCCTGACGGCTACCCTCTATGAGAAGAAGACCGCGAACGGGGAGTACGAGGTGGTTGCCACCGGCAACAGCACCATCACCTACAACGACGCCACCGAAGCCAACACGGCCGCGCAGCATGACTACAAGCTGACGCTGACCTGGAGCGGCACCGACAATGATGGCCAGACGGTCGCCGGCACCCAGAAAGTCACTTACGAGCAGGGCCTGAACGTGACTGTGGCGGCCGAACAGGCAGTCTGATCCGACAAAAAAGCTGATACGCAGCTCATACCGGTGCGGCGCAGCCGCCGCGTGGAGTGATATCCACGCGGCGAGCGTCGCATTCCGGAGTTCACATGAACGGAACGAAACGGGAGTACGAGAGGGGGGAAAGCCGCCATGAAACGCAGTATTCAGATTCTGATGCTGTTGCTGCTTGTGCTCACTTCCCTCAACGCCGGGACGCTTGCGATCTACACCAGCACGGTCGATCTGGCTGTGCTGCAAGTATCGGCCAAACGGTTCGCGCTGGATGTCAACCAGGGCGGGCAAAGCGAGTTTGACCTGAAGATCGCCCCCGGCGAACTCGTCTCCTATCAGTTCGACGTGTCCAACACCAACGCGGACGGCAATGTGTCCGAGGTGGATATGGATCTTCTGGTGGAGGCGGATTTCTCCAATATCCGTTCCACGATCCCCGGGGTGACGGTGCAACTGCTGCTGTTCGGGGCATCCGGCTATGAAGTGGTTGCCCAGGCGGACGAAGCGGGGCGCCTCGGCTATTCGAAATCCCGGATGTTCACAAGCGGCGAAGCCGCCGTGCAGCACTTCTCCATCACATTCTACTGGGATAACGGCGAAAGCGCGCGCGCGTTGCTGGAAGGCAGCCGCATCATCCTTCCGTTGACCCTCTATGTAAAGGGTGTTCAGCATGCAGACTAGAGAGCGTCGTCCGGGAAAACCCCTTCGAATGGTGCTGGTGCTGGCGCTGATCCTCGCCCTATCCATGGCGGGCGTCACGCTGGGGCTGTATGTCAAGGAAGTCAAGCTGTTCGGCGACGGATGGATCGGCCCGAAATACTATGCCTTTGAAGTGGACAACAGCGTGACGGACCAGAGCATCGCTCCGGGGCAGAGCGTGGAGTACACGTTCACCGTTTCCAACCACAATGCCGGAGGAGTCGCGCAGGTGCCCATTCAGGTGTCCATCGAGGCGACGTACCCGACATCGCTTGCGGATACCGGGAACATTCTGGCACAGCTGTATCGCGGGAGCGATCTGCTGGCCGAGTCGGGCTCGGGCTCGCTTTCCTGCGCGGGCGCGGTTCTGCCGGAAAACACTTCGACGACCCATTCCTACACGCTGAAGCTGACCTGGCAAAACGCGGATATCGTACACCTGGGCGACGTCAAGTTCGCATCGTTTGATGCGTCGCAGATCAGCATCCGGGTTTCCGGGTACCAGTAACCCGGCGCTTCGGAGTCCCGGAAACGCCGATGCAGGAATTTTGCTGATAAAAGAAGAAAGGAGGTTATGCTGTGAAGAAGTCCTGGTTGCCGCTGATCCTGATTGCAATGCTGATCGTTGCCATGACGTCGGGTTCCGTTGCGCTGTACAGTCGGACGGAAGCCCTGCGCGGGCAGCTCTATACGAAGATATTCCTGTTCAAGGGATATGAAAAAAGTACCAGCTACGAGTTCGGCCTGGGTGGATTGGCGCTGGAACCGGGACAGGGCGAGCAAGAGCTGTACCGCTTTTCGATCACCAATGCACAGGATGCCTCCAACATCAGCGATTACGATATGACCGTCAGCATCGCTTCCAGCGGCATGGCGGCCGCCGCATCGGCCATGAACGGATTGACGTTCTACCTGTACGACGTAAGTTCGGAAAGCGGAACGCCCGTGGCGACGGTATCGGGCAGCGAACTGAGCTACGGCAGTGTCCAGTTCCGGGCTGGAACCGCTAAAACCCTCGAATACAAGATTACGGCTAAATGGGCCGACCAGGGCGACAGCGCGGCGCAAACAGCGCTGGCTGCCAGCGGACAGTCATTTCCCGTGAAAATCGTGCTCACGTCGTCGGCGGATATCTGAACAAAGCACTCAACACTCCGGAAGGAGCCAGCCTATGAACGCTCCCAACCGAAAGCGGGCCATCAGGAAGCAAATCGCCCTTTTGCTGGCGGTCTGCTTTGCCGTGACTTTCGGATCGGGAGCTGTGGGCGCCTATTTCTCCAGCCGGACGCTGAACCTGCAACTCCGGCCGGATCTAAGCACGGTACCAACCCCGACGCCTTCCCCGACGCCCACGCCTACGCCCACCCCGACGCCTACACCAACACCGACACCCACTCCGACGCCAACCCCCACTCCTACACCGACGCCTACGCCTACGCCTACGCCTACGGTGGCTCCCGGTAACGGGCTTGTTTTCAGCAATCAGTGTACTTTCGTTCGCGCGGACTGGAACACTGCCTATAACGGCAATTTTACGAGCATCAACATGACGGTGGACAACGTGAAGCACACGATGCATTTCAATGTTGTGTTCACCGTCCCCAACGGCCATACGCAGCAGGAACTGACAAACAACCGATACTGGTTTGGCGGTTTCTATATCCGGGTTTCCGGAAAGAATACCTATAACGGCAGCATTTCACTGGCAGGCAACCATAGCAACAACAACGGCTACGGCATGGCTCAACTGCAAAACGTGAGCCTGGCCGCCGGCGCCAGCAGCGATGATATTCTGGTCTACTTCTACGGCTATAACTGGTCGATACCGACCTATAACCCCAATGGGAACACGGTGGTGCTGGAAGCCAACAGATCCTACACCAACGTAGGGGTGAGCGTCAACCGCGCGCCGTGGTACTATATGGAAAAATATACGCAAACCGCAACCATCACGCTGGTTTTGCCCAGCCAGGTGGCAACGCCGACACCTTCGCCGACGGCGACGCCCACGCCTACGCCCACGCCTACACCCACGCCCACGCCGACCCCGACCCCAACCCCGACACCTACGCCGACGGAAACACCGACGCCCACGCCGTCGCCGACTTCCACCTACACACCGACGCCTGCGCCTACGGATACGCCCACTCCGGAACCGACCGTGACCGATACGCCGACCACAGACCCGACGGCCAACGCCGATCTGCTCATGGCGCCTGCCGCTATGCTGATGGCGGCGGACACATCGGACACCGCTCCGGACACGGAGGAAACCGCAACGCCAACCCCGGCGCCGACCGATGCCCCGACCGAACCGCCGACAGAGAATGCCGCGAGTCCGCCGTAACCCAATGAATCGCAACCGCCATAGAGCCTGCCGCATTCGGAATCGATGCGGCAGGCTGTTTGTTTGCGCCAAACAACGGACGGCTTGCGCCGGGGCGGGGATACGGCCGAATTGGAGAAATGAGCCGCTTTGCCCGAAATGTGTTTTGCGGTTTGCAGCGGTTCGCGGTATAATCAGATAAACCACATGATTCCTGTGAAGCGAGGTGCCGCCGCATGATGATATCCGTTTCCCGGCCGGAATTCCTGTGCATTACGGATGATCAGTCAGGCACAGCCAGCTATGGCGGCGATCAGGCCTGGTATGCCGAGGAATGGAACCGTATGTCGGGCTGCGGGCCGACCTGCGCGGCGAACGTAACCGCCTATCTGGCAAGGACGCGCCCCGGCCTGCGAACGCTCTACCCTGGCGATGCCATGACAAAGCGCCTGTTCGCACAGCACATGGAAGAGATGTTCCGCTTTGTGACGCCCGGCGCGATGGGCCTGAACCGGCTGGACATGTTCATCGAGGGGATGGAGCGGTTTGCGGCCTCCCGCGGGGTGCGGCTCATCGCGCATGTGTTTGAGGTGTCCGGCAACATGCGAAGGGACCGGCCGCCCGCCGACGCGCTGACGGCGTTCGTGCGCGAAGGCTTGGAAGCGGATTGTCCGCTGGCTTTTCTGAACCTCACGAACGGGCGCGTTAAAAACCTGCAATCCTGGCACTGGATTACGGTTACGGCCGCGGAAGCGGGCGAAGGTACCCTCGTCGCCACGGCGAGCGACGAGGGCAAGGATATCCGCCTGGACCTGCGGCTATGGTATCTTTCCACGCGGATGCACGGCGGGTTGATCTACTATACGGAACCTTAGCGCTGGATACGATTTCAGTCCATGAGCGCATTAAAGCGCACGAGCCATTTTCTGCCTTGAAGAGGGGCGGAAGCGATGGCGCCGCGGCATGGAGCTTTCACGACGAAGCCATGGGAGAAAAGCGCCGAAAGACGGAAGCGTTCCTGCTTTGAAACCGGATTCCTTTTGCAAACAGGAAATGAAGGATGCTGCAGGAGCAGGCTTCCGATACGGCCGGAGGCCTGCTCCCGGTTCATCTGCGGATAGCTGGACGAAAAAAACGAGCCGCCTGAACGAATCAAAGCAGCCCGCTTTTTGGCAGGGGCAGAAGGACTCGAACCCTCAACAAAGGTTTTGGAGACCCACGTGTTACCATTACACCATGCCCCTTCGGAACACAAACGAAAGTATAACTGATTTACGGTTGCTTGTCAAGCGATCCGCCCAAATTTGCGCAGAGGATTCGCAACACAATCATTGCATTCGGAGCGACAGGCAAGAACCGAATGCGTCGCGATGCGCGCAAAGGGAATCCTCCTGAGACAGGACGCGGCTTCCGCCGAACACCGCGCGAGTATACGCGCACGGATGAAGGGCTTTCGCGCGGTTACGTCATGCAAAGAATGTAACAGAGCCCGTAAATCGGGAGCCTTACCCGACAGATTGAAGCGTCTATCAGCCGAAAATCGGTACCATGGGAAACCAGACGATTGACATGTGGAAGGAAATACGCTAGAATACAGCCAGTGGTTACATCAACCATATAATTCCATACTGGTGCAACCATCCCAACCTCGTTCACCGACACAACTGTGCAAACTGGCGGGTGATCGTGTTTTGGAGGGATGATGAGTGGATCAATCATCAATACGACAGATAACAGACGCGTTGCTGGAACAGCTGCCAATCGGGGTGATCCTGACCAACGTTTCCGGAGATATGGTATTTATCAATCGAGCCGCGGAAATCATCCGCAAGGTACGCCGGGACGACCTGCTCGGCCACAACGTGCTGTTTTGCCATCAGGAAAAATCCCAGCCCAATGTCAGGCGAGCGCTGGACCATATCATCGAAAAGCCGGAAAGCACGTTCCGGCGGATGGTGGAGGACACGGCCAACGGAAAAACCTACGTTAACACCTACGTGGGGCTTATGGACGCCCAACGTCAACCCATCGGGCTGGCGGTGCTTTCGGAGGACGTAACCGAGAAGCGTAAATTGGAAATCGAACGCGCCAACAACTACCGCATCATGCAGGAGACGGGGGACAGCCTGCGCGTAAAATACCACGAGCTGCTCATGGCTTCGCTGGAGTCCATCGCGAAGATGCTGGAAAAACGCGACCTGTACACCCGCAACCACTCGGTGAACGTATGCGCTTATTCGCTGAAAATGTATGAGCAACGCTACGGAATCGGCAGCGATTACAACGCGGTGCGAACCGCGGCGATGCTGCACGACATCGGCAAAATCGGCATTCCGGATGAAATTCTGCACAAAGCGTCCCGGCTCAGCCCCGAGGAATTTGATATCATTAAGCGGCACAGCGTCATCGCGGAGGAGATTCTCAAACCGCTGGACGCAGGGAGCAACATCTCAACCATTGTGCGCCACCATCACGAGCATTTTGATGGCAGCGGCTATCCCGACGGCCTCTCGGAGGACAGGATTCCGATGGTTTCCCGGATCATCGCGATTGCGGACGCATACGACGCCATGCATTCCGACCGGCCGTACCGCAAAGCGCTGCCGTTGCAGCACTGCCTGGAGGAAGTGGAGCATAACGCGGGCAAACAGTTCGATCCCGAATGGTCGCAGGTATTTCTGGAGCTTGCCAGCACAGGCAGCCTGTAAGGGAACGATCGCGCGGTTTTTCGGCGTTTTACAGATTGAGCGCGACGCCCAGCACGGCGCCGACCGCTATATAGAGAATCGGGTGGAGTTTCTGGAGCGGCTTGAATTGCTGCACCGTAAAAAAGCACAGGAACAGCACGAACGCCAGCCACTGAAACTGAGCGACGCCATCGGTTGTATGCACGACGGACGCCCACAGCACCGAGAACCCGGCCGCGGCGATCAGCCCCGTTACGGCAGGGTGTAGCCCCCGCAACCCTCCGGCAACCCTGCGGTTGTCCCGGAAGGAGTCCACAATGCGCACGATGATCAGGATTACCAGATACGACGGCAGTATCAGCGAGAATGTAGCGACGATCGCGCCGGGTATACCCGCCACATGAAAGCCGGCAAAGCTCGCCATGTTCACGCCAATCGGCCCGGGGGTCGATTCGGAGATGGCGATCATGTTCATCAGCTGATCCAGCGTGAACCAGTCCGGGTGCGCGCGGGACATTTCCATCAGGTAGGGGAGCGTCGCCAGGCCGCCGCCGATAGCAAACAGACCGGCTTTAAAAAACTCATACGCCAGCAACAGGTATGTCACGCTTTTTTCCTCCCGCCGTAGTACAGCGCGCCGAATACGGCGAAAGCGACGGTCACGTAGATGGGCGAAATCCCCACGAGCGCCACGCAGACGAAGGAGACCAACGCGATGCCGGCGTTAAGCCAGGTATTCGCGTTTCGTTTGTAAAGGCCCCAGACCGTCGAGGCGATCAGCGCGCATACTGCGATGCGCACGCCGGCAAACGCGTGCGCGATCCAGGCGATGTGCATGAAGTTGCTCAGGAACGAGGCGATGATTACAATGATGATCAACGACGGCAACGCGACCCCGACGGTGGCGACTGCCGCGCCCAGCGCGCCCTTCCGCCGGTAGCCGATGAAGGTGGCTGTATTGACGGCGATCACCCCGGGCGTGCATTGCCCGATGGCAAAATAATTCAGCAGTTCCTCATGCGTTGCCCAGCCGTGCTTGTCCACGATTTCGCGGGTGAGCATCGGCAGCATGGCATAACCGCCGCCAAATGTCATGGTGCCGATCAGCACAAAGGAAACGAACAAATCCCAAAGCAGCTTCACGGCGTGTGAACCTCTTTTCCGGCGAAGCTCAGGCAGGCGTCGGAGAAGGCGCTGAAAAGCGGAGCGCCTTCCTTCATCCGCTCGGGATGCCATTGCACGCCCAGCACGAAAGGCTTGTCCGCGTCGTACACGGCTTCGATAACGCCGTCGGCCGCCAGGGCGCAGGTCGTCAGCGGCTGCGCAAGCGCTTTGATCGCCTGATGGTGAAAGGAGTTCACCCCGATGGAGGATGCCCCGAAAATGCGCCGGATGGGCGTATCCTCCGCCAGCGTAACCAGATGGGAAGCGTACCGCGAGGGCGAAGTCTGCGAGTGCAAGATCGCGCGGACGCCATCCGGCGCGGTGTACTGCGAGGGCAGGTCCTGATACAGCGTGCCGCCCAACGCCACGTTGAGCGTCTGCAACCCTCGGCAAATGGCCAGAATCGGCATGCCGCGGCGGTAGGCGATATCCACCAGCTTCATCTCCAGCCGGTCGCGGATGGGCGTTACCTGATCCAGCCCCGAGGCGGGTTCTTCTCCAAACAGCATCGGATCCACGTCATACCCGCCGGAGAGCACCAGCCCGTCCAGCCGGTCAAAGCACTGGGCAATTTTCTCATCATCCATATCCACGCTCAGCAGCAGGGGAATCGCGCCGGCCTCCAGCAAACTGGTCATATACGCGCGTACGATGTACTGCTTGCCTTCGTCGTGCTCAATGCTGCCGGAAACGCCCACCATCGGAAATTTGTTCATGGCCATCCTCCTCCGGGTACCGTCTATATACGTTCTCGGCGCAGGCGGGAATATCCTGCCCGTTTCACCTTCGCGCGGGGCGGGTACCCAGAAAGGAGGAAGCAAGGTTCCGGCCTCCGGCAACGGATGAGCCAATACCGGGAGGGATTTTGATGGAAAAGACCGTTATGATCGAAGGCATGAGCTGCAACCACTGCAAGATGCATGTGGAGAAGGCGTTGGGCGCTCTGCCGGGCGTGAAGAAAGCCACGGTGGATTTGGCCGCGAAGAACGCGAAGGTGGAATTGACCGCCGAAGTGAGCGACGCCGCGATCAGGGACGCCGTAAGCGAAGCCGGCTATGAAGTGACCGGGATCAAATAACCGCAGACAGACAAGCGCCCGCTTTCCGAAAGGATGGCGGGCGCTTCAGGTTGTCGAAATCCTTATGTAACCTATGATCAAAGTTCGCCTCATCGTCTTTCGGGCTTTCCGCTCGTTTTGATAAAAACACTTCGATAGAAGGCTTTGGGGCTCTGCTCAAACTTCGCGATGGCTCTCACCCTTGGCCCGGTTTCGCTGTAGCGGGGATTTGTCTACGCTCTGAAACGTCCGCTTTCCGAAAGAAAGGCGAACGCCAGACAGAAAATCATTGCGCTTTAAATGGAATATTGTGGTATAATTGTGTCAGCTGTTTACGATGCAGAACTGAGAAGAACGGCGCCGGACCGTCGAAATACACTGGTCGATCCCGTCGTTCTGTTCAGGATTGCGTTGATTGTGCACCGAGTTGGCATGGAAAGTCGTCGTTCATCCTACGTAATCATTGATATGCAATCAATAAATTTTGCCTTGTTTTCAGAGATGATTTGAATATGAACCCCAATGACCATGTAAAATCGATACCTGAACTTGTACAACGTGCAACCCATGATCGTCAGAAAAAGTCTGCTTCTCTTGAGCTTACGACAAAAATGGGAGGAAGAAAAAATGAGCGAGGCCGCGGTAAAAAACAACCCGATGATAGCGGAGGTTCAGCATGACGATGCGTCCATAACCAGTTACAGCGATTATACCGCCCTCCGCGATGATATTCTGAGCGGCAAACTGGCGCGGGACGAACAGGCACGAAAGGTAGTCTATGTCAACTCGGTAGCGAAGCCAGGCAAGTGGACAACCGTTCAGAAACTCGTCAAAAGCAATTTTCAAACCAGATGCCTGTATGAACCGATTATGGCACATGCCATGAAAGGCTTCACCATCGGGTGGGTCGTCGGGTTTTTTCTGAAGTCGTTGGATTCCGCAGTTACCTATTTTACCGTCAACCCCACGGCAGGTGTACTATGGATCATCTTTGTTGGACTAATCCTGATCAGTATGATCCCCTCCCTCAGCAAGGCTAACATGGGGGCGATGGTCGTTGGATTTCTGGCCATCTACCTGGGTATGGGCAACCTCTGGCTTGCCGCCATCGCGGTGGGGATCGTTGCCTTTCTTGGCGTGGCTCCCTTCGGTATGGCCGTGGGTTCGGTTGTCGGCCTGATTCGGAAACGGCATTTGCCCTCTGCGCCGGATGCCAAGCCGGAAGGTAGCCGCGCTTTTCTCCTGAGCTTTGTTCTGCCTATCCTTTGGGGAGCCGCGTTTATTGCGCTCTATCTCCTCTGGCTGAATCCCCTGCTCTACCAATGGCTTGGTAACTGAGCGGCGTTGTCTCGTCGATATGGACACCGATTAGTGCTTTGAGGCTCTGCCCCAAACCCCGCAAGCACTTCGCCCTTGACCCGGTTCCGCTGCGGCGGGGTTTGTCGACAGCCTGAGCGCCCGCTTTCCGAAAGGAAAGCGGGCGCTTTGCTGTGTTTCTGTCTGAATGCCGTGATGACGGGCCGCCAGTCAAGCCGGCGATGGCCGATTCCCGTCAGGCGCTCTTGATATCCAGCCACATCGCGTTGTAAATCTGGATGAAATCCTGAATGTCCATGAAGAACTCGCAACGGTCGATGATCTCCTGAGAGGGGTTCATGGTCAGGTTGCCGATGTAGTCCTCGCCCATCAGCTGGATGGCCGCGGTGTTGGGGGAGGAATACCAGATCTCCTCGCAGTTGAGCTGCGCGATATCGGGGCGGCACATGAAGTCGATGAACTTCTCCGCGTTTTCCTTGTTTTTGGCGGCTTTGGGGATCACCATGCCATCCACCCAGATGTTGCTGCCTTCATCGGGCACCACATAGGCGAGATCCGGGTTGAGGTCGATGGCGTACTGTGCGTCGCCGCTCCATACCAGCGCGAGTGCGGCTTCGCCGGCGACCATCTTGTCCTTGGTTTCGTCCACCTGGTAGGCCTTGACGATGCCATCCTTCTTCTGCTGAATCAGCAGCTGTTTGGCGGCGTTGAGTTCCAGCGGATCGCGGGTGTTCATGGAATAGCCCAGGTACATGAGCGTGACGCCCAGGCAATCGCGGATGGAATCGATCATGAACACGTTGTTTTTATACTTGGTGTCAAACAGCACGCTCCAGCTGGTCACCGGGCCGTCGACCATGGTTTTATTGTACAGGATGCCCACGGTGCCCCACATGTAGGGCACGCTGTATTCGCCGGTCGGGTCGTAGGTGGGTTTGAGCAGGTTGGGGTCGATGTACTGCATGTTGGGCACGTTGGCAAAATCAATGGGAGCGATCAGGTCCTCGGCGATCATCCGCTCAATGCAGTAGTCCGAGGGGAACACCACGTCAAACGAAGATGGGGAATTGCGCACCTTCACCAGCATATCCTCGTTGGTGGTAAAGTTCATCATGTTCACGGTAATGCCGGTTTCGGCGGTGAACATATCCAGCGTTTCCTGGCTGATATAGTCCTCCCAGTTGTAAACGTTCACCGCGTTCTCGGCCAAGCCGGCCAGGGGCAGGCACAGCACCATAAGCAACACAAGGGTACGGATCAGGTTCTTGCGCATGTCGGTTTTCCTCCCTATCGGCAGATTCCTATGATAAACGCGAAGCGCGTCTACCGGTCAGGCTTTGGCGGTTTTCCCCGCCCGGTGGTTTACGGTTAGCAGCAGCGCCAGCAGCGCCAGGAACATCAGCGCGCTCAGCGCGTTGAGCGTCGGCTCGATGCCGATGCGGGCCTTGGAATAGATCAGCGTGGAGAGGTTTTGCACCATCGGGCTGGTGGTGAAGTAGCTGATGACGAAATCGTCCAGCGAGAGGGTGAACGCCAGCAGGCAGCCCGTGATCACCCCGGGGCTGATTTCGGGCAGAATCACGTGCAGCAGCGCGTAGGAGGGCGAGGCGCCAAGATCCAGCGCCGCCTCGTAGGTGTGCTTGTTCATCTGCTTGAGCTTTGGAAGCACCGAAAGGATCACGTAGGGCGTATTGAACGTGATATGCGCCAGCAGCATCGTCACATAGCCGCGCTCAATCTTGCTGAACGTGAACAGGATCATCAGCGAAATGCCGGTGACGATGTCGGGCATCGTCATGGGCAGGTTGGTCATGGTCATCATAATGGACTGGGGGCGTTTCTGCATGGCGTGAATGCCGATGGCGGCCAGCGTTCCCAGGATGGTCGCGGCGACCGCGGCGATGACCGCGATGGTCAGCGTCACGTACAGCGCCTTCATGATCGCCTGATCCTCAAACAGCGCCGAATACCAGCGCAGCGAAAACCCTTCCCACTTGGCGCGGCTCTTGCCGGCGTTAAAACTCTGGAAGATCAGCACCACGATGGGGATGTAGAGAAACAGAAGCACCAGCGTGAGGTAGGAGCGCTTGAACAACCGCTTCATACGATGCCGCCCCCTTCGCCTTCAGGATCGGCCTTGCGCAGCACGCTCAGGCTGATGAGGATCAGGATCATCATGATCAGGCTCAACGCGCTGCCGACATTCCAGTTGCCTTCGGTGAGGAAGCGGTTCTCAATCAGATCACCGAACATCATCGTGTTGCCGCCGCCCAGGATGCGCGGGATAAAGAAGGTGGTCACCGAGGGCATAAAGACCATCGAGATGCCGGAGATCACGCCGGGCACGCTCAGGGGCGCCGTCACGCGCCAGAAGGTGCGCAGGTGATCCGCCCCCAGATCCTGGGCCGCTTCCAACAGGCGGCTATCCATCTTGGTCAGCGACGTATAGATGGGGAACACCATAAACGGCAGGAAATTGTACACCATGCCCAACAGCACGGCCCCGTCGTTGTACATCAGCTGAGCGCCGTGCAAGCCCAAAGCCTTCAACAGGCCGTTGATCAGCCCCTGATCTTCCAGCAGCGTCATCCAGGCGACGGTGCGCAGCAGGAAATTCATCCACATGGGGATAATGAACAGCACCACCAGCGTGGAACCGATCTTAATCTCGCGGTCCGCCATGAAATAGGCTGCGGGGTAGCCCAGCGCCAGACAGATGACCGTGCACAGCAGCGCCATCCACAGTGAGTAGGCCAGAATGCCGATGTTGACCGTACCGCGCTGGATCAGCACCGCGTACTCCGGGCCCATCTGCGCATAGAGCTGGTTGACGGAGTAGTTGCTGTCCCAGAAATTTTTAAAATTGTCCAGCGTGAACGCGCCGTTGGCGTCGGTCAGGCTGTAGTAGGCGATCAGCAGCACAGGCACGACGGTAAACAGCACCATCCACAGCGTGTAAGGCGCGGAGAAATAGGAGCGTTTGATGCCGTTGGTGCGCCGCACGGCAACCAGCGCCAGCAGCACCATCCCCAGCAGCATCAGCCCCAGCAGCCAGAAAACCCAGCCGGGAAGGTTCAGGGATTGGCTCATGACTCGCTGCCGCCCCCTTCCATATCGATGGGCAGGGTCATCGGCTGCATGATGTGAATGTTGTAGGGGACAATGTTGAGGCCCACACGCGAACCCTGCGGCTGCATGATGGTGGAATGCACCTTGAACACCGTCTCGCCGGCGTCGATCATCATCTCGTAATGCACGCCCTTAAACAGCACGCTTTGCACCACGCCGCTGATCTGCCCGATATCCTCCCCAACGATCATGATATCCTCGGGCCGCACCACGACGTCCACCGGCTGGTTCTGGCCAAAACCTTCGTCCACGCAGGGAAAGTTGAAGCCGGAAAACCGTACCAGCTCGTCGTGTACCATCATGCCGTGCATGATGTTGCTTTCGCCGATGAAATCCGCCACGAAGGCGTTGATAGGCTCGTCATACACGCTTTTGGGATCGCCGATCTGCAGGATCTCCCCGTCGCGCATCACGACGACCGTATCGCTCATGGTGAGGGCTTCTTCCTGATCGTGCGTCACATACAGAAACGTGATGCCCAGCGCCTGCTGCATGCGCTTGAGCTCCAGCTGCATGTCCTTGCGCAGCTTTAGATCCAGCGCGCCCAGCGGTTCATCCAGCAGCAGCACCTGCGGCTTGTTGACCAGCGCGCGCGCGATGGCGACGCGCTGCTGCTGGCCGCCGGAGAGCTGATCCACGCTGCGGCGGCCGTAGCCTTTCAGGTTGACCAGTTCCAGCATGCCCTCGACCCGCTGACGGATCTCCGCGGCGGGCAGCTTGGCAATTTTCAGCCCGAAGGCGATGTTGTCAAAAACGTTGTAATGGGGGAACAGTGCGTATTTCTGGAAAATGGTGTTCACTTTGCGCTTGTAGGGAGGGAGAACGCCGATATCCTTGCCTTCAAAAAGCACGGTGCCGGAGCTGGGGTATTCGAAACCGCCGATGATCCGAAGCGTGGTCGTCTTTCCACAGCCGCTGGGCCCCAGCAGGGTCACAAACTCTTTTCTGCGGATATACAGGTTGATATCCTGCAGGACTGTCGTTCCGTCAAAATCCTTGCAGATATGCTGGAGATCGATCAGGTGCTCTTGCTCAATCATGCGGGAAACGCTCCTTTACTTGATGGATCGCCCAAGCGGCGCGCGTTTCGAACCCTTTGTGCCGGCGGCTGACTAAAAGCTGGGCGGCGTGCTGACCCATAGCACCCTGGCCCTGGTTTTCCCGGCATTGCGCAGCGAGTGCGTCACCGAGGGGTGGATGCAGAAGCTCCCGCCGGTTTTCACCGCATACTGCCGCTTGCCCAGGCAAAGCGTAATGCGGCCGGAGAGCACGTACCCGAACTCCTCGCCTTCGTGGGGCGGCATCAGGCTGGTTTCGCCGCCCTCCTCCAGCTCCAGCAGGATCGGCTCCATGCTGTTTTTCTGCGCGGTTGGGATCAGCCAGGTGATTTTGCCGTGCTTCTCCTCATCGTCCGCTTTTTCAAACAGATCGGCGGGGGAGAACACGACCTTCTCCTTGCTGTCGTCTGCGAAGAAGCTTTGCAGGTTGCTGCCCAGCGACTCCAGCATATCCACAAGGGTAGCAATCGAAGGGGACGCCAGATCGCGTTCCACCTGTGAAATGAAGCCCTTGCTCAGCTCACAGCGGTCGGCCAGCTCTTCCTGCGTCAGGTTTCGCTGCATTCTCAGCTCTCGGAGTTTTTCTCCGATTTGCACATGCGCCGCCTCCGTTTCTCAGCTCCCCGAAAAACTGGGAGTTTAGTTTTGCTAAACTTTGAAGCAGACAGTATTAAACCATAAAGAGGGTACGGTGTCAATACTTTTTACCAAAAAATAACGCGCACTCGAATCGAGGCGCGGTAAGGGAAACGGGCTTGCGGGACGGTCCGCCGGAACCGGAAGCCGGGAACGCGTTCGCCGCGAACCGGAGCGCGGTACCGACCGGAAAGGCGAAAGGCCGTCGCGACGGGGAGAACCGGCACGCGCGACCGCCGGGGCGATTGGCTGCGCGAGATGCTTTCCGCTGGGAAGGGCTTCAGGCGAGTTTCGCGAGCAAGTCGCTGATGGTTTGCCGGCTGGCGTAGTTCAGCGGAGAGAAGCGGCCGTTCAGCGCGGTTTCCAGCTTCGCTCGGGCGGCCTCCCGGTCGCCGGCCTGGACGTCGTACTGGGCGAGGAAATAGAGGGTGTCGATCTGGCTGGGCTTGATCTCGTGCGCCTTCTGAAAATAGGGCAACGCCTTTTCCGGATCGTTGAGCAGGCGGTAATAGGTCTGGCCGAGGTTGTCCAGCGAGATGGGGTCCTCCTCATCGTACACCAGCGCTTCCTCATTGTACGCAAGCGCCTTTTCCGCGTCGCCGGCCTCGATGTACAGGTAGCCCAGCGTCTGGTAGATGAGCCCCGACGGTTCCTTGGCGTGGAGGCGCTCCAAAAGCTCGATGCCCTTTTGCAGTTCGCCCAGCTTATACACGCACACGGCATAGTTGACGAAAAGCTGCTTTTTATTGTCCTCGGTCAGGGCGGGGTTCTTCTGATGCTTCACCAGCAGCTCGCGCGCCGCCTGGAAATCGCCTTCGCGGATCAGCAACACCGAGTAGCTCAGCAGGTAGCGCGGGTCGCTGAGTCCGGCGGCGATCGCTTCCTCATAGAGTTGCCTGGCGGCGGCGGTATCGCCCGCGACGATTTTTTTGGCGGCCTGGCGGGCTTTCAGGGATGCGATGACGTTCATGGTTCGTCCTCCTGTTGCTTTGCTTCACCTGCTAGGATTCGTCGCAGGCGCGCATATCGGTATTGTAGCGCATTTCGCCGGGATTGTACAGCCTCGCCGGGCAAGAGAGAAGGCTCCGAAAGCAGCAGCAGCGCCTGACGGGTGTAAACCAGCGCCTGCTCGGGGCTCTTTAGCTGATGTTCGTACAGTTTGGCCAGCGCTTCGCAGGCGTCCACCGGCTGATCGCCGCGGGCCAGCATGGTCGCGTACAGCCGTGCGGCCCGTTGCGTGCGCCCTTCCCGTTTTTCCCGGGCGGCCAGCGCTGCGAAAGCGGACGCGCGGGTGCCCTCTCGCGCGGCCAGTCGGTAGCACTTCTTGGCTTTTGCGGTATGGCCGCGCTTTTCCATGGCACGGGCCATCGCAAACAGATCGGCGGTTTCGCAGGCCGTTTCCGGCTGATCGTACAGCCGGCACAGGAAGAAGAACAGCTGCGCCAGGCTGACCACATCCTGCCGGTTGTGTTCCAGCACGCGTTCAATGGGGCCGAAGTCGCCGGTTTGCAGAAAGCGGAAAAAAGTCTGGGGCACCTGATCCCCGGGCAGATCATCCTCCCGGGACACGCCCAGCACCGCCTGCTCCAGCCGTTGCAGGGTACAGCGGCCCAGCCGGAGTTTCCAAACCCGGCGGGCGGCGTGCAGCACATCCGCGTGCTGCGCGGTAAACGGGTCCGGCCGGATGCGGTTAAGCAGACAACGGTTTTGCAGCAGCGGCACGTCAAACGTGCGGCCGTTGAAGGTGACCAGCAGGGGGAACCGGGCGGTCAGGCGGGCGACTTCGGCAAGCATCGCCGCCTCCTCGTGGTAGTCGCGGATCATCAGCTGCTCGACCACGTACTCCCCGCCGGAAAGATAGCCAAGCCCAACCTGAAACGCGAGCGTGCCCGCGCCGCCGGAAAGCCCGGTGGTTTCGGTATCCAGAAACAGCACGTCGGCGGGCCTGAGGCCGGCCGGGAGCGTAAGGTCGAAGATTTCCCGCAAGACCGGCGCGCGCATGTGGCGGAGCTGGCTGAACGAAGAGAGGGGAAAGCGATCGACACGCCGATAAAACGGTTCCGACGGCGCGGGAGCGGGATGCGCGGCTTCCGACCGGCGGGGCTCGGCGTCGATCATGCGAAGCTTGTCCTTCAGGCTTGGCACGCTTCGATCAGCTCCTTGAGGATGCGGGCGGCGTTCGCCTTGCCGTTTTCGCCGATTTCGCTCACCGGGCCGGCACAGCTGGGACAGCCGTTCTCGCAGCCGCAGTACGTAACGATATCCAGCGCGTGTTCCAAAAGCATCTCCTGCATCTCGTAAGCCTTTTCGCTCAGGCCCACGCCGCCGGGGTACTGGTCGTACAGGAAAATGGTGGGCCGGTCGGTCACCGGGGATTTCACCTGATAGAGCACCTTGATGTCCCTGGGCGCGCACATCAGGTACAGGGGCGCCACGATGCACAGCAGGTTGGTGATGCCCATCAGGGCGCCCTGCAAATCGTCGTTGCCAAACGAAGCGGCAACGGACTCCGGCACCGTCCACCACACGCCCACGGTGTGCATGTCCGACTCCGGCACGCGAACCGGCCCGAAGCCGAGGTTCTCATGGGTATCCAGCTTCATCTTCTTGAAGATTTTCACGATGGTGGTGATTTTCAGCTCGCCCAGCGTCACGCCCACGCCGTTTCGCAGGGTTTTTTCCTTGAACTCGTCCAGCACGGCCAGGCTTATGTTCAGGTCCGCGTCGGTATAGTAATCCACATCAACCGCGCGGATGAATGCCTTGCAGGCGTCAAAGTCCAGCTTCTCCACCTGATACTGCCGGGCTTCGTGCATGTAGATGGCGTTCTCGTGCAACAGCATCGGCACGGTGTACCGGTCCATTTCACCGATCACCCGATGATGCGCGGGATTGGAAATATCGATGATGACAAAATTCTCCGCCGTGGCGGAACGCAGGCTGATCTCGCTGGCCGGGAAATCCTCCGCAGACCAGTGGTAACGGCCGCCCACATGGCGCAGGATGCCGGCGTCCGCGAGGTAATCCAGAAACTGCGCGGTATCGGGCGCGTTGCCGAAGGCTTCCCCGTCCTCAAAGGGCAGCTCGTACGCGGCGCACTTGATGTGGGAAAGCAGCACATAGAGGTTATTGGGGGCCAGCAGCGCGTGTTCCGGCGACTGGCTTAAGAAGTATTCCGGATGGCCGACGATGTACTGGTCAATGGCCGCGGAGCTGGCGATCATCACGGTGAGCGCCGTATCCTTTCGGCGGCCGGCCCGGCCTGCCTGCTGCCAGGTGCTGGCGATGGTGCCCGGGTAGCCGCACAGCACGCAGGCGGTCAGCGAGCCGATGTCGATGCCCAGCTCCAGCGCGTTGGTGCTCACGACCATATCGATTTCGCCCGCGCGCAGGCCCCGCTCAATCTCCCGCCGCTCGCTGGGCAGGTAACCGCCCCGGTACCCGCGCACCCGGCCGGAAAAGCCGTAGGGGTCGCGCGCCTGCTCCTTGAAATACCGGGTGAGCACCTCCACCTGTATGCGGCTTTTCGCAAACACGATGGTGGGGATGGCGTTACTCAGCAGCATCCCGCCGATGTTGCGCGTTTCGCCCACGACTCCGCGCCGGATGCCCAACTGCCGGTTGACGACCGGCGGATTGTAGAAAACGAAGTGACGCTCGCCCATCGGCGCGCCGTTGTTGTCGACGATCCGAATCTCGCGGCCGGTGAGGGTTGCCGCCAGCTCGCCGGGGTTGGCGATGGTCGCGCTGCACAGGATGAACTGGGGCTTGCTGCCGTAAAAAGCGCACAGCCGGATCAGGCGGCGCAGGACGTTGGCCAGGTTGCTGCCAAACACGCCGCGGTAGGTGTGGATTTCGTCGATCACAATGTAGCGGAGGTTCTCAAACAGCTTCACCCACTTGGTGTGGTTGGGCAGGATGTTACTGTGCAGCATATCCGGGTTGGTTACCACGATATGCCCGGCCTGCCGGATCGCCTTGCGGGCCGCGCCCTGCGTATCGCCGTCGTAGGTGTAGGCTTTGACGTCCACCTTCAGGGCCTCGATCAGTTCGTAGAGCTCGCTCGCCTGATCGGCGGACAGCGCTTTGGTGGGGAAGAGGTACAGCGCGCGCGCATCCGGGTTTTTCAGAATGGCGGAAAGCACGGGGAGGTTGTAGCACATGGTTTTGCCGCTGGCCGTCGGGGTGACGACGACAAAATCGTTGCCCTCGTCGGCCGCCCGCAGGCTGGAAGCCTGATGGGTGTACAGCCGATGAACGCCGCGGCCGGCCAGCACCGTACGGATGCGGCTGTCCAGCGTGGGCGGGAAGTCGGCGTACCGCCCTTCCGAGGCGGGCAGCACCTTCCACTGCGTAACGTTTTGCATAAACGCCGGATCCCCGCGCAGCCTGCCGATCAGTTGATCAACGTTCACAGACAAACCTCCACAACCGCCAAAAGCCGCGTTACCGCGGCTTTGGCGTCCATTCCGTTCAGACCTGTTCCGTTGCCGGCTCCTTGCCGGCGGGCGCAAGCAGATTCTCCTTGGAGAAGGTGATTTTGTGATCCGTTACGCTCAGGCGAACGGTATCGCCCAAAGCGGCGCGGCCCATGATGATCTCCTCGCTGAGCGCGTCTTCCACGGTGCGTTGAATGGTGCGCCGCAGCGGGCGCGCGCCGTATTTGGGATCGTATCCTTCGGTAGCCAGGTAATCAATCACGTCGTCGTCGTAGATCAGCTTCATGCCGTGCTCCGCAAGCCGTTTGGATACGCTGCCCAGCATGATGCCGGCGATCTTGCGGATGTCTTCCGGCTCCAGCGCGTGAAACACGATCAGGTCGTCCACGCGGTTGATGAACTCGGGGCGGAACACATCCTTGACCTCGGCCATCACGCGTTCCTTCATGCTTTCGTAGTCCCGTACGGTTTCGATGCTGCCGCCGAAGCCCAGCGACCGAGAACCCGCGATGCTGTGCGCGCCCGCGTTGCTGGTCATGACGATGATGGTGTTCTTGAAATTGACCACGCGGCCGTCGCTGTCGGTGAGGCGCCCGTCCTCCAGGATCTGCAGGAGGATGTTGAACACATCGGGGTGCGCCTTCTCCACCTCGTCAAACAGCACGACGCTGTAGGGCTTCTGGCGCACCTTCTGGGTCAGCTGGCCGCCTTCCTCGTAGCCCACGTAGCCCGGAGGGGAACCCACCAGGCGGGAAACGCTGAACTTCTCCATGTACTCGCTCATGTCGATGCGGATCACGGCGTTTTCATCGGCGAACATCGCCTCGCCCAGCGCGCGGCAGAGCTCGGTTTTGCCCACGCCGGTCGGTCCAAGGAAGATGAAGGAACCGATGGGGCGCTTGGGGTCCTGCAAACCGGCGCGCGCGCGGCGCAAAGCCCGGCTGACGGCGCTGATGGCCTCGTCCTGCCCGACGACGCGCTGGTGGAGCAGCTCTTCCATGTGCATCAGGCGTTCGCCTTCCGCCTCGGTCATCTTTTTCACGGGGATGCCCGTCCAACTGGCGACGATCTGCGCGATATCTTCTTCGGTTACCTCGTCCTGACTGGACAGCTTGCGCTGCTCCCAGGCGGTGCGGGTGCCCGCGATCAGCTCGCGCAGCTTGCGCTCCTCGTCGCGCAGGCCGGCAGCCTTCTCGAAATCCTGATGGGCGATGGCTTCTTCCTTCTCGTTCTTGAGCGCCTTGAGGCGATCCTCCTGCTCGCGCACGTCGGGCGGGGCGGTGAAGGAGCGCAGGCGCACGCGCGAGGCGGCTTCATCCATCAGGTCGATGGCTTTGTCCGGCAGGTAACGGTCGCTGATGTAGCGGTCGCTTAAGGATACGGCGGCGCTCAACGCATCGTCGGTGATCTTGACCTTGTGGTGCGCCTCATACCGATCCCGCAGGCCCTTGAGGATGGCGAGCGCCTCCTCGGGGCTGGGTTCGCCCACCTTCACAGGCTGGAACCGGCGCTCAAGAGCCGCGTCCTTCTCGATGTTTTTGCGGTACTCGTCGATGGTGGTGGCGCCGATGCACTGCAAGTCGCCGCGTGCGAGCGCGGGTTTCAGGATGTTGGCGGCATCCATGCTGCCTTCGGCTTTTCCCGCGCCAATCAGGGTGTGGAACTCGTCGATGAAGAGGATCACGTTGCCCTGCTTGTGGACTTCCTTGATGGTATCCTTCAGGCGCTCCTCAAACTCGCCGCGGTATTTGCTGCCGGCGATCATGCTGCCCAGGTCCAACGAAAGCAGGCGCTTGCCCACAAGGGTTTCGGGCACCTTGCCCGCGACGATCAGCTGCGCCAGCCCTTCGGCCACGGCGCTTTTGCCCACGCCCGGCTCGCCGATCAGCACGGGGTTATTCTTGGTGCGGCGGCTCAGAATCTGCACGATGCGCTCAATCTCGGCGCTTCGGCCGATCACGGGGTCCAGCTCGCCGTCCTGCGCGGCTTTGGTCAGGTCGCGGCTGTACTTATCCAGCACAGATTCGCCGCTGTGCTTTTTTGGCTCCTGCGAGGCGGGCTCCTCCGAGGCTCCGTCCGGCTGATTGTTTTGCATGGCCTCGGTCAGGCTCTTGTTCAGGGCGTCGATATCCACGCCCATTTCGCGCAACAGGTTGATGGCCACGCCTTCGCCCTCGTGCAGCAGCGCGAGCCAGAAATGCTCGGTGCCTACGAAGGAATGCTGCAACTGCTTGCTTTCGGCGATGCTGCCTTCCAGTATCTTTTTGCTGCGCGGCGTCAGTTCCAACATGCCGCTGACGGGCGAGTTGCCTTCGCCCACGATTTCGCGCACCTTGGCAAGGGCGTTGTCGTAGGTGATATGATCCGGCAGCATGCTTTCCAGCAGCGGGCCGGGTTCCTTGAGCAGGCCGAGCAGAATATGCTCCGTGCCCACATAATGCTGTTTGAGCGCCACGGCGGCTTGCTGCGCATAAGCGACCGCCTGCTGGGCGCGCTGGGTAAAACGTCCGAAAATGGCCATGTTAAACCTCCTTAGGCTCTAGCTTGGTTTGGATTACCACGCACCGGGCCTGGTCGGTGGAAACCAGGTTGGCGTCGGAATGCTTAAACTTCTTGACGTGGGCGTCCTGCGCGATGGTCAGCAGATCGTCCACGATGGACAGGGGAACCGGCAGGATGCCCATCGCCGCGCCGAGGCGGAGGTTACTCCAGTGCTCCATGAATTCGCCGGACTCCATCTGCCGGGCGAAGCGAAGCGCGCCATAGCTGCGCCAGACGCCGTCCTCCAGGTCCAGCGAATCCTTATCGCCGCGGACGCGCAGGGCGCTTTCCATGTCGATGAGCTGCTGGCCTACGGCCATAACCGCCTCGATAATCTCGTTCTCGGTTCGGCCCAAGGTCACCTGATTGCTCACCTGGTAGAGATCGCCCAGCGCCTCGCTGCCCTCGCCGTAAATGCCGCGAATGGTCAGGCCCAGTTTGGCGACGGTTTGGGAAACGTTGCCCATCTGCTTGCGGCGCGTGAGCATAGGCAGGTGCAGCATCAGCGACGCGCGCATGCCCGTGCCGGTGTTGGTGGGGCAGGCGGTCAGGTAACCCAGCTGGTTGTCAAAGGAGAAATCGCAGACGGCCGCCAACCTGTCCTCCGCCTTGAAGGCCAGCATGGCCGCGTCCAGCAGGGCAAACCCGTTGAGCATTGCCTGTATGCGCAGGTGATCCTCCTCGTTGACCATCACGCTGATGCGCTGATCGTCCCTGACGAGCGCCGCCCCGACTTCACTGTGCTGGAGCAGGTCCCGGCTGATCAGGTGCCGCTCCATCAGCGAAAGCTGATCCATCTTGTTCATCTCTCGCAGCTTGTACAGCGCGTACCGGTCATCCGGGCTGATGCCCTCCAAAGCCTGACGGGCTCGGTCGATGCAAAGCTGTGCGTTTTCAGGATGATCCACGTTGGAAAAAGGCAGGTCGTGGTAATTGCGCGCCAGCCTGACCCGGCTGGAAACGACAATCTCGCCGCCCTGACTCACGGCAGGTTTCATTTCGGGTTCACCTCCGCGTTCTGCTTGTCCACCAGCGCGCGGATCTCGTCGCGGATAGAGGCGGCCTCCTCAAAATTTTCCAGGAGCACCGCCTGTTCCATGCGGGTTTTCAGCGCCTGAAGGCACTCCGCCAGCGCGCGCTCCTCGCGGTGGTTGGCGGGCATACGCCCGGCGTGCTGGCTACGGCCGTGCACGCGCAGGAGCAGGGGCTTGAGCTGGTCGCAAAAAGCGGAGTAACAGTGCGCGCAGCCCAGTTTGCCGGTGCTTTGGAACTCTTCATAGGACAACCCGCACGCATCACACCGAACCACGGCTTCCCGCGGCTCTTTGGAAAGGATGCTCAGCAGCGAGGAAAGGAAGGTGGGCATATCGCCTTTGGCGAAGCTGGTTTCCATCTTCTCCACACATTCCTGACACAGGTGCCGCGTGGTGGATTCGTTACCGGTCAGCACGGTGATGACCACCGTGGCGATATTTTTGCGGCATTCTTCGCAAAGCATAGGATCAGTTCCTTTCAAGGCTCGGAGGTTTTACCCTTGCGGGCCACCTCCAGTAACATCGATTTGAGGATTCTTGCGCGCAGAGCGTCCTTCAGCGCTGCCGGCACGGGCAGGGTAAAGCAGGTTTCGCTGACGGCGGCCCGCATGATGGCCGCCTCGTCGTCGGAAACCAGATCCCGCTCTTTGAGCTGCGTGATCAGGTGTTCGGATTCCAGCGCGGATATGGTGTCGCCCACGCGCTCGTGCAGCAGGTAGATCAGCTGCTCGCAGGTGTCCTGTTCCATCCGGAAAATGCGGATGTAGCCGCCGCCGCCGCGCCGGCTCTCGATAATATAACCATGATCCGGCGTGAAGCGCGTGGCGAGTACGTAGTTAATCTGCGACGGCGCGCAGTTAAAATACTGCGCCAGTTCGTTTCGTTTCAGTTCTATTTCCTGTTCGTCCTGCGTGAGCATGGTTTTAATAAACTGCTCAATCGCGTCACTCAGTCGCATACCGGTACCTCCCCGCCAAAGAAATAGACCATCTTTGACCATCATATTGTAGCATGCGATGCCGAAAAATGCAATGGCGTCGGACGGCAAAATCCAGAAACTTACCCTTCCGAATGGCCGTGTATAGTATAATCGAAAAAACCCGTTTTGAAAACATGTGTTCGTATTTTTACCGTACTGTTTTGGTCGTTTCTTCAACGGGAAGCCCAGCCGTTGATAAACCGGAACAGGGCAAAAGGTCTATGGTTGGCAGAAGCGGCCAGAAACCTGTTCTACCGCATGCACACATGAAAGCGCGCGAGCGGGTTGTACTGCAACGGGGAGTGGTGGCGAAGGCGCAGGGGGTTGCGCCGGGCCTTCGCGACGCAGTTCCGGGAGAATAACGCCGTGAGAGGGAAGCGTTCCTGATTTGAGATAATCAAACCGCCGGCAGCCCGAAAGCTGCCGGCGGGGGAGTGTAGCCGCGAGGTTACTGGACGTTTTCCGGCGAAATGGCGTAGGCCAGCAATTCGCTCCACAGCGGGTGGTTCTTGTCCAGCACCAGCGTGGCTTTGGAGGTCAGCGCCTCGCGCAGGGCTTGCAGGGAACGCCAGTAGCTGTAGAAATCCGGGTCCACGCCGTAGGCTTCTGCGTAAATCTTCATCGATTCCGTTTCGGCCTGAGCGCGAACCGCCCCCGCCTCGCTGATGGCGTCCGCCTCAATCTGGCGCGCCTCCAGGTCCGTAGAGGATACGGCCTTGCGGTAGGATTCTTCGCCTTCGCTGCGCAGCTGCTGGGCTACCTTGGCGCGGTCGGCCTGCATGCGGGCATAGGTGCTCTCGATGTTGGCGCTGGGCAGGATGGTGCGGTGCACCTGAATATCCTTGATCTCAATCCCGCGGGGCGCCATGTCTTCGTTAACGGTTTTCAGGCCCTTGGCCAGCGCCGCGTTGAGCGCATCCTTGTTGCTGACGAAATCCTCCGCGCTCATGCGGTTAATGACCTGCACGATTACCGGGTGGATGAGGTTATCCAGCTGGTTTTCGGCGCTGGTCATGCTGCCCAGTTTCAGGCTGAACAGCGCGGGGTCGGCGATGTACCACTGCGCGTAGGTCTGCACGTAGTACTGTTTCTTCTCCGCGGTGTTCACGACCTCGCTGTCGCTGATGTAGGTATAGAGCCTGGAGGAATAGGTTTCCACCTTGTCCATGAAGGGCACTTTGAAGTGCAGGCCACTGCCTTCGACGATCTGGATGGAGCCGTCCAGCGAAATCTCATCCTTAAGAAGGTCCGCGTAGCGCTCATGGAAATCGTTGTTCCTGTTGATCACGATCTGCTTGATTACGCCAAACCGGGTGACTACGCTCTGTTCCGCCTCGCCTACGATAAACAGGCTTTCGTTTAGCAGCACGATCACAACTATCAGGAGAATGCCAAAGAGGATCAGCTTGCCGCGGTTGCGCTTCAGGCCCGCGGTGAACGCGGCGCTCGCGTAGTTGATGGGTTTTCCGCTGTTCATTGCGCGTCGCCTCCTTCCAGCACGGCGGCGGTATCGGTCGCAGGGTTACCGGCGTCGTTGAGGTCCAGCACCTTGACGACTTCGCTGTCGGGCTCCGCTACGATGATGCGGCCGCTGTTCCTGAGCACGTCTTCCAGCGTTTCGATGAGCAGACGCCTGCGGGTGATTTCCGGCGCCAGCTTGTACTCCTGATACACGGCGGTGAACACGGCGGTGTCGCTTTGCGCCTGAGCTACGGTTTCAGCCTTGTAGGCCTCCGCCTGCTTCACGGTTTCGTAGGCGTTGCTGCGGGCTTTGGGCAGGATCTCGTTCTCATACTTCTCCGCCTCGTCCAGCCGCTTGGTTTTCTCGTTCTTGGCGTTGTTCACATCCTCGTATGCCGCGGATACGTCCGAGGGCACGGAGATGTTCTGGATGCGCACGTCGTTGATCTTCACGCCCATTTCATAGGTGTCGATCAGCGCCTGGAAATCCGGCAGCACCTGCTGCTCGATTTCTTCCTTGTTTAAAAGCGCGTCGTCCAGCGGGCGGTTTTGGATGTTGCGGCGAATCACGGCCTCGAACGCGAGCTGCAGGGTGCCTTCGGGATCGTCGACATCGTAGTGGTACTCCTTGACGTCGCGCACGGTGTACTGGTAGATAGCCTCCAGCGCGACGATGGAGTTGTCGTTGGTGAGCATGACGCCTTCGTTGCTTTCATCCACATACTGGGCCGCCTTGCCCGCCGTACCCTGCCGGGTGGTGCGGAAGCCGTACTCCATGGTGTGGATGGTCGTTACGCTCTCGCTGACGATCTCCTGGATAAACGGGATGCGCCAGTACAGACCGGGGCCGTTGTGCCCCGTCACACTGCCGAAGGTGATCACCAGCGCTTCTTCGCCCTGCCCGACGCGGTAGAAGCTGCTGGCGCCGATGAGTACCACCACCGTCAGCAGGACGAGAATGACAACGGTTGCGATTCGGGGTTTCTTTTGCATGGTTCGTCTCCTTTCCGGTTGAAAACTATTCACATTATACCACAGGTATAAGCCAGACGTCCGGCGTGCCGGTTCAACGGCGCGTTCGGGGGTGCCAACACAGCAAAACTGCGCTTCAAAGAACGCTTGTTACCCGAGGGATGGTCCGCGTACACACGGCGTTCTGGGTGTTGCCGGTTAAATATTGCCGGCTTTTTCCCGTACGGCAGGGGAGAGGTGTGTGCCCGAAACCTTTGAAAAACGTGCAGGGAGCTTACCTGAACCGGTTTGCGTATCCGTACCGGCGCAATGCTGAACGGTTCATGGCTTGAGAGTCAGCCAGGGGCGACGGTATCCGTCGGGTATCTCGCCACCCCACAATTGGCATGCCCGCGCCGATTCATGCGTAAGCAGGCTCCGCATGGACGCCTTATTCTGCCAGCGGCAACCGCACGCAGAACGTGGTGCCGGCGCCTTCCTTGCTGCGCACCGTCATGCGACCGCCGTGGGCCACCACGATAATGCGGGCGATGGACAGCCCCAATCCGTTGCCGCTGGATTGCGCCTTGCGGGCTTTGTCGCTGCGGTAGAAGCGGTCAAAAATGCGCGGCAGTTCCTCCGCCGAGATGCCTTGCCCGGAGTCCGTCACCGAAAGGGTGCATTCGCTCGCGTCGCGGCTCATCCCCAAAAGAATCTTGCCCCCGGGCGGGGTATACTTGATGGCGTTGTCCACCAGGATGCGCATCAGTTGCTTGACCATGCCCTTGTCCGCATGGATGCTCGCGTGCACCAGCGGGCCAAGCTCGAAATCGTGCGCGGCGGAGAGAAGCTTGGCTTCGCGGTAAATGGCGCTCATGATTTCCGCGGGGTCAAAGGTTTCCATTTCCAGCATCAGCGTCTTTTTATCATGCCGGGCCAGGAACAGCAGCCGCTCCACCAGCTCCTTCATGGAGGCCGTTTCCTGCGATATGGCGGCGATGCCCTCGTCCAGCACGTCCTTATCGGTCTTGCCCCAGCGCTCCAGCATGCTGGCGTAGCCCTGAATAACGGCGATGGGCGTGCGAAGCTCGTGCGAAGCGTCGCTGACGAACTGTTTCTGGCTGTTGTAGCTGCGCTCGATGCGGTCCAGCATGCCGTTGATGACCACCGCGAGGTCCTTGAGCTCGTTTTTGGTGCCCGCGATGTTGATGCGGTTGCTGAGGTTATTGGCGCTGAGCGCGGCCGCCGCGTCAGTCATATCCTGAATCGGCTTGAGCACCGCCTTATTGAGGCGGAATTTCCGGCGCAGAAACACCGTTACGCGGTAGAGATCGCAGCAGACGAGCGTCCAGAACACCAGCTGGTAGACGTACAGCGCGTAGGTCAGCGAAAACGCGGTCACCAGACCGCCCTGAACCGTGTTGCGGTAGATCAGCAGCTGATAGCCCTCGGGTGTGGAAAACCGCGAGAAAGCCAGGCGCACCTGGTCCAATACGCCCTGCGGGTTATCCGGCAGCGGTTCGCTCAGCAGGTACGCTTCGTTTACCGGCAGGCCGATAAGCTGGGTGTCGGCGTAGGCCAGCCCGTTTTGCGGCGCCATCGCCGCGATGGCTTCCACCGTTTGATCCACCGTCGGCAGTTGCGCCACGCCGAAAACCACCGTAAACGCCAGAAGCATAAGGAACGTTGTGTTCAGCAGCTGGCCGCAGTAATGCAGCGCGATACGCAGCGTCAGCGAAAAACGCAGGTTGCTCAGCAGCATGCCGATCCAGTTGCCGATGAAGGAAGTGAGGCGCTTGAGCCCCCGGCCGGTGGTCTCGGCACGCACCGTGGCCCGCTCCGCCGCCCTGCGTTCCTCTTCCCTGCGGCGGGCTTCCCGTTTCTCCTGCTTACGGCTCATAACGGAACATGTAGCCGACCGCCCGGATGGTGTGAATGGTTTTCACGCCGTAGCGGTCGTCGATCTTCTGGCGGAGGTAGCGGATGTAGACGTCCACAATGTTGGTATCGCCGGCGAAATCATACCCCCATACGTTGGAAAGGAGATCGTCGCGCGACACCGCGGCGTGCTCGTGCTGCCACAGGTAATGCAGGAGGTCAAACTCCTTCTTGGTCAGCGCGACCGGTTCGTCGCCGTAGGTTACGCTGTAGCTGGCGGGCGTGAGCTTGAGCTTGCCGGCCGTCAGCGTTCCGTGGGGCTCGCCGCGGTCCACCCGGTGCTTTTTGAGGCACACGCGGATGCGCGCCAGCAGTTCTTCAATGGCGAAAGGCTTGGTCATGTAGTCATCCGCGCCCATATCCAGACCCATGACCTTATCGCTCACGTCGTCCTTGGCGGTCAGCATGATGATCGGGATATCGCTTTGCTGGCGCAGGCGGCGGCACACTTCGATGCCGCTGAGTTCCGGCAGCATCAGGTCCAGGATCAGCAAATCGGGCTGCCAGCTTTCGTACTGGGCAAGGCCCGAGCGGCCGTCAAACGCCGTTTGCACTTCGTACCCCTCGTGTTTCAGCTCCAGCTCCACAAAACGCGCGATCTTCGTTTCGTCCTCGATCACCAGTATTTTGCTCATACGATCCCTCCGTTGCACAGACAGTATAGCAGAAAATTCCTTCCGACGACAGAGCGGCGGAAGGATGAAAAGGCGCCCCGCTGCGATCAGCGGATGTCCGCTTCGTGGTAACCGTCGCGTGTTTCCGTGACGTGCACGTTGCCTTCTTCGGGAAATTGCACGTTCACCGGCGTGGTGCCGCTCGCGGGGGTTTCGGTGCGCTGCTCCGGGGCCGCGGGCTGCGCGTCCGCGCCGGCTTCCGGCTTGCCCTGCGAGGTGGCGCCCAGATCCTTGGCGATGGTGAACACGGTGTTGCGCACGTTGGTGCCGGCATGCTTGAGCATATCCTCCAGCGATTCCTCGGTAAACGATTCGCTGTTGCGTTCAATGCTGAAACGGTAACCAAGCACCAGGGCCATTACCGCGCCGATCACCACCGCCTGCGGGGCGATCAGCAGCATCAAAATCATGAACAGCACCGAGAGGTTGACAATGGGGATGCTGCCCTTAGTCAGCCGGAAGCGGATCCGAAACATCGTATTGAAAAACCTGTGACCGCCGCGGCGGTGCGTGCCCGCCGCGGACTTCGCATCCCGGATGCGACCGTTCTTCTCCAGGTCGACCAGCGCGCGGGCCAGGCTTCCGTTGTGGTACTCCAGAAGATTAACCGCCTCTTCGTAGGAGATGCCGCTTTTCTGCCTCAGAATTTCAATATCCTCAATCGTGTATTGTGCCATATGCAATGCCTCCTGTGGTATCGGTTGATGGTTGCGCCCCTCTTCTCTGGGACAGCCTGATGATACCACAACCGGGGCCGCGTTTGCTTGAGAATGCGCTGACCGAACGATGAGAATTTCATGAGATTTCGGTTCGCGTTTCCCCAGAAGCTCCGCGTGTTTCGCTCTGTAAAGATCGCGTTGACGAAAGGTTAAGGATTTGTTATCATACAGCTTATCCTGTTACCCTTATCGTAAAGGAGGGCCAACACCATGTCTTTTTGGATTGTCACGGACGCCTGCTGCGACCTGCCCGTGGATTATATTCACAAACAGCACGATCTGCATATCGTGCCCATGTCCTACCAGATCGACGGAAACGTGAGCGAAATCGACCTGACCGACGCGACGCTCGCTTCGCGCGTGCACACCTTTTATGAATTGCTTTCCAACGGCAAGGTCGCCACAACCTTTCAGGTGAACCAGAACGAGTGGGTGGATCACATCGAACCCTTGCTCAAGCAGGGCCACGACGTGCTGCTTCTGGTGCTTTCCAGCAGCCTGAGCGGGATGTACCTGACATCCAAGGCTGCGGAAGACGAGCTTCGGGCCAAATACCCGGAGCGCAAGTTCTACTCCTTTGATACCCGAAGCGCCAGCCTTGGCGAGGGACTGCTGGTGCATTACGCGCTCCGCTACCGCGACGAAGGGCACACCATCGAGGAAACGCTCAAGTGGCTTGAGGAAAACGGCCAGCGCGCCATTCACTGGTTTACGGTGACCGACCTGCACTTCCTGCACCGCGGCGGGCGGCTGTCGGCCACCAGCGCCTATCTGGGCACGATCCTCAAGATTAAGCCGGTGCTTAACGTCGATCCCAAGGGCCGGCTGATCCCGCGCATCAAGGTGCAGGGCCGCAGGCACAGCCTCAAGGAGCTCTACGAGAAGGTTGCGCAGGACGCGCTGGAGCCCCAGAAACAGACCGTGTTCATCAGCCACGCCGACAGCGAGAAGGACGCGCAGTGGCTGGCGGATCGCCTCAGGGATAAGCTACATGTGCCGGAGATCCTGTTAAGCCAGATCGGCCCGATCGTCGGCTCGCATTCCGGCCCCGGTACCGTCGCCGTGTTCTTTTTGGATAAGGACGGCTCCGCCCGGCTGGATTCGCCGGAAACCAAATAAGCCTGCGTCGCCCCCGAACCGTTTCGTTCGGGGGCGACAACCGTTTCAGGGCTGGCGGGTTGCATGGCGGCATACCGGATCGACCGTTATCTGACCGTTCCAGCGCATATGCCGCCCAGCCCTCCTCCGCACGGATGCCACGGCGCCGCCTTTCGCTCTCTTCGGGCATCGGGCCCCGCGAACGCGCCGACCTGCCGCGCAGCCTTACCGGATGGCGTTCGCGACGCTATCCCGAAGGGTTACGCGCTCGCCGCAGAGCGTCAACGGCAGCGGTTCGCCGCGCAACAGGCGAACGACGGCTTCCTGCCTATCGGCTTCCAGCCGGATCAGGCGGCCTCGGTATTCAAACGGGAAGGCATACCCCTGCCAGCCTTCGGGCACAAAGGGGTTCAGGCTCAGCCCGTCCATCGTGCGCATGCCCGCGAAACCCTGCGCGATGGACAGCCAGCTGCCCGCCATGCTGGTGATGTGCAGGCCGTCCTCCGTATCGTGGTTGATGTTGTCCAGATCCAGCCGGGCAGTGCGCTGGTACATTTCCACCGCCTTGTCCCGGTAGCCGATCTCCGCCGCCAGAATGGCGTGCACGCACGGGGAGAGGCTGCTCTCGTGCACGGTCATCGGCTCGTAGAAATCAAAGTTGCGCTTCTTCGTATCCACATCGTACAGATGATCGAGGAAATACAACCCCTGCAGCACATCCGCCTGTTTAATGAAGCAGGAGCGCAGGATTTTATCCCATGACCAGTGCTGGTTGATGGGGCGTTCTTCCGACGGGAGGGAGGCGGCCGGCATCAGTTCCTTATCCAGGAAGGTGTCGTGCTGCACCAGTATGCCCAGCTCGCGGTCCTCCGGGTAATACATGCGGGCGACCAGGTCGCGCATCCGGGTCAGTTCCCCGTCGGTCACCCCCAGCGCGGCCTTCCGGCCCGCCGGGGCTTTTTCCAGCGAATCGCAGAAGAATTGAACGCTCCAGGCCGCGATGCGGTTGGTGTACCAGTTGTTGTTGACGTTGTTTTCGTACTCGTTGGGGCCGGTGACGCCGTGGATCATGTAGCAGCGCTTCCGCGGGTTGTAGTGCGCGCGATCGGCGTAGAAACGCGCCACGCCGCACAGCACGTCCAGCCCCTCGGCCAGGAGGTAGCTTTCATCCCCGGTATAGGTGACATAGTTGAAAATGGCGTAGGCGATGGCGCCGTTGCGGTGGATTTCCTCAAAGGTGATTTCCCACTCGTTGTGGCACTCCACGCCGGTAAAGGTGACCATGGGGAACAGCGCGCCCCGCACGCCCTGCATCCGCGCGTTGTGATATGCGCCCTCCAGCTGCATGTGACGGTACAGCAGCAGCTGACGGGCCACGTCCTGCCCCGCGACCGCCATGTAGACCGGCAGGCAGTACGCCTCGGTATCCCAGTACGTCGCGCCGCCGTATTTTTCGCCGGTAAACCCCTTGGGGCCGATGTTGAGCCTGGCGTCCTCGCCGGAATAGGTGCTCAGCAGCTGGAACAGGTTAAAGCGGATCCCCTGCTGCGCGCGGTCGTCCCCGCGAATCTCCACGTCGCAACCGTCCCAGCGGGCTTTCCACGCCGCTCGATGCTCGGCCAGCAGCGCGCCATAGCCGACCTCGCGGGCGCGGGAAGCGGCTTTGAGCGCCATGGTGAGCAGCAGGTTCTCCGGCTCGTCGCGGCTGGTAAAGCAAAGGGCGAACTTTTCCAGGCAGGCTGTTTCACCGGGCTCCAAAGTGCCGGAGAAAGCGGCCTCGACATACCCTTCTTCCCGGAGGCGGCTTTCCGGGTCCATCCCGTCCGCCCAGCAGCTCATGGCGGCCGCCACCGCGAAACGCGGGGTTCCGAAGGGGTTGTCCTTGGTCTTGGTCAGCAGGCCCAGCGCGTCCTCGGTCTCCTCTTCCTCCAGCATATCCCAGAAGGTTTCCTGATAGTTGCTGTCCAAATTGTGCACGCGCGCGTCCAGATAGGGGCTCATTACCACTTGGGCCACGTGATCCGGCGTGACCGAATAGGAAACGGCCAGCAACTCCTTCTGGGCGAGGGAAACAAAGCGTTCCGCCCGCACCTTTGCTTGGCCGCGGGCGGTCTTCACCGTAAAGGTGCGCAGCACCACGCCCGTTTGCAGATCAAGTTCGCGGTAAAAGTCCGAAAACGCGCAGCGTCCGAGGTCCACGGGCTCGCCGTCCAGTTCCACATGAACGCCCATCAGTCGCACGGCGTTGATGGATTTGCCAAAATACTGCGGGTAGCCGTTCTTCCACCAGCCCACGCGGGTTTTATCCGGAAACCAGACGCCCCCGATGTAGGTGCCGATGTGCGTATTGCCGCTGAAATCCTCCTCGAAATTGCCCCGCATGCCCATATAGCCGTTGCCGGTCGAGGTCAGGCTTTCGGACAGCCGGACGGCCGCCTGGTCGAAACCGCGTTCCACAACCTTCCAGGGGTGTACTTCAAATGCCATATCGATGCCTCCCTGTCCACGTGCAATCGTTTGCCTTCGTTGGAGATCATGGTAGATGATTTTGTGAAAATTGTCAAGCCGGTGTTTCGGAACACCCGGCAAACGCCGTGACGGTCCGCCTCCGACCGTGATACGGCGGCAACACTCAGGGCTGTGCGACGATGGTTTTTCTGCGCCCGCCATGATTCGCCCCGACCCGCGCTCCGTTGCCGCGCGTCTCTTTCCATGTTATAATAAGGCATGGATTGTAAACAGGGAGGGAGCCGTCATGCGCACCCGTATCACAAACGTGTTGCTGACCCCAGGAGCGACGGGGGAACCCCATATTCCGTTGATTCCGGACGCGGAGGTTCACATTTCGGACAACCGAATCGTCTACGCGGGGCCGGCGGGTACGGCGCCCGTATTTGAAAACGCCGACGCCATCGGCGGCGAAGGCTGCCTATGCATGCCGGGGCTTGTGAACCTGCACACGCACACGCCCATGGTGTTCCTGCGCGGCGTGGGGGCCGATCTGGCGCTGGACGATTGGCTGCACAAGGCCATCTTCCCGCTGGAAAAGCAGTGGACGGAGGAGCTGATCCGCTGCGCGACCGACCTTGGCTGCATGGAAATGCTCCGGTTTGGCACCACGGCCTTCAACGATATGTACTTCTATACCAACGCCATCGCGGAAACCGTGCGAGACAACGGTATGCGGGCCCTACTTGGGCACGGCATCGTCGACTTTGACGAAAGCTGCGCCGATATGGCGGAAGGCGTCGCCATGGCGGAGAAGTGGAACCATGCCTGCGACGACCGAATTCGCTTTTCGCTGGCCCCGCACTCCGAAGGCGCGACCACGCCGGCACTCCTGCGCAAAGTGGCGCAGACGGCCAAAGCGATGGGCATCCCGATTCACACGCACGTCAGCGAGACGGATTTCGATCTGCAAGGCTGCCTCAAACGCCGCGGGATGACCCCGCCCGCCTATCTGGAAGCCATGGGCGTGTTGGATTCGCCGGTAATCGCCGCGCACTGCGTCTGGTTCAACGACGAGGATATCGCGCTGTTTCAAAAGCACGGCGCGACCGTCGCGCATAACCCGATCAGCAACCTGAAGCTGGCCAGCGGCGTGGCGCCCGTGACCCGGATGCTGGCCGCCGGCTGCCGCGTGGCTCTGGGCACCGACGGCGTCGCCAGCAACAACAGCCTGAACCTCTGGGAGGAACTCAAGCTGATGCCGCTTCTGCAAAAGGGCGTCACGCTGGACCCGACCGTCGTCAGCCCTGCGCAGGCACTGGCCGCCGCGACCGTCGTCGGCGCGCGCGCCATGGGTTACGACGATCTGGGATTGCTCAGGGAAGGGTATCTGGCCGACCTGATTTTGGTGGATACGCGCAACGCGCACATGACGCCGGCTTTGGATGTGGAGGCCAACCTCATCTACTCGGCGCAGGGCAGCGACGTGCGCCTGACGATGGTAAACGGCAAGGTGCTCTACCGCGACGGACGGTTTGCCACGCTCAACCGGGACGAGCTGCTCAGGCGCGCGGAGGACGGCGCGCAGGGTATGCGCCGCCGGCTGGCACAGGTCTGAGCGGTGGGGGAGCGGATGAAGATACTCGTCGTCTGTCAGCATTACTGGCCCGAACCCTTCCGCGTTACGGAAATCTGCGAGGACCTGGTCGCCCGCGGGCACGAGGTGACAGCGGTCGTCGGGCTGCCCAACTACCCAAGCGGCATTGTTCCCAAGGAATACCGCCGGTTTCGCCGCCGCAGAGAAACCATTCGCGGCGTACAGGTGCGGCGCTGCTTTGAAATCGGCCGACGCAATACCAAGCTGGGCTTAGCCGTCAATTATTGCAGCTACATGCTCTCCGCCTGTCACAGGGTTTTATGGCTCCGGCGCGATTACGACGCGGTGTACGCCTACTCCACCTCGCCGGTGCTCATGTCGCTGCCGGCGGCGCTGTTGCGGTGTTTCTCGCGTAAAAAACTGCTGCTCTACGTGCTGGATATCTGGCCCGCGTGCCTTGCCGCCATGAACGTGTACGAAGGTTCGGCGCTCTACGCGTTCATGAAGCGGGTCAGCCGCTGGGTATATGCCCGCGCGGATCGGCTGGTGTATTCCTCCAAGCGGTTTCAGAGCTACCTCAAGGAGGTGCACGGGCTGGTTGTGCCGGACGGCGATTACCTGCCCCAGTTTGCGGACAGCCTGTTTGACGATCTGCCGCCCAAGCCCGCCTCCGACGGGTGGAATCTGGTGTTCGCGGGTAACATCGGCAAGGTGCAGAGCGTGGAAACGCTCCTCAGGGCGGCTTCTCTGCTCAGGGACGAACCCATTCGCTGGCACATCCTGGGCGACGGCTCCAACTACGAGGCCTGCATAGCCCTGGCTGCCGACCTGGGGCTTTCGGATGCCGTCACCTTCTACGGCAGGCGGCCGCTTACGGATATGCCCGGTTTCTACGCCATGGCGGACGCCATGCTGGTGAGCATGCGAAACGACATCAGCGTCAACGATACGCTCCCGGGCAAGGTGCAAAGCTACATGGCGGCCGGCAAGCCGATACTGGGCTCGATCGCGGGAGAAACGCCCTATGTTGTGGAGCAGGCGGGCTGTGGTCTGTGCGCGCCTCCGGAGGACGCGGAAGCTTTTGCCGCCGTAGTGCGGGCCTTTCTCCGGCGCGACGATCAGGCGCAGATGGGGGAGAACGCCAGGCGGTATTACCGAGAGCACTTCACCAAACAGGCACACATGGACAGGCTGGAAGCGATGCTTACCGAACTTTGCGAGGCGCGGCCATGAAGATAGTTCAACTGAACACCTATTGCGGCAGCGGCAGCACGGGCCGGATCGCCGTGGATATCGCGCGGTATGCCTCCCGTCAGGGCGCGGAGACGGTGATCGGCTTTGGCGCCGGCACCGTGCCGGAGGATGCGCATGTTTACGCGCTGCGAATCGGCGGCAAACTGGATCGCAAGTGGCACGGGGCGATCCGGAAACTGCTGGATATGGAAGGGTACGGAAGCATTTTGGCGACCCGGCGGCTGATCGGCTTTCTTAAGGAGTACCAGCCGGATGTGATCCACCTGCACAACCTGCACGGCTGCTACCTGAACCACCGGTTGCTGTTCCGCCATCTGCGCGCGGCCGGCATCCCCGTGGTGTGGACGCTGCATGACTGCTGGCCGTTCACGGGTCATTGCGCCTATTTTGACTATGTCGGCTGCGAGCGCTGGAAAACCGAATGCCACCATTGCCCCCAACGGAATACCTACCCGGTGTGCATCGGGCCGGACGGCAGCCGGCGCAACCAGCGGAGGCGGCGCAGGCTGTTTGCGGCCGTTCCGGCGATGGCGCTGGTCGCGCCCTGCGGTTGGCTCAGGGAGCTGGCGGCGCAATCCTTCCTGCGGGAAACCCCCTGCCGCGTGATTTACAACGGCGTCAACCGAACGCTGTTCCAGCCTACGGAAAACAAGCTGCGAGAAGCGCACGGCATCACGCAGCCGCACCTGGTGCTGGCGGTCGCCTCGGAATGGGAGGAACGCAAGGGTTTGCGCTACCTGCCCGAGCTGGCGGAGCGCCTAGGCCCGGACTACCGGCTGGCCGTGATCGGCCTTACGCAGGAGCAGATCGCCTCGTTGCCTGCAGGTATCCTCGGGTTTACGAAAACCTCGTCCCCGACCGAGCTGGCGGCGTGGTACACGGCGGCGGACTGCCTGGCGAACCCGACAATGGAGGACAACATGCCGCTGGTCAACCTGGAGGCGATGGCCTGTGGCACGCCGGTGGTGGTTTTCCGTACGGGCGGCTGCCCGGAGTGCGTGACGGACGCATGCGGCGCCGTGGTACCCAAAGGAGACGTCGCCGCCATGGCGCAGGCGGTTCGCCGGGTATGTGAGCGGCGGGGAGCGTACCGGGAAGCCTGCCTCGCGCAGGCGGAGCGGTTCGACGGCGGCAACAGCGCGCAGGCCTATTGGGAACTCTATCAAGAGGTTACCCGATGAACATCTTGTTTTTGGGGCTCTTATACCACCCGGACGATATCGACGCAGTGCTTCGGCAGTCGCGGGACGGCCTGCAAAACCAGATCAACAGCTACCAGTGGTCGTTTATCGACGGGTTGCGTAAAAACCTTGGTCCGAGGGAGAGCCTTCACGTGCTCAACGCCCTCCCGGTCGGCGCGTTTCCGCGGCATTACCGCCGGTGGCGGTTGCCCGCGCAGGTAAAACCGGACGGCTTTCAGGAGATCGGCAGCCTGAACCTGCCGTGGTTTAAGCAGCGCGCGCGCGCGCGCCGCGCTGCAGAAGCCATGGAGCGGTGGATTGCCGCCGATCCCGAAAACCGAACGGTTCTCCTCTACACCCTCTATTTGCCCTATCTGCAAGCGATCCTCGCGGTCAAAAAGCGGCATCCCGACCTGAAAATCAGCGTGATTGTGACCGATTTGCCCAATGAGATGGGTATTCGTTCCGGGAGAACCGGTCTGTTACGGCGGATCGAGTTTGCACGCGGGCGCAAGAGCCTGAGGCTGGCTGCGCAACTGGACGGCTATGTGCTCCTGACCGAACCGATGGCCGACGCGATGGCCGTGCGCCGGCGACCGTTTCTGGTCATGGAGGGGCTGATCGCGGAAGCCGAAACCATGGCAGGTTCGTTTGACCTGCCGGACGATCCCCGCCCGGCGGTGCTCTATGCCGGCACGCTGAACCGGGAACTGGGCATCACGGCCCTGCTGGATGCGTTTCAAACCATGAAGGACGTGCAGCTTTGGCTCTGCGGCCGCGGCGACGGGGAAGCCGAGGTGCGCAAATCCGCCGAAACGCACGGCAATATCCGCTATTTCGGGTTTGTACCGCAGCCGGTCGCGCTCACGTTACAGGCTCACGCGGCCGCGCTGATCAATCCCCGCCCCTCCGCCGGGCTGTTCACCCGGTACTCCTTCCCATCCAAAACGCTGGAATACATGCGTTCGGGCAAACCGGTGCTCTGCTGCCGGCTGGAAGGCATCCCCCGCGAGTATGACGCCTACCTGCGCTACATCGAGCCGGAGGACGCCGCCGGGATCCGCGACGCGGTGCGGGCGCTGCTCTCCCTGCCCGCCGCGGAGCGGGAGCGCTTGGGCGCGCAAGCCCGCGAATTTGTACGCACCCAAAAAAACAGCGTTGCGCAGGGCGCGAAGCTTTACGCGTTTCTTCGCGCCGTGCAGGAAAACCAACCCACAGACATCAACGACTAACGAAAAAAAAACGACGCCGGCCGGAGACGGGGGCTCCGCCGGTGTCGCACTTTTCAAATTCTATTCATAAATGCATCCAGGCGCACGAGCGGTTTCTTCTGCAACGGGGTTCGGAAGCGAAGGCGCAACGTCGCTGCCTCGCGCTTTCACGGCGTAGCGAAACGAAATAAAGGCCGTGAGATGGAGGCGTGCATGGTTTGGAATCGTATGCACGCGTTCGGTCGGTTTTTTCCGTTGCCGCCGTCGTGCGAAAAAACCGCTGTTCCATGACTGCCGCCCTGAACAGCCCTTCGCCTTTCTTAGCAGGTGAGCACGCACAGCGCCCGCGCGATTTCCGCGCCCAGCCGCGCGTTGCTGAGCACAAGCTGAATGTTGGCTTCCAGTGATTTGCCGTCCGTCAGCTGCTTGATCTGGTCCAGCAGGAACGGCGTGATCGACTTGCCCCTGACGCCGTTAGCGTTGGCGATCGCGATCGCGCGGTTGATGCAATCGGTCATCCGATCCTCGGGCATCGCGTAGGCTTCGGGAATGGGGTTGGCGACAAGCATGCCGCCCTTCAGGCCCGCTTCGGCCTTAGCGTGCATGGCGGCGGCGATCTCGGCCGGCGTATCCATCCGGTAATCTACGCCAAACCCGCTCTGCCGGCAGTAGAAAGCCGGCAACTCGTCCGTGCCGTAGCCGATCACGGGCACGCCCTTGGTTTCCAGATACTCCAGCGTCAGCCCCAGATCAAGGATGGACTTAGCGCCCGCGCAGACGACGGTCACATCCGTTTGCGCCAGTTCCTCCAGATCGGCGGAGATATCCATGGTCGTTTCCGCTCCGCGGTGCACGCCCCCGATACCGCCGGTCGCGAACACCCGCACGCCGGCCATTTGCGCCGCAATCATCGTGGTCGCGACGGTGGTTGCGCCGTCCGCGCCCCGTGACAACAGCACCGGCAGATCCCGCCGGCTGGCCTTGTAGACCGCCAATCCTTTTTTCCCAAGAAACTCGATCTGCTCCGCGCTGATGCCGACGCTCAGCCTGCCGCCCAGAATGGCGATGGTCGCGGGCACCGCGCCGGCGTCCCGCACGGTTTTTTCGACGGACAGCGCGGTTTGCACATTCTGCGGATACGGCATACCGTGGGAAATGATGGTCGACTCCAGCGCGACGACCGGGCGGCTGTGCGCCACGGCTTCGCGGACTTCGTCTGAAACGGACAGATAGGGGTTCATGCTCTGCCTCCTGACGCCGGCATCAACCGGCCGTTGCTTGTCTTGTTGGGAACACGCGGCTGCAAGGCTGCCGCATGGGTTTCGCAGCCTCAGTTGGCTCGGGGCACAAGATACTCTTCCAATGCCGCCTGGCTGATGTGCTCGGAAACGGCGTTTGCGCTCTGCCCGCACATGGACGCGGCCGCCAGCCCCAGCTGGAGCAGCTCGCGCAGCTCGCGGTGATCCAGCGCAGCCACGACCGCCGCCGCGGTGAACGCGTCCCCGCACCCTGTGCTGTTGATGACGCGCTGGGGGAAAGGCCGCTCGAAAACCTGCGCGTTGCCGTCGGACGCGAACGCGCCGCGGCTGCCCAGGGTGATCAGCACATATTCAAGCCCCATCTGATGGAGCGAATTCGCCGCGGCGCTCATGTCGTGTTCGTGGGCAATGGCTAGCCCCGTCAGAAGTTCCGCCTCGATCTGGTTGCATTTGAGGCCGCGAAGGCGGGGGAGCGAGCGATGCAGGCGGCCGGCCTTCTTGGCCGCGACCGCGTCGGCAAACAGGGGAGCGGTCACGTGCTGCGCGAGGGTATCGATGGCCGCCTCGCTGATGTTGGCGTCCACAATTACCGCGTCGGCCGCGTTGAGCACCGGGAGGAGCGTTTGCAGATACTCCGGCGTGATGCGCTCGCACAGTTCCATATCGTTGACCGCGACGGACATGACCCCGTCGGGCTCGTTGATGCACACATAGACGCAGCTGGGCGCGTTGGTCACGCGGATGCTGTGCGCGGTATCCATGCCCACCCGTTCCGCCTGCGCCTGCGCCAGCAACGAAAACTCGTCGTCGCCAAAGACCGTCACCAGACTAACGTCCTGCCCGATACGCGCCAGGTTTTCCGCGATGTTGCGGCCCACGCCGCCAAGCCCGGTGTGGATATGCCCGGGGTTGGAGTCGCCGTATACCAGCTGCGTTTCGGAGGTGGCGTGGATATCGACGTTGTTTCCCCCGATCACGACGATGCGGTGACGGCTCATGGGTACTCCTCCTTTGGCGTTATACGTTGCGCGTGCGGATCCCCTGTATGTTGGTGAACTCCGACAGCTTGTTCACGATGTCCTTGTAGGTGGTGTTGCCCTGCATATCCAGCGTGTAGATGTTGGTGTACAGGTTGTCCTTACCGCGATTCTCCACGTGAAAGTCGATATCCAGCACGCGCACGCCCACGCTCTGAAAATAGTCGTTGATGAACGCGATGGTTTCAACCCGGTGGATGAACTTGATCTCCACATGCTTGAGGGTGTTCACGCGCACCATGCGCTGCAACAGCGAAAGGGTCACGATCACGATCACGCAACCCGCGACCGCGAGCACATAGTACCCCATGCCGATGGCAAGCCCCAGACAGGCGGCGTTCCACAGGGAAGCGGCCGTCGTGAGGCCCGCGATTTTCTTTTGACTGATGAAGATGGTACCGGCTCCCAAAAAGCCGATACCACTGATAACCTGTGCGCTCAGGCGGCCGTAGCTGACCGCGATGCCCGTATTGCTGGGGTTATTCATGTTCAGCGTGATCGTATCCGCGATCATCATGGTTTCCACGATCGCCACAATGGCCGACCCGACGCAGACCAGCACGTGGGTGCGCATGCCTGCCGGGCGGTTTTTCATCTCGCGTTCGATGCCGATGACGCTGCCGATGATCACTGCCAGCAACAGGCGCAAACCGGCTTCCCACCAGGCCATGCCGGCTCACCTCCTTGGAATGGCAAGGACCTTAATACACCCGGTACAGGGACACCACCTTGCCCAAAATCGTCACCTCGGGAACGATAATCGGCTTCATGGTCGGGTTCTCGGGCTGCAGGCGGAACATGCCGTGCTCTTTGTAGAAGCGCTTGACCGTCGCGTCATCCTCGATCATTGCGACCACGATATCCCCGTTGAAGGCGGTGGGCTGTTTGCGAACCACTACGTAATCGCCGTCCATGATGCCGGCCTCGATCATGCTTTCGCCCCGCACGCTCAGCACATAGTGCTCGCCGTCGCCAAGCATCGCCTGAGGGAGGCTGATGTACTCCTCGATGTTCTCGGTGGCCAGAATGGGCGCGCCGGCCGTCACGCGGCCCACGATGGGGATGGAGACCATGCCGCTGCGCTCCAGCAGGCTCGCGTCGCGGTCCAGCGGGAGGGTGATGGCGCGGGGCTTCATGGAATCGCGGGCGATCAGGCCTTTCTTTTCCAGCCGGATCAAATGCCCGTGGACGGTCGAGGTGGACTTCAGCCCCGTTGCGTCGCAAATTTCCCGCACCGAGGGGGGGTAGCCCTTCAGCCGGGTGGTCTTCTCAATGTATTCAAGGATTCGGGCTTGGCTATCGCCGCGCGGATTGCTCATCGGCTCACATCCTTTGCAAACATTTGTTCTTTTGTTAGCATAGCACAGTTTGCCCGGTTTGGCAAGGGTAACGGAACGAATTGTTTATTCCGTGCGCTCATTTTTGGCACCCGTGCAAGTCCGGCCGGAAGGCTGCACGCAAAGGGATGGCGCTGCCGGCTGGCCTGTGCGATTCCATGCCGCAAAGCAGGGGGAACAGCGCGGTATCGGAGAATGCTTCGATGGGGTAAGCTCCGCCGCTAAGTCGGCGTAGCCAACTCGGCGCTGCTTAAGCCATGCGCTCCGCGTTGCGCGCGCCTGTGCGGGCGCAAATTTCACATGGCGGGAGCCGTGGGGGAGGCCCGTTATCCAGTTGCCGTTCGGAGCCATGATCACGGCGGTTAGCGTTGCGAAACGTATGCGCCGATCCTTTTGATGCCTTGACGACGTGAGAATGCCGCCGGTTCAAAAGTGCCGATAAGGCTGAAAAAGGGCTTGACGTTTGGGAAAAAGGGGATATAATATCATTAAACTATTCGCTAAAGAATACTTTAACGAATAATAAGATGCGGATCGACCAGATCTGACAGGATGCCGCGCGACACGCCGCCCGTTTGCCCGCACTATTTTTGAACTGCACAGCTTGAAAGGAGCGCTGCCGCATGCCTGAGCTTTCCTACCGTGAACAGCTGGATCAAAAGAGGCTGGAAACCATCCGCCTGATGCTTCGCACCCTTCCGCGCTCGTGCGCCGATTTCATACGAAGTCTGCTGTCCACCACCAGCACGCTGACCCGCCTGGCCTACACGATCGATCTTGGAACGTTTTTCGACTTCGCCATGAAGGAACTGGCCTGCTTTGCAGCCGAAAACGCCTCAGACGTGACCGATGAGGACATCGCCCGGTTGAAGCCCCGTGATATTGAGATATACGCCGATTACCTCTCGCTGTATTTTCGCAGCGCCGAAGCGGACGCGGCGGAACAGCGGATGCTCAAGAACCATACCTACGGCATCATGCGCAAGCTGTCCACCCTGCGCTCGTATTTCAACTACCTGTTTCGAACGCAGCGCATCCCCGCCAACATCGTCGCCCTGGTGCCGCTGCCCAAGAAGCACGAAAAGCCGATCCTGCTGCTGGAACACGACGAAATGCAAAAGCTGCTGGACGCCGTGGCCAACGGCGACCGCCAGCTCACGCCGCGGCAGGCTGCCTACCATCGACTGACCCGCGCGCGCGATTTTGCTATCGTCATGCTGTTTCTGGGCACCGGCATCCGCGTGAGCGAATGCGTGGGCATCAATCTGGAGGATGTGGACCTGACCAACCGCGCGCTTCTGGTAACCCGCAAGGGCGGCAATCAGGTGATCCTCTATTTTCCGGACGAGGTAGCCGAGGCGCTGCGCGAATACTTGCAACAACGGCAAACCGTCAATCCCGAAGCGGGGCACGAACACGCATTCTTCTTATCCCTGCAAAGACGAAGAATGACCCAGCGCACCATGGAACAGATGGTCAAAAAGTACGCCATGCTGGTCGTACCCCTGAAAAAGCGCATGAGCCCTCACAAATTGCGCAGCACCTACGCCACCAACCTGTACCATGAAACGGAGGACATCTATCTGGTGGCCGAGGCGTTGGGCCACTCCGACGTGAACACCACGCGAAAGCACTACGCCAGCATGAGCGATGCGCGCATGCGGCAGGCGGCGTTGCATACGCGGCTGAACGGCGCTGGGCTTGCCGCGGCGGATGCCGCCGTGACGCCGACCTCCGAACTGTTACCAGATACGGCGATTGGCAATACGCCGCCATCGAGCTTTCGGGAGCGCGATGAAGCGCAATCGCCAAGCGCGATCATCACGGCTGAAAACAGCCCGGCCAACAGGCCGCTTTCCCCCACCTTTTCACCGCCTGCGCAAAGCGCCTCGCCGATCCTGCCGCAAGGGCCCGGCATGCCGTCCGCTTCCTCCGAAGCGGGAGCAGAGATCGCCAGGGCGCGCGAGGCTGCCGACGTGCAGTGCGTTGCTTTTTCAGAACCAGGCCAACGCTTTGAAGAGCCGCTCCCCGATGCCGACGCTTCGGAAACGAAGGCGGCGGAAAGCGTTTCCGGCGTGGCGCCACGTCCCCCGCGCAGGCGGCGGGTTCTCAACCGCGAATACCGCGATTAACTCCGTCGGCTTTTCAAGCGTAGCCGGCCATACGCGGCGGATGGGGGACGCGCGGCTGGAGCTTGGATAACGGCTCCGCCTTCGTCCTGCGCATCGGGCTTTGTATCCTCCCCGTGCGCTGCGCAATTTGCGCCGCGCACGCGTTCTTTCGCAAGCGCCCCAATCCAAATCGCCTTGTATCGGCGTCAAAGGATGGCCTCATGGGTTCATCGCCGGGAACCGCAATCCGCGCGCGAAGAGCGTTCGCAACCGCGGATTTATACCCGGCCTTGCATGGACAATCGAAAGCGGTACCGGTTCTCTCTGATGAAAAAAAAGGGCGGACTCCCCCGCCATGTTCTTGCATGAGTTTGACAGGCAAAGGCGCTTTGCCTGCCTCTGCCGACAGCGCCGCATCGCCGGACGCGACCTGCCGTACACCTGAAACTGTTACACAGGCGGCGCGTCGAGGGCGGCACCGCTTCCCCCTTTACGGTTCGTTGAAAAGGATATCGTCGCGCAGGCGGTACAGGGTCGCGCCGCGCGTTTTATGGCAAAACGCGTCCACGAACCAGTCGATGTCTTTCTCGGCATCATACTGCACCAACGCGTACCGCTCGCCGTTCTTCTTCTGCCCCTTCATGTTGGAGTCCGTCCAGCGCACCGTTTTCGTTTCCGGATCGTAATTGGAGATGAACACGAGGCTGTGCGCGCCCACGCCGTAGTAGTAGTCGGCCGACATCTGGAAGTAGTCGCCGCGCTCCACCTGCATCATCAGTTCGCGGGCGATGGTCTTGTTTTCCGCCATGCTGAGCGAATCGTCATACCGAAAGCTCGCGGCCACCTCAAACGGATTGCCTTGCGCGGCGGAAACGTCCTTCCAGCAGATGCCGTAGGCGTAGGGCGCGCATTCCTTTTTGGGCAGGTTGTCCGGGATGACCAGTTCGACGTCCGGGTATTCGGCCATGCGAAAATCATCCCGAATCTGGCGGAACAGGTACACGGTAAAGTTCTTGCAGACATAAATGTCGCCGGAGTACTGCGCGCGCTGGAGCCGTCCGTCCGCCTTCATGTACAGGTCCTCCGCCGTGGAAATGATCCGGTCGATCATCGCGTCGCGCGCCTCTTCGTCCGCAAACGCGGCGGAAACCATGCCAAGACAAAGCGCCGCAACGGTCAGCCAAACCCATGCTCTTCTCATGTCAAACCTCCCGGTTTTTCTGCTCCCGCAGGCCCACAGGCCGTTTGCGGGCTCACTCGAACCCCTCGAAACGTCGGCACCAGCAATACTTGGAGATGGCGCTGTTCTGCGCGCTGCGCACGTACGTGCAAAGCAGATCTCGGATATAGGGCGGGAGCATGCGGTTGTATTTCACTTCCATAATCATCTCGTCGTGATCGAACGGCGAGATGGTCGGAAGATAGGGATTGAACAGATCCTGCGAGTTTAGCCCCGTGCGCAGCTGCTTGTCAAAGGTAATGCGCACTTCTTCCACGGGGCTTAGGTAGGCTTCGCGGACGTAGTCCACGATCACCACGGGCCGGAGGCGTTCCAGTGTCATTTCCCGGAACAGGTCGTGCAAAAGCCCGCTGCGCGTCCGTTCCAGCCCCGTCGGGTCGCCCGCGATCAGCTGTTCCGCCAGCAGTTTGGGGATCGCCAGAGAACGCTTGGAGATCAGGTTGCCTACCTTTGTCTTGCACTCCATGCGGATAAACCGGTCGGAGAAATTGTAAATGCGAATGCGGTACTTGTCGCGATCCTTGACGCCGTTGAGCTTATCCAACATGGCCGTATTGTTGATGGTATCGAAATACAGCGAACGGATATGATACTCGTTGCGCTCGGGGTCGCCGTTGGGGTCGCGTTCCAGCACACGGTCCAGCGCGCGCGACAGCAGATAGTACTCCGCCGGGGTGATGAAATACTTCAGTTCGTGCCGAAGCGGTACTGCGATGGGCACCCGTCGCCGCCTCCTTTATCCTTGCGGCGCCGTTACGCGCCCACTTCGCTTTGGCAGGCTACGAGCGTCGCGTCGTGCACGCCTTCGATATCCAGCATCCGCGTTACGATTTCGTGGCGTTCGTTCAGCCGGATTTCAAAGGTCATTTCCGCGCCCGCACGGGTCAGCGATTTGCTGCGCAGCTTGAACCCCTTGACCGAGCGGCGAAGCTCCGCGTTGATCGCCTGCTCGCTGTACTCGTCGTAGTGTATGACCAGCAGGTAGGAGTTGGGGTTGCTGAACTTGATAAACGAGAGCACGAACATGAGCACGCCGATGCACAGCACCACGATGATGGCCACCAGATGCAGCCCGGCGCCCAACAGGATCCCCATTGTGAGCGCCCAGAACATGTAGGCGGTATCCATCGGGTCCTTAACCGCGGTACGGAAGCGCACGATGGAAAGCGCGCCCACCATGCCCATGGAAAGCGCGATGTCGCTTTTAATGCACATGACCACCGGCGTGGTGATCAGGGTGAGCATGATCAGCGTCACGGCAAACGATGGGCTGTAGAGCACGCCGCGATAAGTGCGCTTGTAGACGACCGCGATCACCGCGCCTACCACGAAACCCAGACCGAGCGCCAGAAACAGATCGCTGGGGACGATCGATTTAAATTCAGCCGCCAGGCCGGACGACGACATGATACTCGACACGCTGGCCGATTGCAGTAGGGACGCGAACAACATGAAGAAAACTCCTCCTTCGTGCGAATGGGATAATCATAATCAGGAACCGTCGCTTTGTCAAGCGCGGCAACGATCCCTGCGCTGCGGCGGGGCCGGTATGCGTTGCTCAGCCCCACTTCTTGCCTTCGGTGTACACGGCGTCGTCCGGCAGTTCCGGTTTTTCGCCGAAATACTGGAGCATCTGCTCGCTGCTGAGCTCAAGACGCTCCTGCACCATCTCGTAGAAATAGCGAGGCCGTTTTTTCAGCACGTTGCGGGTGTAATCCAGCCGGGTATTCCAGTAGCGGAGGGCGCCTTCGGGTGTCAGCGGGGAATCGATGTTGATGGCCTTGTCGTTTTCCTCCGCCCAGCGCGCGAAATGCAGGCTCATTTCCGGCTCGAGCGTCGCCGCCATGCTGTTGTAGATTTCAAGCATCTTCTCCGTTGTGAAGAACTGGTAGATTTCGCCCAGCCGGGTCAGGTACTTGTCCTTCATCTCGTCGTTTTCCAGCAGTTTGCGGATGAGCGTGTTGTCGATCTTCTGTTCGCCGGCGCCGGCCTCTTTCAGGTAGGAGGTCACACTGTCAAAGCCGCTTCGAAACAGGCCGTAGTCCGCGTCGTAGAAGATCCAGCGCCATTTGCTGCCGGCCGTTTTCAGCCGGTAGAAGCGGATATTGCCGGGGTCGGAGTTCCCGAAGAACATTTCAAACGCCATGTAATCGAAATAGTTGTCGATATCGATGTTATCCAGAATGTATTGCAGGTCCCCGTCGTCGGTGCCGGGCGAACTGGCCTTGACCTTCTTGATCATGGCGGCGTACTCGTCCTTGGAGCCGAACACCAGCTTGCCGCTCGCCTCCAATACGTCCATCTGGTCGGCCTGGCTCAGGTCCAGCCCTTCATGCTGGGCCACGAAGTACCGGTCCGCGCGCTCCCGCATGTTGTAATGGCCCCAATACTGCCCGTTGATGTATACAACGACGGGATTCCACGCCTGATGGATCACGGTGGAGGGCGTGGCGGCGGAGGCGTTGAAGGCGTCGATCAGGCGGCTTTGGAAACCGTCGTTCATGCGCGTCCATACGCAGTCGTTGCCGCTGTTGCGCAGCACAAAGCTTTTATACTCCGTATACGGCCGGTCCTCAAACAGCGCCGCTTCGAAATACTTGGCGCCATACTTTGCCTTGGCTTTCACCTTGAAGGTTTTTTGCGGCATATCCAGGCTGTACTGGCCCTGCAGCGAAAATTCCATGCCCTGGCTGAGCATCTGGCGGCCGTCCAGCGCGTACATTTCAATATACCCTTCGCGGGGGATCTTCCCAAACTCGCGGTAAACGGTATTCTTGAACGGAATGCCCTTGCTCTTGTCCACGTTGGCCCCGACGGTCAGCATGCCGTCCTCCGCGTTCCACAGTTCGTCCGGGTCGCACACGACGCTTACGATCGGGAAAGCGTGGTACACGTTTAGCAGGTACGTCGCCGTGACGGTCTCGCTTGGCTGCAGCATGCCGGACGGATCGTACGCGCGGGCGCGCAGCACCGTCACGCGGCTGATGTTAAACACATCTCCGGCCTGATAGAGCGTGGAAGATTCCGTCGGGATAGATCCGTCCACCGTGTAATAAACGCGCATGCCCTGGGGGACCGTCAGGGTCACCTGCACAGAGCCCTTATATTCGCCGCCGTTCTGGGAGAACGCCGGATTGCCTGCGTAGCCGAAATATCCTGTGCCGTTGACAGCGCCCGGGGTCGGCGTGTCAAAATAATAAAAACCCGCATACCCCAGCGAGCGGCCGTAGCTGTGATCGGTTGGCATGATGGAAAGAGGAACGCGATCGAGCACTTTGCCCTGAGGGTCGCAAAACGAAACGGTTTCACCGCCTGCGCGCGTGAGCCGGAAATTGGTATGAAGCTCGTAGTAGGAACTGGCGTCCGCGTTGCCGTCCAGCAGGATCACCTTATATTCGCCCGGCGCAATGACAGTTCCCTGTGGGAACTGCCATTTGCGCGGGCGTTTGAGGCTGTCGCTGATACCATAGTAGCTTAAATCCACCGTCTGGCTGGAAGTGTTGTACAGTTCCAGATAATCGGAGGTCAGCGCGGTCGCGCCGACGGGCGTGGTATCGTTGGAGGCCATCACCTCTGTGATGTACACGCCCGTCGGGTTGTAGGCGCGGATCAGGTCGTCCGTTTTGCTTTGGCCGTTAGCATCGTTGGGGCTGCCCGGCGTCGCCAGCGGGAAGAACGCCCACTCGCCGCTGCTGTTGCGGCCTACGGAATAATCCTCCGGAACGTTTTCTATGGACACGCGATCCACCAGATGCCCGTCGCCGTCGCTCAGGACCAGGGTTTCGCGCTCCGCGCTGATGGAGAAACTCGTATGCGGCACGCCGTTGCTCTGCAGCTTGTCCTTACCGCTGCAATAGACCAGATAGTAGCCGTTGGGCGCGATGCTCGCCGAATCGGGGAAGCGCCATTTCATCGGCCGGTTTTCCTTGTCGCTCAGGCAATAGCCGGCCAGAGATATGGTCTGGCTGGTGTTGTTCTTCAGTTCCAGCCAGTCGACGATTTCGCCGTCCTCATCCGGGATGCCCACCTTGGGATCGGGACAGATTTCATTGATCACCAGCGCGCCCGTTTCGGTGGAGTTTTCCGAGCGGTAGGTTCGGAAACCTTCCTCCGTGTTTTCCTGACCGGGGCTGTAGTAATCGGTCAGCTCGTACTTGAGGCTGCCGTTGGCGTCCGTACCGGTCAACGCATAGCTCTGATCGGCGGTCATGGTGGGCGTCACCAGATCCTCGATGAGGTACATGTCCGGGTCGTACAGGTACAGGTGGTCGCCCACGGAAGAAATCTTGAACTTGCCGTGAAACGGCTGGGCTGGGTCAAGCTGGTAGCGGTTATCCGCAAACACCAGCACGCGAGCGCCGGCGGCCAGCACATAGGAAGGAAACGGGAACGTGATGCGGTCGGTGCGGTTGGTCAGCATCACGCCTTCCAGGTTCAGGTCGCTGCCGGTGCCGTTATACAGCTCCAGCCAATCTGAGAACTCCCCGTTTTCATCCGGCACGGCGGAGGCGTTGGCCGCCATGACCTCGCTGATGACCAGCCCGTCGTAGACCGAGCTGCCGGCGTGCTTGCCGGCCTCTTTCGGGAAAATGAAGTACATCACCGCCAACAGGGCCATAAAAAGCAGCAGCAACGGAATGACCGTCGCCGCGCGGCTTTTCCGCTTGCGAGGCGCATAATCCTTGGTCGGCCTCCGCTGCTGCGGCGCGTTATGCTGCATCCGGGCGCTCCCTCCTTATCCGGAAAATCCATGCAAATCGACTGCATATTCGTTCAAATTATAACACAAACCCTTCGCCCTGCAAACGGGCAAAGTCCGCCGCGCGCCCCGCCAACATGTAAAACGCCTCCGGGCGGAGGCGAAACCGTTGGGGTTAACCGATTCTCCGTTTTCCGGGCCGGACTGGGACAAACGCTACGCAACCGGCTTTTTCCGGTCTGGGCGCTACCTCCGCGCCGTCGTCGGGCCCCGCGGGCAAAACCGGCCGCGCGGCGTACAACCCACGCTCTGCGATGACGGCTGTGAAACGCCAGGCGCGCTACCGCTTGGCCGCCTTCACAAACGCACGGAACAGCGGATGCGGCTTGAGCGGCCTCGACTGAAACTCCGGATGATAGATCACGGCCGCGTAAAACGGATGATCCTGCTGCTCAAACGCTTCGGGGTAACCCGTTTCCATGCTGACCCCCACCAGACGGAAGCCCTTCTCGTTTAAGGCCGTCACATACGCCGGATCAACCTCGTAGCGGTTGCTGTGCCGCTCGTGAACCATGTCGGCCCCGTAGACCGTGCGCAGCATCCCTTCGGACAGCCGAACGTCGCTGCCGCCCATCCGGGTGGCGCCGCGGCTGTCGTTCTGGCACACACGCTCTTCGGGCATCCGAACCACGGGGTGCGCTGTTTCCGGGTCCACCTCGGTGGTGTTCGCATCCGCGATGCCCAGCAGATTTCGCGTCGCTTCCACCACGGCCAACTGCATGCCAAAGCCGATGGCCAAAAACGGCACGCGGTTTTCACGCGCGTATTTTGCCGCGACGACCATGCCGTCCGTACCGCGGTCGCCGTACCCGCCGGGCACCACGATCGCGTCGAACCTGATGAGCATCTCGTCCACGGTGTCGGCTGTGATCTCCTCGCCGTTGACAGTGGTCAGCAGCACATGCACGCCCTCCGCCATACCGGCGTGCAGCAACGCTTCGCGTACGGAAAGGTAGGCGTCCGGAACGGTCACGTATTTCCCGACCAGCGCCACGTGCAGGGTGCGTGTCAGCGTCCGGTAATGCCGGTACATGGCTTTCCAGCTGTCCAGATCGGCCGGGCGGTTTTCAAGGCCCAGTTCCGCAAGTACGGCGCGCGCGAGGCCTTCCTTTTCCAGCATCAGGGGCACTTCGTACAGGCAGTCCACGTCCAGGTTCTGGATCACGTTGGCGGATTTGACGTTGCAAAAAAGCGCAATCTTGTCCTTGGCGTCGGTGGTCATGGGCACTTCGCTGCGGCAGACGATCACATCCGGCTGAATGCCGACCGAGCGCAGCACCTTGACGCTGTTCTGCGTCGGCTTGGTCTTTAGCTCCCCCGCCGTGACGATGAACGGCATCAGCGTTACGTGGATATAGCAGCAGTCGTTGGGTTTGGAACACTCCCAGCGCATCTGCCTGATCGCTTCCAGATAGACCGACGCCTCCATATCCCCCACCGTGCCGCCGATCTCCACCAGCTGAATTTCGCTGTCCGCGGCCTGCGCCGCTTCGCGGATGCAGGTCTTGATCTCATTGGTCACATGCGGGATCGCCTGAACCGTGGAGCCGTGGTATTCCCCGCGCATCTCGCGCTCGATCAGCCGGCGGTGAATGCGCCCGGTGGTATAGCTCGCGCCTCCGCCCAGCGTGACATCCACAAAGCGCTCGAAATGGCCCAGGTCAAGGTCGGCCGCCGTCCCATCCTCGGTGATGAAGGCTTCGCCATGTTCCAGCGGGCTTAAAAAGCCGGGCTCCACATTGTAGTACAGGTCCAGCTTCTGCATGCTCACGCGGTAACCGCGCGCTGCCAGCAGCTTCCCAAGGGACGCGCCGGTGATGCCTTTGCCCAGGGATGAAACCACGCCGCCCGTGATGAATACGTACTTCATACCCATCGCTCCTCCATACCGTTATACCAGGCATTGTAACGATCACGCGCCGCGCTGTCAAGCCGCGCCGGGCGGCGTGACGCCCAGCAGCAGCACCGAAGGCCGTTCGCCGATATCTCCCGCGCTCAGCCTGCACAGCGGCAGCGGCGCGGGCTCCGCGCCCATCAACGCCAGGAAAGGGCGCTCGGTTTCGATGGGCATCTCCGGATCGTAGGGCGTGCGGTAGTGCATGGGAATTGTGATGCGCGGGCGGAGGCGGCGCACGTTCTCCAGCGCCGCGGGAGCGTCGGTGGTGTAACGCCCGCCCACGGGCGTCAGCAGCACGTCCGGCGTCCCGATGGCGGCGCACTGCCGGTCGGTAAGCACATGTCCGAGATCGCCCAGATGTACCAGCCGCAAGCCTTCCGCCTGCAGGATGAATACCGTGTTTTCGCCGCGCTGCGCGCCGCGTTGTTCGTCATGCCAGGTGGCAATGCCGGTTACCGTCAGGTCCCGTGCCGGGTAATAGGCGCCGGGAGCGTCGATCACCTGCCGCACGCCCTGCAGCATCTCCAGCGCGTCGTGATCGTGATGGTGATGGCTCACGGTGGCCAGATCCGCCTTCAGGCGACGGCGGGGATAACCATAAAAATCCCCGTAGGGGTCGGTCGCCACGGTCAGGCCGCTTTCCAACGCCAGCGTAAACAGGGAATGCCCGTAGTACCGCAGGATCATTTGCTCGCCCCCCTATCATGTTGTGCCAGCCACGCGTCCAGCAGCGGTGAGGCCGCGTAGGGCAACGCCTGACGGTGACGCAGCCTGATGGCGCATTCCGTAAGCAGTGCGGGCGCGTAGCGGAGCAGCTCGGCCGTCCGGTCCAACCGTTTTAAAACCCCGCGAATCGCTTCGCGCGGCTGATTTTCCCACGGGGACGGATGCGCGCGCAAAAGGCGCGCCAGCGCGTAGACCTCCCATAACGCCTCATTCACCGGAAAACCGGCGGGCGGAACGTCCGCATAGGGCCGGAGGATCGAAACCCAGCGGCTCTCGTCGGGGTCGATTTGCCACAGTCCGGATGGGGTCGCGCCGCACCGGAAGCCGGCCGCCGCGAGGAAGCGCTCCCTGTCCGCAAGCGCCGCCTCGGTCAGCCGACGCGGCGCGTCGGTCACAAACAGCGCCGTATCCCGATCGGCGCGGCGCAGAAAGCATCCGCCGCCCAGCATCGCGCGCACCTCGGCCTGCGGAAGCGGGGAGTTCATGCGTCCTTCTTCCTCATATAGTGCAGGTGCATCTCGTGAACCGCGGCGTATTGGCCGCTCACATCCAGCTGATACTGGAGCACCAGTTCCCCGCCCTCGTGGTCGGCCGTATACGCGGCGCGGGTGCAGTACAGCGCCATATCCAGATCGCCCAATGGCGTGTGGTACTGGCTTTCGTAGCGGCTGCCCTTCTGGAACACCATGTTCGCCTCAAATTTGCCCTGCCGGCTCATGGTGACCACCGGGCCGCGGATGGCGATTTCAATCTTCTGGGGAGGTTCGTTCTCGTCCAGGCTTTCCTCGTAGCGGATGAGGGTTTCATCGGGTTTCTCGATCAGTTCGCCCGTGGTAATCAGGCGCATCGTATCCTCAGGCTGGTTTTCCGTGTTCGATTGCGCGTCCAGCGAAATCAGGATGGGGATGCCTTTGTGCGCCGCCATAACGTCCTCCCTATTCCTTGCCGTCGGAATCCCTGCTATAATAGGTAAATATAACACAAGAAGGAGCGGTGTGCAATGCTAAGGCTGCTGGCGAGGGGGAAAATCAACTGGTCGCTGGATATCCTGGGCTTGCGCGGGGACGGATACCACCGCATGGACATGCTGATGGAAAGCGTGGAACTGGCCGACGTGCTGACCCTCGAACCCGACGATGATCTTCGCTTGACGGCGACGGGCTGCGAGGGCTTTGCCGGGGAGGACAACCTCGTGCTCCGCGCGGCGCGCGCGTTGAAAGAAACCGCCGGCTGCGCGTGCGGTGCCGCGCTTACGCTGGTTAAGCGCATCCCGGTGGGCGCCGGCATGGGCGGAGGCAGCGCGGACGCGGCCGCCGCGCTGGTCGGCCTGAACCGCCTGTGGGGGCTCCGCCTGCCTAAGGCGCAACTGGAAGAGATCGGCGCGCGCATCGGGGCGGATGTTCCCTTTCTGGTTCGCGGCGGCCTGGCCAGGGTCGGCGGGATCGGGGAGGCCGTCCGATCGCTGCCTTCCCCGCCGCCGGTACCGCTGGTGGTATTGCAGCCGTGCGGCGCGCTCTCCACCCGGGAGGTGTTTGCCGCGTACGACACGCTCCCGTCCGTGCGGCATCCCGATACGGACAGGGCGCAGGAAGCGCTGCTCGGGCGCGATCTTTTGGTGTTCGGGCTTCATGCCGGCAATGTGCTGGCGCAGGCGGGCGAAGAAAAACGTCCGCAGATTGCCGAAGGCGTAGCCGCGCTGGATGCGTGCGGCGCGCGGTTTGCGATGATGACCGGTAGCGGTTCCGCCGTTTTTGGCGCGTTTGCGAACCAAAGCGACGCCGAGGAGGCTTACCGTATCCTTCGCAGGCGCTGGCGCAAGTGCTGGCTCACCCGAACGGCGGCCGAAGGCATCGTGGACGCGCCCGCCGATTCGGTGCGCTGAAAAACCCGACCCCTGCGCGAAGGCGGCCAGGGCAAACCGACAGGCAAGAGCCCGCGAACCGGGTTTCGGCCGTGCCGAAACCCGGTTCGCGGGCCGGTTGTTCAGTTGCGCAAGCTGTGCAGCGGCGCCGGGATCCTGCCGCCCCGTTGGATGAAGGCATCGTTGTTGAAGGTGTTCACCTTCATGATGGGCGCAAAGCCGAACAGTCCGCCGAAGTTGACGGTATCCCCCGCCTTTTTGCCCACCGCCGGGATGATGCGCACGGCCGTCGTCTTGTTGTTGACCACGCCGATGGCGGCTTCGTCCGCAATGATGCCGGCAATCGTATTGGCCGGGGTGTCCCCGGGGATGGCGATCATATCCAGCCCGACGGAGCATACGCAGGTCATGGCTTCCAGCTTTTCAATGGTCAGGCAGTTTGCGGCGGCCGCCTCGATCATGCCGATATCCTCGCTCACGGGGATGAACGCGCCGCTGAGCCCGCCCACGTGGCTGGACGCCATCACGCCGCCCTTTTTCACCATGTCGTTGAGCATCGCCAGCGCGGCGGTGGTTCCCGGCGCGCCGGCCATTTCCAGGCCCATTTCCTTGAGAATGTAAGCGACGCTGTCGCCTCGAGCCGGAGTGGGCGCAAGCGACAGATCCACGATGCCAAACGGCACGCCCAGACGCTTGCCGGCTTCCTGCGCCACCAGTTCTCCCACGCGCGTGATCTTGAACGCGGTGCGCTTGATCGTCTCGGCCACGACGTCGAAGGGTTCGCCACGGACCGCTTCCAGCGCGCGCTGCACCACGCCCGGCCCGCTGACCCCCACGTTGACCACGCACTCCGGCTCGCCCACGCCGTGAAACGCGCCCGCCATAAAGGGGTTGTCCTCCACGGCGTTGGCAAACACCACCAGCTTGGCGCACCCGAAGCTTTCCGCGTCCGCAGTGCGCAGGGCAATCTCCTTGATGATCGCGCCCAGCCTCCGCACGGCGTCCATGTTGATGCCGCTGCGGGTGCTGGCGACATTCACGCTGCCGCACAGGCGATTGGTGGTGGAAAAGACCTCCGGCATGCTTTCCAGCAGGATGTCTTCCGCGATGGTGCTGCCCTTGTGCATCAGCGCGCCGTATCCGCCGATCAGGTTCACCCCCACGTCGCCAGCCGCCTGGTCCAGCGCCCGGGCGATGGCCGCCGGGTTGGCGCCGGAGATCATGCTTACGGGGGTCACGCTCAGGCGCTTGTTCACGATCGGCACGCCCAGCTCGCTTTCCAGATCGCAGCCCACCCTGACCAGATTGCGCGCCAGGCGCGTAATCTTCTCGTACGCGCACTCGGCGGTTTCGGTGTCGGTGTTCTTGCGGCAGTCCAGCAGGTTGATCCCCATCGTGATGGTGCGGATGTCAAAGTGCTGTTCCTGAATCATGTGAATGGTTTGGAGAATCTCGTTTGCTTCGATCATCATAGGCCCTCCGTCAGATCCGGTGCATGGCGGCGAAAAGCTCCATGCGCTGGATGTTGACCGTCACGCCGATCTGCCTGCCCACTTCCGAAAGGGTGCCCGCGATCTGCTGGAAGGTCCGGGGGGCCTCCTGCAAATCCACGATCATCAGCATGGTAAAGCAGCCGTCCAGAATCGTCTGGGAAATCTCCAATATATTAATGTTCTGCTCGTACAGGGACGTGCTGACCTTCGCGATGATCCCGACCTTGTCCTGCCCCGTAACAGATACCAGCGCTTTTTGCATGTGCTTTCCTCCCGCAATGAAATCGATTGTTACGATACCGCACTCAGGCGGGCTTGTCAACGCCGGCTTGCTTTTTTTTGGTTTTCGTGTATCATGGGATCAATTCGAAACGGAGGCTTTTCCATGCAGAAACGTGCGCTCGCCATTCATGATATTTCCTGCGTGGGCCGCTGCTCGCTGACCGTCGCGCTGCCCATCCTTTCGGCCGCAGGCGTAAACGCCTCGGTGGTGCCTACGGCCCTGCTCAGTACCCACACGGGGGAGTTTACCGGCTACACCCATCTGGACCTGAGCGATCAGCTGCTGCCCATCGCCAGGCACCTGTCCACGCTGGGGCTGCACTTCGACGCCTTGTACAGCGGCTATCTGGCCTCCCCGGCGCAAGTCGGGCTGGTGCTTACCATGATCGACCTGCTGTGCGACGCGCAGACCCATGTGTTCGTCGACCCCGCCTTTGCCGATCACGGCAGGCTGTACTCGCTGATGGATGCGGACATGCCGGCCCGTATGCGCGCGCTGTGCGCCCGCGCCCGCACGATCGTGCCCAACCTCACGGAAGCCTGCTTCCTGCTGGAGGAGCCATACCGGTCGCAGGGCTATGACGAGGCGTACGTCCGCGGCCTTGCCGTGCGCCTGTCCGGGCTGGGGCCCAAGTGCGTGGTCATCACCGATATCTCGCTTTCGGACGCGGAAACGGGCATCGCGGTCTACCATCGGGAGAGCGACACGTTTCGCCTTCTGTTCCGGCCCCGCTTTCCGGGCGTATTCCATGGCACGGGCGATGTGTTCGCCAGCTTCCTGCTTTCGGCGATTTTAGGCGGCAAACCGCTGATGGCGGCCGCCGACCTTGCGCTCAGCTGCACGCACCGGAGTATCCGCCTCACGCTGGAAGGCGGCGAGCCGCTGCGCTTCGGGGTGCAGTTCGAGCGTGTGCTCCCGGACCTGATGCAGGCGCTGCGCCAGCCCTGATTCTGCTTCCCGCATAACCATGGAAAGAGGCCAAGCGCAAACCCGCGGCAGGGCGGGATGTGTTTGGCCTCCTGTTGGTCCGGTCTACGATCAATGTGCGGTCAGGCGAGCATTGTTTCCGCGTTACTGCGCCGTTCCAAACACGGCGTCCAGGTGTTCCTTGGAATAACCGGTTTTCTTGGTGAGCAGGCTGACCACGGGCACGATTACCAGACTGCTGAGCATGGCGGCGGCGCCGCTGATGGGCGCGAGCGCCATGTTGCCGGAAACGAGCGGCGGGATCAGCGAGATCAGCGCCCCGCAGAGGACGCCCGTAAAGGCGCCGGCCTTCGTTACGCCGCGCCAGAGCAGGCCGTAGAGGAACGGAGCCAGGAACGCGCCCGCGATGGTGCCCCACGACAGCGACATCAGCGAGATGATCGGCGTGTTCTGCATCAGGAAGTTGACCGCCAGCGAGAACAGCACGAACGCCACGCACAGGCTGCGCATGGTCCACAGGCTGGTCTTGGGCTTCATCTTCGGCGCGAACGACCCGATGAGGTCCAGCGTGAGCACGGAGGAGGAACTGAGCACCAGCGCCGTCAGCGTGGAGATGCTGGCCGAAAGCAGCAGCACCACAAACAGGCCCAGCATGATTTCCGGAATTTTCACTACCACGGAGTCGGTGAGGATCGTTGGCATGATCAGGTCTTTGGACATGGTACCGGCATTAAGCTGCGCGGCCATATCCGGCGAGATCGCGTTGATGACCACGCGGCCGAAGCTGCCGGCAAAGTAAGCCCCGCCCGCCAGAATCAGGGCGAACACGGTGGAAATCACCGTGGCGCGCTTTACGCTGCTCTCGTCCCGGATGGCGAAGAACTTGTGAATCATCTGCGGCATGCCCAGCACGCCCAGCGAGGTGAGGATCACATTGCTGAACAGCCAAACTTCCTTGCCCTTTGGCGGCCAGAGGGTGTTCATCTCCGCGCCGCCGATCTCCGGGGTGCCCAGCATGGCCAGCCCGGCGCTGACGCCGCCCGCGGCGTTGACGATATACACCACCACCGCGACGATGCCGACCAGCATAATGGAGCCCTGAATGAAATCCGTGATGGCGGTGGCCTTGTAGCCGCCGGCAAACAGGTAGATTGATGCCAGCAGCGCGATGCCAACCACCGCCCAGGTGTAGTCAAAATGGAACGCCATGGAGAACATGGTGCCCAGGCCCTTGTACACGCTTGCGCTGTAGGGCAGCAGGAATACGAAGATAATCAGGCTGGCGATGATTTTCAGCAGTTTGCTGTTATACCGTTTTTCAAAGAAGCTTGGCAGCGTGCCCACCTGCAACCGTTCGCCGATCCTTCGCGTCGGCTTGGCCAGCAGCGACCACGCCAGCAGGCTGCCGATCAACGCGTTGCCGATGCCGCACCAGATGGCCGACAAGCCGACGCTCCAGCCTGTGGAACCGGCATAGCCCACGATGATCACGGCGGAAAAATAACTGGCCCCGTAACTGAATGCGCTCATCCACGGGCCAATGCTTCTGCCGCCCAGCAGAAATCCGTTTAGCGTCAGGTTTTTCTTGGCGGTGAAGACGATCACCACGACCATCATGACTACATACGCTACCAATACAACAACCTTCATGAGTACCCCGCCTTCCATACTACATCGTCTTTTTCAAGACACTACTGAAAACCATTATACCGAAAGGATTGCAAATTGCAAGGGTGAAATGGAATCCATACAATCCAAGAACAAAGCGGGTCCTCTTCTTTCCCCCGCGCGCCGGCAGCTGCTTGTGACTTGAAGGCGTATCGATAAAAAATCGCTTGCAATGCACCGCCTGACCATGGTATAATTCACTTTGTGACAAACGGACGGTCCTCTGCTCTGGCATATGGCCTGTGTGCACGAACGTCTATGAGGGAAGGAGGCACATGAAATGAGTGAAATCATTCGTTCCATCGAAAAAGCTCAGCTTCGTACCGATCTGCCCGAATTCGGCATCGGCGACACCGTCCGCGTGTGGGTGAAGGTCGTCGAGGGCGACCGCGAACGCCTTCAGGCGTTTGAGGGCACTGTGATGGCCAAGCGCAACGGCAGCATCCGCGCAACGTTCACGGTTCGCCGCGTCAGCTATGGCATCGGCGTGGAGCGCACGTTCCCGCTGCATTCGCGTCGCGTGGACCGTATCGAGCTGGTCCGCCGCGGCAAGGTGCGCAGGGCTAAGCTGTACTATCTGCGCAACCTGCAGGGCAAAGCCGCGAAGATCAAGGAAGCCAACCGCGTATAACGCGCAGGCGAAGCGTTTGGTTTTCAACGCCGCTCAAGTCCGTGTTTCCTTCGGGAAGCGCGGGCTTTTCGTTTTGCAGCCTTTCGGGGCGCATAGGCGGGCCGAGGATGGCCCGGCCAATGCGGTACCGGAAAAAACACATTGTAATGCAAAGGATGATATGCAAACGCCGGCTTTCAGCGCTTCGTGGAATCGATGGTGCGCAAGTTACGCTACCCCATTTTACCGTGGCGCTCTTTGACGCGCGATGCTTGGCAACCGCAGCCGTTCGCGTTTGCCGCGCTGCCGGCTTTTAAGAGGTTTGTCTGATTTTGATACGGTTGAATGACAGGAAGCAACGCCTCCGACGCCCTGCGGTTCCCGTCCTTGGACGTACCCATGCAACCTGATGCCGCCGCTCGCCTCCCGGCCCTTCAGCCTGTTCGTTTGAGGCTGTTGCCGCTGATGGCGGCATGCCGGAGCTTTTCCCAAACCTCACGAAGGGTTACCACCGCGAGTCCGTCCCGGGGATAGTCCCGGGCCCTGCTCCATCGCGGGCAAACGCCGGGGCCCGGCGTTTTCGCCGGGCCCCCATCGTTTACTTGCTGTACTTCGGCCGCGCCGTGTAGGTGGTGTGGAGGAGCTTATGCGCCTTGTGGCTGTTGGGCTTCTCCAGGAAATCCGCGTAGATCTTCTTGATCATCGGGTTTTCGTGGCTCTTGCGGATCGCCTTGCCCTGATCCTCGTTGTACAGAGCCTTGGCGCGCTCCTTGCGGATGTCGACCGTCGCGCGGGTGTTCGCGTCCACGATCGGTTGACCGCCGCCGTTGACGCAGCCGCCCGGGCAACCCATGATCTCAATGAACGCGTACTTCTTCTCGCCGCTCTTGACGGATTCCAAAAGTTTGCTGGCCATGGCGGTGCTGCTGGCGACGGCCACGCTCACATCCAGATCGCCGACCTTCACGGTGGCTTCCTTGATGCCTTCCACGCCGCGCACGGCGGCAAAGTTCACATCCTTGAGCTCCTCCCCCGTGATCACTTCGTAAGCGGTGCGCAGCGCCGCCTCCATTACGCCGCCGGTCGCGCCGAAGATGACGCTCGCGCCGGAGCTTTCGCCCAGCAGATCGTCAAACTCGCCGTCGGGCAGCTTGCCAAAGTCGATGTTGGCTTCCTTGATCATCCGCGCCAGCTCGCGGGTGGTAATCACCACGTCCACATCCGGGAAGCCGCCGTTGGAGAGTTCGGGGCGCTTGGCCTCGAACTTTTTGGCGGTGCAGGGCATCACGGATACCACGATGATATTCTTGGGGTCGATGTCCGCGCGCTCGGCGTAATAGCTCTTGACCATCGCGCCTTCCATCTCGTGGGGGCTCTTGCAGGTGGAAAGGTTGGGGATGAACTCGGGGTAGTAGTGCTCGCAGTACTTGATCCAGCCGGGAGAGCAGCTGGTGATCATCGGCAGCACGCCGTTGTTCGTGATGCGGTCCACCAGCTCGGTCGCTTCCTCCATGATGGTCAGGTCTGCCGCGAAGTCGGTGTCAAACACCTTGTCAAAGCCCAGGCGGCGCAGCGCGGAAACCATCTTGCCGGTCACGCTGGTGCCCATGGGCAGGCCGAACTCTTCGCCCAGCGCGGCGCGCACGGCGGGGGCCGGCTGCACGACCACGTGCTTCTCGGGATCGCTCAGGTACTTCCACACGGTATCGGTATCGTCCTTCTCGTGTAGGGCGCCCACGGGACACACGGTGATACACTGGCCGCAGTTGACGCAGGCCATCTCGGACAGGTGCAGCTGCCACGGGGAGGCGATGGCGGTCTTGAACCCGCGCATCACGGGGCCGATGACGCCCACCTTCTGCACCTTATCACAGGCCGCCACGCAGCGGCGGCAGATGACGCACTTGTTGTTGTCGCGCACGATGGAGGGCGAAACGTCGTCCACATCGTAATGGTTGACGGAGCCGGCGTACGCGTCGCCGTTTTCCACGCCTAGGTCGAGGCAGAGCTTTTGCAGCTCGCAACTCTGGCTGCGCACGCAGGTGAGGCATTTCTTGTCGTGGTTGCTCAGGATCAACTCCAGCACGGTTTTACGAGCCTCGCGCAGTTCCGGGGTGCTGGTTTTCACCACCATATCCTTGGAAACGGGCAGCACGCAGGCCGCCTGAAACGCGCGCGCGCCGGTGTCGACCACGCACATGCGGCAGCTGCCGGACTGGTTGATATCCTTTAAATAGCACAGCGTGGGGATTTTCACGCCGGCCTGACGCGACGCTTCCAGCACGGTGGTTCCGGCAGGAACCTCCACATGCACGCCGTCGATGGTAAGGGGAATCATCTGTTCCATGGTTGTTCCTCCTCGTTATCTCTTCTCGATCGCGCCAAAACGGCACTTCTCGACGCAGCTGCCGCACTTGATGCACTTCGCGGCGTCGATCACATGGCGCTCCTTGACTGTGCCGGTGATGGCCGTCACGGGGCAAACCTTGACGCAGGCGGTGCAGCCGCGGCACTTGTCGGTAATGTAGTAGTTGAGCAGCGCCTGGCAATGGTGCGCGGGGCAGCGCTTTTCGTTGATGTGCGCCTCGTACTCGTTGCGGAAATACTTGATGGTGGAAAGCACGGGGTTGGGCGCGGACTGGCCCAGGCCGCAAAGCGCGGTGGCCTTGATGTTCTTGGCGAGCCTTTCAAGCTTCTCGATATCGCCCTGAACGCCCTGGCCCTTCACAATGCGCTCGAGAATCTCCAGCATGCGCCGCGTGCCGATGCGGCAGGGCGTGCACTTGCCGCAGCTTTCGTCCACCGTAAAGTCGAGGAAGAAACGCGCGATGTCCACCATGCAGTTGTCTTCGTCCATGACGATCATACCGCCGGAGCCCATCATGGAGCCGATCTGCGTGAGGGTATCGTACTCGATCGGGATATCCAGGTTTTCCGTGGAGATGCAGCCGCCGGAGGGGCCGCCGGTCTGCACGGCCTTGAAGCGCTTGCCGTTGGGGATGCCGCCGCCGATGTCGAAAATGATCTCGCGCAGCGTCGTGCCCATGGGGATTTCCACCAGGCCGGTGTTGTTGATCTTGCCGCCCAGCGCGAACACCTTTGTGCCGGAGGATTTCTCCGTGCCGATGGACTTGAACCAGGCCGCGCCGTTGAGGATGATCTGGGGCACGTTGGCCAGCGTTTCCACGTTGTTGATGTTGGTGGGCGCCGCAAACAGACCCTTGATGGCCGGGAACGGCGGCTTGGGCCGCGGCTCGCCGCGCTGACCCTCGATGGAGGCCATCAGCGCCGTTTCCTCGCCGCAGACGAATGCGCCGGCGCCAAGGCGTACAAACACGTCGAAATTGAAGCCGGAGTTCAGGATGTTTTTGCCCAGCAGGCCGTATTCGCGCGCCTGCTCGATGGCGATCTCCAGCCGCTTGACCGCGATGGGATACTCCGCGCGCACGTAAACGTAGCCTTCCGTAGCGCCGATGGCGTAACCGGCGATCACCATGGCTTCCAGCACCGCGTGCGGGTCGCCTTCCAGCACCGAACGGTCCATGAACGCGCCGGGGTCGCCCTCGTCGGCGTTGCAAACCATGTACTTCTGATCGGCCTTCGAAGCCGCCGCGAACTTCCATTTGAGCCCCGTGGGGAAACCGGCGCCGCCGCGGCCGCGCAGGCCGCTGTCCAGCACGGTCTGGATCACGTCTTCGGGCTTCATCTCGGTCAGCACCGTGGTGAGGGCCTTGTAGCCGTCAAAGGCGATGTACTCGTCGATGTTTTCAGGATCGATCACGCCGCAGTTGCGCAGCGCGATCCGCTTTTGCTTTTTGTAAAACTCGATGTTCTCCAGCGACATATGCCGCTCGTCCTCGTGGCCCTTGTCCTTGTAGACCAGGTGCTGCACGGTGCGGCCCTTGAGCAGGTGCTCGCTGACGATTTCGTCCACATCCTCCACGCGTACGCGGGAGTAGAACGTGCCTTCCGGATAGATGATGACCACCGGGCCGGCCGCGCAAAGGCCGAAACAACCGGTGCGGACGATCTTAACTTCCTTTTCCAGGCCGTTTTTGGCGATCTGCCGCTCAAAGCGCTCGAGGATCTCGCCGGAACCCGACGATGAGCAACCGGTGCCGCCGCAGACCAGCACTTGCGCGCGATAAAAATCCATGGTACTTCCTCCTTAGGTCAAGCGTTATTTCTTCTCGGCGGCGCCGATGGTATATTCCATCACTGGGTTGCCGTTGACAATGTGCTCGGTGACGATGCGCGGCACCATATCGGGGTTGAGGTTAACGTAGGTGACTTTCTCCTTGCCGGGAACGATCACGTCCACCATGGGCTCCAGGCGGCACATGCCGATGCAGCCGGTCTGGGAAACGGTCACGTTTTGCAGGTTGCGCTTGCGGATTTCATCCATAAACGTCAGCATCACGGGACGGGCGCCGGCGGCGATGCCGCAGGTCGCCATGCCCACCACCACGCGGATGTCGTTGTCCGCGTCCTTGCGGTAGGAAACGCGCTCCAGGGTCTTTTGCCGGATGGCTTCCAATTCAGCGATTGATTTCATGATTAGGACACCTCCAAAATGGGTTTGAATTCTTCCTCAATGGCCTGTCGCATCCAGTCCGTAACATCGGGCGTGTTCATGGGCACCTCGCCCAGCGCTTCCCGCACGGCGCGGGTGTCGAAGCTCGCTTCCCTTCCGGGCCGGCTTGCCTCGAATAAAAAGTCGGGCTTATCGGGGTTCATCACCACCAGGGTGAGCAGCGTATCGCACATGCGGCCCATTGGGGGGCAGTCGATATGGCGAAGGTTAAACGTCGCGGTCAGAACCGTGCCCCGGCCCGGCGCGCTGCGGATGACGACCATGCCGCCGGTGCGCTCGGCATTCTCCTTGAGTAGCGGGATGCCCAACCCAACCTTGCGCGTCGTTCGTGTGGTGGTGAAGGGATCGGTGACTTTCGCCGCGAACTCGGGCGTCATTCCGCAGCCGTCGTCCCGCACGGTCAGCGTCAGCCAGTCGTCCGCGTCCCGCGCCAGCGTGATGGTGATCAGCCCGGCTTGCGCCTTTACGCTGTTTTGGGCGATATCCAGAACATGCATGGACAGGTCTCGCATATCAGGCCTTGAACTTCTCCAGGATTCCCGGAATCTCGTCCTCGGTCAGCCGACCGAACACTTCGTCGTTGATCATCATCACGGGAGCCAGGCCGCAGGCGCCCAGGCAGCGCGTCGCCTGAATGGTAAACAACCCGTCCGCCGTCGTGGCGCCCACGTCCACGCCCAACTCCTTCTGCACGCGATCCAGCACCTTCTGGGCCCCGCGCACATAGCAGGCGGTTCCCATGCAAACGCCGACCACATAACGGCCTTTGGGCTGGAGGGAGAACTGGGAATAAAAAGTAGCCACGCCGTACACATCGCTGAGCGTGGTGCCCAGCGCGTCCGCGATGTACTCCTGCACATCCATGGGCACGCATCCGAAGATGCCCTGTGCGGCTTGCAGAACCGGCATCAACGCACCCTTTTGATCCTTGTGTTCGTCGATGGCTTTTTGCAGCTCCGCGAACTTTTCCTTCTGTTCCGCCATGACAGCTTGAGACCTCCTCAAATCATTCGTTGAAATTGCGCCATAAGGGGCGCAAATGCAGCATTCACATTCTATCATACGTGACCTTGAAATGCACGCGGTTGCCGAAAAAAATGTGAAGTTTTTGACGATATTTTGAAACGCATACAGAAAGAATACAAACGTCCGTATTTTTCACCAAGATTGGCAGGTAATTTTCGTCATAGTGACCATCTTTTCCTGAGCCCATTGCATTGTATCAGTATTTCCGAATGTTCTTCTGTGAAGACGCGTTTCCCGTTCGAAGGCCGAACGCGTGCGTCAGCCGACTGGAAGGCGAGGATTCCGTCCTGACCGCAACCGATCCGCCGAGCCTCGAAACGCGATGCGACACCCAAGCCGGAGCTTTGCGGACAGGCGGCGGGAAGGCCCGAACCGTTCGACCGCTGATCCGAAACGCCGCGAAGGGCTCCTGAAAAGGACCCGGTACCCTTTCGGTCCGGGTCCGGGTCCATCTACCGGTATTGCTGCCTTGCTTCATTGTTCAGGCGGCGCAGGAGCGCCAGAACAGCCGCGGCGGAAGGCTCCTCCAGCTCGAGTGCAAACTCCCGTTCGGCGATGTCCTCCAGGCGGTGAGCGTCCGAGGCATGCCAGACGGCGCGGTTCTTTGTGGCATATGCCGGGCAGGGAACCCGGCGGTAGACTTCCACCACGGGGTAGTCCGGCAGGGGCGGCATCAGCCCCAGCGAGCCGATCATGCCGTTGGCGCAGCGGTTGATATGCGCAGGCACCACTTCCCCACCGTGCTCGCGCGTCAGCTTTCCAAGCTCCGCAAGCGACAGGTCCGTCGCGTTCAGCAGCAGCCTGGATACGCTTCCAACAGGCAGATCGTCATCGCCGATCACCGTCTGCCGGCCAAACAGATCCTCCCGGTTGGCGATATCGGGCAGGTGAGCGTACAGCGCTTCGCCAAACGCCAGCGCGTCCGCTTCGGCCGCAAAATAGGCCAGCATATGTACCTCTTCCCGCGTGGTAACTTCCAACCCCGGCACCACCGCTACCCCGTACGCCCGGCCGGCGCGCGCCGCCTGCGGGATGTTAAGCGCGGTGTTGTGATCCGTAACCGCGATCACCTCTAGCCCCTTCACCCGCGCCATGCCCACCACATTCCACGGCGTCATTTCATCGTCGCCGCAGGGCGAAAGGCAGCTGTGGATGTGAAGGTCGCAATACGCCAGCATGTCAGGGCGAGGGGGGCATGATCCCCGCGCGCATCAGGATTCCGCATACCTCGTAGGCTGTTTTATCCGTAACAAGCACGCACAGGCCCTCCTGCCGCGCTTTGGCGAGCGCGTCCTCCTCCAGCCGGTTGTTCTCCGAGAGGATCACGCAGGACATTTCCATGAGCACCGCGACCGCCACGACATTCATGTGCGTTTGTACGGTGGTCCAGGCCATGCCGGGGCGTCCGTGCGCCAGCACCCAGCTGAGCAGGTCGCACGCGTAGCCGCAGGTTACCGTTCCGTCCGCGGCGTTGCCCGGCGTGACTACCGTCGCGTTGATCAGCGTGGACAGTTCCGCAGTCGTCATCGTACTCTCCCCTATTCTCTGGTGGTTTTCGCCAGCTCGACCATCTTTTGCGCCATGATTTTCAACTGGTCCTTGAGGATATGGATGCAGTCCATCTTGGTGGCGTGCCCCCTAACGATATCCTCCGCGAAAGTGCGGCAGGTAGGGCTCCCGCAGCTGCCGCAATCATAGCCCGGCAGGGATTTGACGATGGATTCGAGCTGCTCCATCTTGCGCATCGCTTCCACGATATCGTCATCCAGCTTCATCGCGCTGTTGGGGGTGATCTTCTTGGTGGTCTGCAAGGCGTACTTGGTCAGGTACGAGGCCTTGACCACTTCGTCCGGGTGGCGCAGATCGGAGTTTTTCATCAGCGCGCGGATGGAACCGCGGGCGATGTAGCCGTTTTCAAAGGTCAAGGGGCCGCCCACGCAGCCGCCGGTGCACGCCGCGCCTTCGAAAAACACCAGGTCGCGCAGCTTGTTGTTCTCGATTTCTTCCAGCACGCGGATGACGTTCTCAATCCCGTCCACCGCCATGCTGTTCTCGGGGCAGACGGCCACCGCCTCGCCGCCGTTGTTCGCCCAGCCGACGCCGTAGGAGGTCGCCTTGGAAAGCGTCAGCTCGCTGGGGTAATTTTTCAGGTGACCGGCCAGCAGGCCGTAAATTTCCAACATGGAGATCGCGCCATCCACGGCGGACTTCTCCTGCCCGATGGGGTTGCGGATCGCCGTCATTTTTGCGGCGCACGGGGTGATGAAGAAACAGCCGACTTCGGACTCCGCCACACCGCGCTTCTGGCAGAATTCACGCTTGGCGACCATCGCGGCCACCTCCATGGGCTGGCGCACGTCCACGATGTGGGAAATCAGTTCCGGGAAACGCACCTGAATCAGCCGCGTGATCGCCGGGCAGGCGGAGGAAATGAGCGGAAACTCGTCCGTACTCATGCCGCGCATCCGTTCGCGGATCGCACGGGTTACGATATCCGCGCCCGCCGCCACCTCGAACACATCGTCAAACCCCATGTGCAGCAGGCCTTCAAGTATCTGCGAGGCATTAGCCAGCTTTTTAAACTGCCCGTAAAGCGAAGGCGCCGGCAGCGCAATTTTATACTTGAACCGGTTGATGGTTGCCAGCGGATCGGTTTGCGCGTACTTGGCGTGGTATTCGCAAACGCGGATGCATTCCCCGCAGTCGATGCAGCGCTCGTCGATGATGTGGGCCCGCCCTGCGCGCACGCGGATGGCTTCGGTCGGGCATCGCTTCAGGCAGTTGGTGCAGCCTTTGCATTTTTCCGGATCCAGCCGCACGGAGTGGTAACGTTTATCTTCCATCCCGGAACCTCGCCTTTCGTGTGCGTGTCATGATCAAGCCCGGCGGACACGGCGCCGCTACTGCAACCGGAACCGCATGCGGATTTCCGTGCCGCGGCCCAACGCGCTTTGGATGCTGAACTCATCGGCGTTGCGCCGCATGTTGGGTAAACCCATGCCGGCGCCGAAGCCCAGGTTGCGGGCTTCCTCGTCGGCGGTGGAAAAACCCTCCTGCAGGGCTTTCTCAATATCGGGGATGCCCGGCCCCGCGTCGCTGGAAACCAGCAGAATTTCGTCGGGGGACATCATCATCGTGAGCGTCCCGCCGACGCTGTGAATCATCAGGTTCAGTTCCACCTCATAGCTCGCCACGGCGATGCGCCGTAAAATGGCGCTGTCCACGCCCAGTTGCTTAAGCTTGCGCTTGATGCTGGCGGAAGCGTCCCCCGCCGTGGCGAAATCCCGCGCGGACACGGGATAGTGATCCACCATGCTGTATTCCCGCATCTGTTCCCTCACTCCGCCTTCGCCGCGGGCCGCGCCTGGGGCACGCAGTCGTTGTTGCCGCGGATGCCTGCCTGATACAGTAGCCCGCAGGTCGTATAGGTCGTATGGCAGGTCGATAGCACCGCAATGCCCAGTTCGCGCGCTTCCGAAAGCACATCCTCGCCGGGGATCTTGCCGCGGGCGAACACAATGCAGTGAATATCGAGCATTTCCGCCGTTCGGATGACGTGCACGTTGGTCAGGCCGGTGATCAGGATGGTCTTATCTTTCACGAAAGCCAGCACGTCGCTCATCAGGTCCGATCCGCACGCGGTGGTTACTTCCTGGCCCAGGTTCTCCGACCCGCATAAAACGCGCGCGTCTAGAATATCCACGATGCCCGCGATGGTCATAAGCCGATTCCTCCTACGGTTGCGCAGGGTGTTGGGATGATGATGCCCCAATGGATCAAGGCGCGCCGGATCGGGGGATCTGTTCTACGGTGCGGCGCTGCGAAAGCACGCGGATGCGCAGAGCCGCTTGTCCCCGACAACCAGCCGTGCGGCAGGCGGCCTGGAACCGAACGCGCCTGCGGTGTTCCTCCAAACGGATCGCGCTTGCCGTGCCGACGCTTTTCTGATACCATGGGGTACGTCTATTATAGCCGTTAGGGGGCTTTGGATGCAATACCATCCGGAAACTATCCCCATTCTGGAAGCTATGCAGCAGCATGCGGAATGCCCGCTGTGCGCGCTGGAACGCGCCGTGGAGATCGAAGCGGTGGAGCGGACGCTCGGCGAAAGCCTGATGGAGCCCGAGGAGCGCGTTCGCGTCAACCGGCTGGGCTTCTGCCGCGACCATCAGCGGATGCTCTATGCGCAGCAAAACCGGCTGGGTCACGCGCTGCTGACGGATTCCATCCTGCTGGAAAGGCTTTCGACTCTCCAAACGATCCAGAACGACCTTCAAAACGCCGGCGCCTCGCTTCGGCCCCCCAGGCTGGGCGCCGATCCGCTGCGCAAGGCGTCGGCTGCGCTTCGCGGCATGCAGCACCATTGCGCCGTCTGCGATACGGTCGCCTCGCATATGAAGCGGTACCGGCGCGTTTTCCTGCGCCTGTGGAAATACGATGCTTCCTTTCGCGCAATGTGGGATGCCTCCCACGGCGTGTGCCTGCCCCATGCCGAGGCGCTGATGGAAAGCGCCTCCGGCATCCTGAACCGGCGGGAACGGCTCGCCTTTGCCGGGGAAGCGCTCGCGCGGCTGACCGAGCAACTGACAAAAGACGAACGGGATGTGGATCAGTTTACCCGCAAGTTTGATTACCGCAACCAAGCCGAACCCTGGGGCGACAGCAAAACTGGCGTGGAGCGCGCCGTGAACCGGCTTCGCGGCTGGTGCCTGGGGCCGGAACCCACGACGCGGGACCGTTGAAAGATCGGCAATACGCATCTCGGCAGGATGAACGCATCCCTTACGGCGGTTCTCTGCTGCGATTCCATCGCAAATGCTCGGCGAAGTCCCGCTCCGCTTTCGCTTGCGCACCAGGCCTCAGAAGAAATCCGCCCGTACGCTTCCATGTTTGAATGGAAGGAAAGCGAAACAAACAGTAAGCCCGTATCGCCCGATGAAAGGCAGACACGGGCTTTATATTGGGAATACGCGACGACAGGTCAATGCGGCCGTTGCACAATCGCCGACGGAGGGCCGGACGCGTGCGTGAAGCGTCTGCCGGGAGCCTGGATGCACGCTACGGTTTCATCCGGCCGCGAATGTACCGGCTGCCGGAACCCGGATGCCGGGGCCTTCAGAAGGCCGGCCTCTCATGCCGCCCTCCGTTCGGTTTTGGGATGCCGATGTCGCAATGGGCAGCCAAGGCCAGGGAAAACGTCACGCGCGGTTGAGCATTGGTAAGGGAAAGCGATCGGCCGATTCAGACGCGGCATGGCGTTCCTACTTCGTCTCCCTGGGAGGCTCGGGCGTATACTGCTCAAGCAAGACGCCCGTTTCCCGGAAAAACTCCATGGCGAACGCGTCCGGGTATCCCTGCACATACACGACGCGCCGGATGCCCACGTTCACGATCATCTTCGCGCAGACCGAGCAGGGCTGGTGGGTGCAGTACATCGTTGCGCCGTCGATGGAGATGCCCAGTTTGGCCGCCTGCAGGATGGCGTTCTGTTCCGCGTGGATGGCGTAACAAAGCTCCGCCCGCGTACCGGAGGCGATCGCCAGCCGATCCCGCATGCATTCGCCCCGCTCGCGGCAGGTGGTCACGCCCGCCGGCGCGCCATTGTAGCCGGTGGTCATGATGCGCTTGTCCTTGACGATCACCGCGCCGATGGCGCGCCCCTTGCGCAGGCAACTGCTCCATTGCGCGATCAGCTCCGCCATTTGAATAAACCGTGCATCCCACTTATCCATGGCACCCGCCCCCCTCTCCTGACCCGTCGGACCGCGCAGGCGCGCAACGCGCGGGCATGATGCTCAGCCATCGCGTTCCGTGCTCGGAACCGTATCGGGTTCCCCTGTTTCAGCCGTCACCCGCCCGCTGTCCGTTCCCTTCGCCTGCCTGACTTGCCTGCGATGGGCGGCGAGCCCCTGCGCGTGCGCGCGGCCGGCATAGAGATCGACGAGCTCACGCGTTTCCGTGCCGTCCTCGTGATAAACAATCAACGGCGGCAGCCACAGGAGCGCAGGCTTTGCGTGCTTCACGGCTTCCACCAGCATCAGGTAAGGCGCTTTGCTCGCCTTGGCGTAAACCATGCGGATGCGCTTGGGTTCCAGACGATGCGCTCGCAGGCCGTCCAGCAGTTCCAGCGCCCGTTCCGGCGGGAACGCCATCCACAGGCGACCCAGGCAGCACAACAGCGCCGCGCAGGCCGCGATTGTTTCCGACAGTGCGCAGGCGGTTTCGTGCCGCGCCAGACGATGCTCCTGGGTATCGCTGGGGATGGCGCCGCCGCGCTTGCCGTAGGGCGGGTTGCATACGACGCCCTGCATGCTTGCCTCGCCCAGCACCAGCGGCGCGTTGCGGTAATCGTCGCACAGGATGGTGATCCGTTCCTGCAGGCTGTTGAGCCGCACGCTCCTTTCGGCCATCTCCGCCATCGGGCGCTGCCATTCGATGCCGATCAGATGTGCCGTCGGTTCCATCCGGCTGATCAGCAACGGCAGGATGCCTGTGCCGGTCCCCAGATCCGCCACACGGTCGCGCGGCCGCGGCCGGCAAAAATGCGCCAGCAGCACGGCGTCCATGCCAAAGCGAAATCCGTCCTTCTTCTGGAAAATCTTCAAGCCGTGGTTTTGCAGATCATCCAGCCGTTCCTCCGAACGGCGCAGCGTGTCACTCGCCAATCATCGTCAGCCCCTCGGTCAGGCAATAGCCCTTCAATGTGAAGTAGAGAACCTCGCACCAGGTGTCTCCGCGGCGGAGCACCTGCACCTGGCTGTTGGCCAGCATATCCAAGAGGCGACCCTTTTCCTGCGTGCAGGCTTCCCAAAGCGGATGGGTGACGGCCGCGTTGAGCGGCGTTACATAAGCGTACAGCGCGGTTTCGGGGGCTTGCAGGGTGGGGTCTTCGGTCACGGTCGCCTCCGCGGTGGAGTCTCCGGTATCGGTCGTTCCGGTATCCGTATCGGCGGAAAGATCATCCCCGGAGGTATCCGCGGCGGTTTCGCTTACCTCCGATGGCTTTGTGGTGGTCAGGTAAGCGGTCATCGCGTAGCCAACCAGCGTGTCGTAGCGTACGTTGCACCAGGTGGCGCCCTGCGAAAGCAGCGTAACCTGCTCAAGGCGCGGCATGGAGGCGATCACCGCCGCGGTGGTGGAGGCGCTTTCGCGCAGGTTGAGCCCGCCGGACGCCGTATACACCCATGCGGCAATTTCCGTCGAGGCGGAGGACGTTTCGGCGCTGCCGTCCGTTGGGGTGTCGGTTGACGCATCCGCCGTATCGCCGGCGGCGGACGTGTCGGCCGCGCCGGCTATCAGCAGGTACTGGGTCATCACATAGCCTGCATACAGCCCGTACCGCACCTGACACCAGGTGTCGCCCTGTTCCAGCACGGTTACGGTTTCCCCTTGCGGGACGGTGGTCAGCACCTGCGCCGCGGTGGACGCGGCAGCCCGCAGGTTGAGCGATCCCGAGGCAGTGTTCACCGTCGCGGATATCGTGCCGGTGCCGTCGCTGTCGGTAGATGCATCCGTCGCCGTATCGTCGGCATCATTAGCCTCCGCGTCCGTAACGGTTTGCGTATCGGCTGCGTCGGAGTCCGCGGTTGTCGCGGCATCAAAGGACAGATAGGCCGTCATCGCGTAGCCGTAGATCCCGCCGTAGGCGAGGTAGGACCAGTCCCCGCCGCGCTGGTAAACCAGCACGGCCGCATACTGCGGAATTCTGAGGAGCACCGCGCCGTAGGGCTCATCGCGCAGGTTCAGCGAACCGGATGCCGTCAGCACCGTCGCGGCTGTCGCCGTGGTACTGTCGGCTGAGGTTTCCGTATCGACGGGAAAAGTCAAATAGCTGTTCATCACGTAACCGGTGTAGCCCCCGTAGGTGGTCTGGCTCCAGGCGGCCAGCTTCTCGAGGATCGTGATCACCGTGCCGCGGGGAATGCGGGTGTAGATGCGGCTTCCGGGCAGCATATCCGCACGCAGGTTCAGCGCGCCGGAAGCGGTGGTCACGATGGCGGTCAGGGCGGTGTCGGAAGAATCGTTCGTTTCGTCCGTCGCGGTGTCGCTTGCGGTATCTCCGGTGTCGGTTGCGCTGTTTGTGTCGGTTGTACCGTCCGTGTCGGCCGACTGGGTATCGTCGGTTCCGGTCGACGTATCGGCGCCATCCTCCTGTGCGGTATCGGCCGCGTCGCTATCTGCCGTACCGTCGGTCGCGGTATCGTCGGTTTCGGTGGCTGTGTCCGCAGTAAAGGTGAGGAACACCGACATCACATAGCCGATGGTGTCGGAATAAGCCACTTGGCTCCACTCCGAGCCCTTGGACAGTACGGTAACGCCGGCCAGTCTTGGAATGGTTCGCAGGATGGTGCTGCCAGCTTTGGGCAGTTGCCTGAGGTTGAGCGAGCCGGACTCGGTAGTAACCGTCGCGGTACCGCCGCCGCTGCCCGCTGTGTCATCGGTCGTGCTTTCACCGGCGAACAGCAGGTAGGCCGTCATCACATAGCCGCTCAGGCCGCCGTAGGTGACGGCGCTCCAGGTTTCGCCGCGCGAGGTGACCGTGACCGAAGCCGCGTAGGGGATCGTGGTCAGGATGGTGCTGCCGGCGCTCGCGCTGCCGCGCAGGTTGAGCGAACCGCCCGTGGTCAGCACCGTAGCCGTCAGGGTTTCGGTTTCTTCCACATCGGGGAGCGTCAGGCTTGCCGTGAGCAGGTAACCGTTGACGCCTTCGTAGCGCACCGCGCACCACACGTCGCCGCGGCTGACCAGTACTACGCTTTGCCCCATCGGCACTTCCATGATCATGGCCGCCGTTTCGGATTCGCTGACGCGCAGATAGCCGACGCTCGCGCTGACCGTCGCGGTCGGCTCGCTGTCGGTATCCGCGGAGCTTCCGGTATCGCTTGTGCCGGTGTCCGAGGTCGCGTCCTCGCCATAGGTCAGGCTGGTGGAGAGGACATAGCCGGACTGCCCCGCGTACGTCACGTACGCCCACGAGCCGTCGTCGGTGGATACCGTGACCTCCGCGCCGTTTGCAAGCTCCGCGAGTACCGAGCCCGACGTGCTGGCCGTCGCGCGCAGGGATACGGTGCCGGCTGTCCCCGCGCTCACCGTAGCGCTGGTGGTCCCCGTATTGGAAACCGTACCGGCGTAATCGTCCGAGAACGTCAGAAAATCAACCGAGGCATAGGCGACGGTCGCGCCGTACTGCACCTTCGCCCACGAGGTTGTCTTGCTGAACACCGTCATCACCGCGCCGTTGGGAGCGGTGGTCAGGACGGTGGCGGAATAACTGCCGGAAGCCCTGAGGTTGAGATAACCGCTCGCCTTGACGGTCGCAAACCCGATGGTCTCGGTAACCGAACGGTCGCTTGACGTGGGCGCGGTTCCGCTGATGGTGAGCGCACTGGTCGGCACATACCCTACGATGCCGCCATAGCCGACCAGGCACCAGCTTCCCAATTTGGCATACACAGTGAGGGGCGAACTGTTGGCGGCCACGCCCAGCAGCGTGCTGGTCGTGGATTGTCCGGCACGGATGGCCAGCGATGCCGAGGCGGACACCAGCGTGACCACGGCCGTGCAGTCGCCGTCCGTTCCGCTTTCCTCAACGGTCGCGGAGGATTCCTCCGTGGTGACGACTTCCGTGGAATCGGCCGCGAGGATGGTATTGGTAAACGTGCAGCCCACGCGCGTGCTGTCCGGGAAGTAAAACCCGAGGATCTCCGCGTAGGTGTAGCCAAGCTTCCCCATATACATGGCGCCGCGCTGGCTCATGCCCAGGCCGTGCCCGTAGCGGCGCGCTTCCAGCGTAAAGGTGGAAGTGCCTTTGACGACCGTCCACAGCTCGTTGGAACCGGATTGGATGCTCATGCTCAGCAGGCTTTCCAGCTCGGTAAAAATGCCGCATGTAACGGTTGCGGTTGCCGAGACGCTTGCGCCGGCGCTGTTGTTGGTGATGACCGCGAGGGTGAAATCCAGTTTGGTGTAAAGCCGGCTGGGCGAAGCGTACAGGGGCGTGTGCGCGACGATGCTTTTCACGGTGGAAAGCGTGGTGTTGGCGCTGGTCGCCGCATACCCGGAGGCGTTGAGCGCCGTAACCGCCTTGGCCTTGAGCAGCGCCAGCAGCGAAGCGCTGTTGCCTGAACTGGCGCAGTCGGCATAAACGGTCGTCTTCTTCACGATGCTGTCCGGGTTGGCGTAGTCGAACGGATCGTCCCGGACGTTCAGGTAGCCGTACCCCGTGGACCCCCAAATGTTGTAAATCGACTCGGTCTGCCCGCCGTTGGAAGCGGAATAATAGGTCGCGGTATAGGAACCGCTGTTTTTCAGCAATACGCCTTTGGTGGCGTCCACCGCGGCCACGCACGCGGCATATCCGGAAGGCGTGCCGTTGTACACCTGATCGCTGGTCGTATCCACGACGTCGTAATACCCGGAAGAACGGTTCGCCATCATGCGAACGGTATAGGTTCTGGCGGCGACCGTCTGCGCCTTGAGCGCCTCGGCAGGCGCGGAGCTGCCCATCTCGTAGGGTACCACGCCGTACAGGTAATCCTCGATGTAGACATGCGCGACCGTATACAGTTTGTAGGAGCCGGAGCTCAGCTTGACCGACTGGAAGGACAGATCGCCGGGATAGGGATTGGCGGGCTTGCGCGCCTGCGAAATGAGGATGCCGTTGGTGCCCGACGCGCTGTGGCGCTTCAAGGCAAAGTACGTGCCCATATTGGTTTTTACGCCCGAGCGCGTGAGCGTGATGGCGCCGGTGGCGGAACTGAACCCGACGGTCAGGGTTTCGCCACTGGTCAGCGACGCGCCGATGCTCAGCGAATAACTGCCCGCCACGGTAAGGGTCAGCGTGCTGGGCGTGCCCAGCGAGGAGAGATACACCCGCACCATGCCGTCCAGCGTCGAAGAAGCGGTGGTCAGCGGCGCGGCTTCCACCGAAACGCTGGTGACGCTTTCGGCAGGCACGGTAACGATCGGGAGGAACGCGAGACACAGGCTCATGAACACGGCGGTCAGCCTTCGTGAAACGCTGTGCGAACGCTGTGGCATGCGAAGCCCTCCCGTTCATTGTTTAACACTTTTGTAACGAATCGATTGTAGCATAAATCCAGCCGGATGTCTATCCTGTCGGGGCCGAAACCGACGGCTTTCCCATCGTTTCGGTTACAAACGCGGCAGGGTTGGCGCATGCCTGAAAGGCGCAAACTGTAACGAAAATGCCGGTTCCCGTCTGGATTACGGAAGCCGGCGGTAACGGTTCAAGATGGGGGCAGATTTTTGTTACAAAGCCGATGACGCTTCCCCGCGCGCGAGGGAACGGCCGGTATCCGGGCATGGCATCGCTCGGGCGTCCGTTCGCTTCCATAGGGCATGGCGGGCCGGAACCGTCATGCTTCCATCGTTTAGGGCGAACGGTCAGCCCGGTTGGACTTGCTGAGGCTTTTCCGACCCGACCGGCTCTATCGCGGCTCCCGGCGTGGGAGCGACGGCGTCTTCCTGCGATTCCTCGCCGTTCATGCGGCGATACTCCTTGATGGCCGCGCGCGCCAGTTCATCGCAGCGAATGTTGATCGGATCATCGGCGTGCCCTTTCACCTTGTGGAAGTGCACCTCGTGCTTCTTGGCGCGGATGATCGTCAGCAGCAGCTTCCACAGGTCGGTGTTCTCCACGGGCTTTTTTTCGCTGGTCAGCCAGCCGTTGCGCTGCCAGTTATCGATCCAGTGCTCGTTAAACGCGTTGACGGTATAGGAGGAATCGGAATATACATCCACGATGCAGGGCTCCTTGAGCGCGCCCAGCCCGCTGATGACGGCGAAAACCTCCATCCGGTTGTTTGTGGTGCCGGGCATGTGGCCCGAAAGCTCCTTGGTTTTACCGGCAAAGCTCAAGACCGCCGCCCAGCCGCCGGGGCCGGGGTTGCCGGAGCAGGCGCCGTCCGTATAGAGCTGCACCCGCTTGGCAGGTTTATCCGTCGTCTGCGTCATCTTCCGGCCTTTACCCTTTCGGTTGCGTTTTATCGCTCATGGCACGGCTTTTTTCGGCGCATACCGCCATGGCGTCGATCACGGCGCTGCGAAAGCCGTCCCGCTCCAGCGAGGCCACGGCCTCGATGGTCGTGCCGGCAGGGGAACAAACCATATCCTTCAGGACGGCCGGATGTTCGCCGGTTTCCAGCACCATCCGGGCCGAACCCATCACCGCCTGCGCGGCGGCCTTGTAGGCCAGCGCTCGCGGCATGCCCAGCTTTACCGCCCCGTCCGCCATGGCTTCGATGAACAGGAACACATAGGCCGGGCTGCTGCCCGTCAGGGCAATCACCGCATCAAACAGGGTTTCCGGCAACACCGCCGTCTCGCCCAGCGTGCGGAACAGTTCCTGCGCCCACGCAAAGGACTCGTCCGACAGCGTCGTCTGCTCGCACAGGGCGGTAAAGCCCGCGCCCACCATCGCGGGGGTGTTGGGCATCGTGCGCAGCACGCGCGCGCCGCTCGCATCATCCAGGATAGCCGTGAGCATGCGAAACGTCCACCCTGCCGCGATGGAGATAAAGTCCTTCCCCCGCGCGAGCGGGCGGGCCTTTTCCAGCACTGCTTGCAGATAAACCGGTTTGACGGCCAGCACCACACGTTCGCACCGGTCGATCAGTTCGTCCTGCGACCGGGCGACATGGATGGGATAGCGCGCCGCGAGCTGATCGCTCTGCATCGGATTCACATCGTATACCGCGATCTCCTCGGGCTGGAGGAATCCCTTGCCGATCACGCCGGTCAGGATCGCGCCCGCCATGTTGCCCGCGCCGATGAACCCCAGTTTCAGATCAGTCTTCATGGGCCCCTTCCTTCTTGGGAATAGCGGCAACGCCTTCAGACGTGCCCACCTTGGCGTTGGCGTCACGCACATGCTCGCGCACCGGCAGGGTGATGGCCTTCTTGGGGCACTTGGGCACGCACTGCCCGCAGCCGGTGCAGGCTTCGTTGACTTCGTGCACGCTCTTGCGCTCGCCGGAAATGGCCTCAAACTGACACACCTTCTTGCAGATGCCGCAGCCGATGCACAGGTCGCGGTCGATCAGGGCGATGCGGCGGTTGTCCAAATCCCCCCACATGGCGGAGGTCGGGCAAACCTCGGCGCACATCATGCAGCCGACGCACTTGTCGCGGTCAATCTTGGGCAGATGGTTTTCCATGGTGATGGCCCCAAATTTGCAGGCGCCCATGCACAGCTCGCAGCCGATGCAGCCGATACGGCAGTTGTCGCTGACCAATACGCCTTCTTCGGCGGCGCGGCACAGCACGCGCACCGGCAGGGTGACGGGCTGCATGTCCAGCACCTTTTTGGGGCAGGATTTAACGCACGCGCCGCAGCTGGTGCATTTTTCGGGATCCACCACGGCGATCCTGGAGTGCGGGTCGATGTGGATGGCGTCGAACTTGCAGGCACGCACGCAGGTGCCCAGACCCAGGCACGCGTACTGACAGGCGCGGTTGCCGTCGTTGACCAGCGTGGCGGCCACGCAGTCCTCAATGCCGTGATAGGTAAACTTGCTCTTGCAGCGGTCGATGGTGCCCTGGCAAACCACGGTCGCCACCATCTTCACCTGATCCGCGCCCGCGGCTTCGCCCAAAATCGACGCGATCTGGTTGCCCACCGCGCTGCCGCCCACCGGGCAGGCATTGGCGGGCGCTTTGCCCGCCGCGATGGCGTCGGCCAGGCCGTCGCAGCCGGGGTAGCCGCAGGCGCCGCAGTTGGCGCCGGGGAGCGCCTCGCGAATCTGGTCGCGCCGGGGGTCGGAGGGCACCTCAAATACCTTGTTGGCCAGCGTCAGCAGGAGGCTGAAAACCAGCGCCACCGCCGCCAGAACGCCTGTTCCAATCAAAATGCCGGTCATGCTCTGCGCCCTCCTTTAGTGAATGAGTCCCGAGAAGCCCTGGAAGGCGATGGACATCAGGCCCGCCGCGATCAGCGCGCCGGGGAAACCGTCCATCCACTTGGGCATTTCGCTGACGGCCAGCCGTTCCCGGATGGCCGCGAAGGCGACGATCGCCAGCGTAAAGCCGAGGGCTCCCGCGGTGCCGTTCACCACGGATTGGATCAGGTTGTAGCCGCCGTCCACGGCGGTGGTGTTGTTGATGGCCACGCCCAGCACCGCGCAGTTGGTGGTGATCAGCGGCAGATAAACGCCCAGCGCCTGATAGAGCGCGCGGCTCATCTTCTTGAGCACGATTTCCACCGTCTGCACCAGCACCGCAATGATCAGGATGAACGCGATGGTCTGCATGTATTCCAGTTGGAGGGGAATCAGTAGATAACGCTGCACGAAGAACGTAAACAGGGACGCGATGGCCATGACGAACGTCACCGCCATGCCCATGCCCAGCGCGGTTTCCGTTTTCTTGGAAACGCCCAGGAAGGGGCAAATGCCCAGAAACTGCGACATGACGAAGTTATTGACCAGCACGCCGCCCACGACGATCAGCATCAGGTTGCTCATGCGATCTCCTCCTTCGCTTTAGCAAGTTTACGCTTATCAACGGCCTTGATGACGGCGTTGACCACCAGAAGCAGCAGGCCCAGCATCACAAACCCGCCCGGAGGGCGAATGACGATCGCCATGGGATGGTAGGCCGCGGGCATCACCTGAATGCCCAGGAACGTGCCGCTGCCGATGACCTCGCGCACCGCGGAAAGCAGCGTGATCGCCAGCGTGAAGCCAAAGCCCATGCCAAAACCGTCCGCCAGCGCCCGCAGGGGCGGGTTCTTGAACGCATAGGATTCGGCGCGCGCAAAGATGATGCAGTTGACCACGATCAGGGGGATGTACAGGCCCAGCGACTGGCTCAGCGACGGGATGAAAGCCTTGAGCAGCAGATCCACGATGGTCACGAACGTCGCGATGACCACCACGAAGGACGGGATGCGCACCTTTTCCGGGATCACGTTGCGCAGGAGGGAAATGACCAGGTTGCTGAACACCAGCACGAATGTGGTGGCAAGCCCCATGCCGACGCCCTGCGTGACCGCCGTGGAAATGGCCAGCGTGGGGCACATGCCCAGCAGCAGGCGGAAGGTCGGGTTTTCGTTGATGATGCCGTTCATGAAAACGGCGGTTATGCCTTTCTTGCCGCTCATGCTCACGCCTCCTTCGCCGACCCGGCGGGCTTGACATAGCCAAAGGGCTTGGGTACGGTCAGTTTGTCGATCAGCGGGGTGAGCACGTTCATAAACAGGATCGCGAACGAGCAGCCCTCGGGATAGGAGGGGTTGAACGCGCGGATGACGAACAGCATGCCCGCGCAGCCCACGCCCATGATGATGCGCCCCAGCGGCGATACCGGGCTGGTCACGTAGTCCGTGGCCATGAAGAAGGCGCCCAGAATCAGCCCGCCGCTAAGCAGCTGGTAGAGCACGTTTTCCGATCCGCTTTCGGCGGAATAGATGGTGCCGGTTTTGATCCAGAACAGCACAAACGCCGTAACCAGAAACGAAACCGGAATGCGCCAGTCGATCACGCGGCGGATGATCAGGTACAGCCCGCCCGCCAGCAAGGTAAGCTTGCAGGTTTCGCCGAGCATCCCGGGGATATCGCCGGAAAAGAGCTGCCAGAGCGTGTAGGATGCGGGGCTTTCGCCAAGCGGGGTGGCCGAGGCAACCGCGTCCACGGTCTGCGGGGCCAGCCACTGGCCCGCGTGAGGCAGGACGTTGGCAGCCATCAGCGACGTCCAGGAAAGCATCATGATGGTGCGGGCGGCAAGCGCGGGGTTCATGAAGTTGTTGCCCAGGCCGCCGAACATCTGCTTGACCAGGATAATCGCGATCAGCGAGCCTATCATGGCGATCCACCACGGCGCGCTGGCCGGCAGGTTAAAGGCCAGCAGCATGCCGGTGACAATCGCGCTGCCATCGGAAACGGTCACCTTCTGGTGGGTGTGCTTCTGATAAAAGAATTCCCCGGCCACTGCGCTCAGGATGGCGACGACCAGCAGCATCAGCGCGCTGCCGCCGAAAAACCAGACGCTTGCCACGGCCGTGGGCAGCATCGCGAGGACGACGTCCAGCATCAGCCGGCGGGTTGAAACGCCCTCATTGCGCAGATGAGGGGAAGAAGCTACGATCAGCTTGCGTTGCATACCTTAGTTCCCCTCCTTTTTCCTGGCCGCCTCGGCGCGGCGGCGTTCGGTGATCTTTTTCTTGCTGGTGCGGCAGCTTTGCGTCAGCTGGCGCTTGGCGGGGCAGCTCCAGGTGCAGGCGCCGCATTCGATGCAGTTCATCACGCCCAGCTTTTCGGATTCGTCAAACATCGCCTTGCGCATCAGCTTATCCAGCAGGGAGGGCATCAGCTTCATCGGGCAGACTTCGGCGCAGCGACCGCAGCGGATACAGTTGGTTTCCTCGGCCTGGG
>JAAYUF010000148.1 GCA_012517815.1 Clostridiales bacterium
CATGGCCATGAGATCCTCCCCGCACGCGAAATGGCCGTTGGCCTTCGCCCACGCCATGATGTCCGCGTCCGGCCGATACGCCGCGGGGCACGCGATCGACACGCTCATGCCCACCTTGATGCCGCCCACGATCAGGCTGTTGGCCATGTTGTTGCCGTCCCCGATGAAGCACAGCTTGAGCCCCTTGAAGCTCCCCTTGCGCTCCCGGATGGTCATCAGGTCCGCCAGCACCTGGCAGGGGTGCGCGTAGTCGGTCAGGCCGTTGATCACCGGCACGCTGCCGTACCGTGCCAGATCCTCCACCTCCTGCTGGGCGAAGGTGCGGATCATGATGCCGTCCAGGTAGCGGCTTAAAACCCGCGCGGTGTCCTGTATGGGCTCGCCCCGGCCGATTTGCAGATCGCGGCTGCTCAGGAACAGCGCGTTGCCGCCCAGCTGGTACATGCCCACCTCGAAAGACACGCGGGTGCGCGTGCTGGCTTTCTGGAAGATCATCCCCAGGGTTTTGCCGGCCAGCACCGGGTGGCGGATGCCGTGCTTCTGCTCGTACTTGAGCTGATCGGCAAGGTTGAGCACGCCCAGAATCTGCTCGGTGGAAAGGTCGCCCAGCTTCAACAGGTGCTTCATCGGTTCGCTCATTTGGCAAGCTCCTCCTTGATGATGTCCACGGCCTCCTCCAGCGCGTCCCACTGAATGGTCAGCGGCGGCAGCAGGCGCAGCTTGTTCTTGGCAGTCAGGCAGACCACGCCGCGTCTGAGCAGCGCCTTCACCAGTTCCTTGGCGTCCTTGTCGCTTTCCACGCCCAGCATCAGCCCGCGGCCGGATACGCTTTTCACGTTGGCAAGCTCGCTGAGCTCCGCGGCGATGTACTTGCCCTTGCGCTTCACGTCCGCCAGCAGCTCGTCGGTCAGCTGGCTTTGCACCGCCAGCGCGGCCGCCGCGCACACGGGGTTGCCGCCGAAGGTGGAGCCGTGGCTGCCGGGGGTCAGGGTGTTTTCGACCTTTTCGCCCAGCAGGCACACGCCCATGGGCAGGCCGCCCGCCAGACCCTTGGCGGTGGTTACGATATCCGGCAGCCAGTCGTAGCGCTGGTAGCTAAACAGCGTGCCCGTGCGGCCGTTGCCCGTCTGCACCTCGTCCACGATCATCAGCGCGTCGTTTTGGGCGGTCAGGTCGCGCACGGCCTGCAGGTACTCCCGTTTGAGCGGCTCGATGCCGCCCTCGCCCTGCACGGTTTCAAGCATCACCGCGCACACCGGCCGCGCCGCCAGCACCGCGCGCAGGGCCTCGATGTCGTTGGCCGGCACATAGGCAAAGCCTTCCGGGAACGGCCCGAAATCATGGTGGAACGTATCCTGCCCCGTGGCGGCGAGCGTGGCCAGCGTGCGGCCGTGGAAGCTGTTTTCAAGCGATACGATCACCGGGCGCACGTTTTCGCCGTGCCGGTCGGCGCTGTACTTGCGGGCGGCCTTGATGGCGCACTCGTTGGCCTCCGCGCCCGAGTTGCCGAAAAACGCGCGCTTCATGCCGCTGCGGCTGCACAGCAGCTCCGCCAGCTCCGTCTGGGGCCTGGTGTAGTAAAGGTTGCTCACGTGCGACAGCGCGTGCGCCTGCTCGCACACGGCCTTTTCCCACGCCGCGTTGCCGTAGCCCAGCACGCTGACGGCGATGCCGCTGCCCATATCAATATAGCGCCTGCCGGCGTCGTCAAACAGCAGCGCGCCTTCGCCGCGCACGAACGTTACGTCGAAGCGCGCGTAGGTATGGGCGATGTATTGGGCGTCCAACTCGGTGGTACGGGTCATGGGGAAGCCTCCTTCACGTGAAAACAGTCTGCTTGCGGTCCGCGCCGGGTTTTGGCCTAGCCCTGCACGAACATCGTGCCCACGCCTTCGTCGGTCAGGCACTCAATCAGGATGGCGTGGGGTACGCGGCCGTCCAGGATGAACACCTTGCCCACCCCGCGGCGGATGGCCTCGATGCAGCTTTCCACCTTGGGGATCATGCCGCCGGAGATCACGCCCTCGCGCATCAGTTCCGGCGCCTCGCTGGCCCGCACTTCGCTGATGAGCGTGCCCTCGTCCTTGGGATCGCGCAGGATCCCGCGGATGTCGGTCATGGTGATGAAGCTTTCGGCCCTGAGCTCCGCCGCGATGCGGGCCGCGGCGGTATCGGCGTTGATGTTGTAGGCGTGGCCCTCGCGGTCGCACCCGATGGTGGAAATCACGGGGATGTAGCCCTTCTCCAGCACATCCAGGATCGGCGCGACGTTGATGTGCGCAATCTCGCCCACATAGCCGTGCACGTCGTCCAGGCGGGTTACCTCGATCATGTGGCCGTCCATGCCGCACAGGCCGATCGCCTTGCCGCCCACGGTCTGGATGAGGCTGACCAGACTTTTGCCCACCTTGCCGGCCAGCACCATCTGCACCACGTCGGCGGTTTCCTCGTCGGTCACGCGCAGGCCGTCGATGAACTCGCTCTTTTTGCCCAGCCTTTTGAGCAGGTCGCTGATCTCCGGCCCGCCGCCGTGCACCAGCACCACGCGCACGCCCACGAGCTTGAGCAGCAGCAGATCGCCCATCACGGCGCGCTTGAGCTCCTCGTTGACCATGGCGTTGCCGCCGTACTTGATGACGACAATCTTGCCGTTATACTTCCGGATGTAGGGCAGGGCCTGGATGAGCACCTCGGCGCGCAAAGTGGTCGCAGAGCGGTCGCCAAGGCTCCCTTTGGGAAGGGGACTGAGGTCCCCCTCCCAACCTCCCCCGGGGAGGCTGGCACCATGGTTGGTTTTCCCTGTTTCAGGATTCATCGGCTTACTCTCCGTTTGCTGTCGTGAGTGTGGCGCTGGGCGGTCGCGGCGCTGGCGCGCCTTTGGGAAGGGGACTGAGGTCCCCCTCCCAACCTCCCCCGGGGGGGTGGGGACGGGGGTTGGGGGAGGGGGGCGCGGGTCGCCTGTATGGGTACAGGGTGCGTCGCGGTTCGTCAGGTGCGGTAGTCGCCGTTGATTTTCACATAATCGTAGGTGAGGTCGCAGCCCCAGGCGACGGAGGAGGCCTTGCCGCTGTTGAGCTGGACGGAGACGTCGATCTCGTCCTCGCTGAGCACGCGCTTGGCGGCGGCTTCGTCAAAGGGGATGCCGCTGCCCGCCGTGCACACGGGGATGATGCCTGCGCGGCTGACAAACTGCACGTCGATCCGGCTTACGTCCAGCTGCGCGCCGCTGTAGCCGATGGCGCACAGCACCCGGCCCCAGTTGGCGTCCGCGCCGAAAATCGCGGCTTTGAGTAGGCTGGAACAGATCACGCTCTTGGCGACAAGCTTGGCCGCCCCGGTATCGGCGGCCCCGGTCACGGTGCAGGTGAGCAACTTGGTCGCGCCCTCGCCGTCCTTGGCCATGATGCGGCAAAGCTTCGCGCACACCTGATACAGCGCCTGGGCGAACGTATCGTAGTCCGCGCCCGGGCCGGTGATTTCCGCGTTGCCGGCCGCGCCGTTGGCCAGCACGGACACCATGTCGTTGGTGGAGGTATCCCCGTCGATGGAAAGCATGTTGAAAGTATCCTTCACCACGCCGTCCAGCGCCTGTTGCAGGCAGGCCGGCGCAATGGCCGCGTCGGTGGTCAGGAAGCACAGCATGGTCGCCATGTTGGGGTGAATCATCCCGCTGCCCTTGCTGATGCCGCCCAGACGGCCTTCCCTGCCGTCCAGCGTGAAGCGGACCGCCACTTCCTTTGCGACGGTATCGGTGGTCATGATTGCCTCGGCCGCGTCGTGCCCGCCCTCGGGCCGAAGCGCCGCGGCCAGCGCGGCCATGCCGTTTTCAAAGGGCTCCAGCGTCATTTCCTGCCCGATGACGCCCGTGGAGGCGACGATCACGTCCCCGGCGGGCACGCCCGTATGCCGCTCCACCAGGGCGCACATGCCCTGGGCGATTTCCACGCCGTTTGCGTTGCAGGTGTTGGCGTTGCCGCTGTTGCAGATAATCGCGCGGGCGTGGCCGTCCGCCACGTTGGCCCTGGTAACGGCCAGCGGCGCGCCTTGGACGAGGTTACGGGTGTAGCAGCAGGCCGCCGCGCAGGGCACGTCGCTCACAATCAGCGCGGTATCGCGCTTGGAGCGGTTCTTGCGGATGCCCAGATGCTCGCCCGAAGCCTTGAAACCCTGCGCGGCCACCACGCCGCCCTCGACCCATGGAAACTGTTCCGACATGACGGTTGCTCCTTCATCGTTGACCCGGCGCGCCCGACGGGCGGCACAGGCGGTTGCTGGGGATTTTTGAATCGGGGGATGGTACGGGGTTCCCGGGAGGCCATCGGGGCCTCGTCCGGCCGGGTTCCGGCGGGAAGCGATCCGCCGGACCGCCGCCGCGGGCAACCGGCAGTGCCGCGTACGGGCCGCGCGGGACGGAATCGGCCGCCGCGTAGCACGCAACGGCAAAGCGGCGAGCCTGGCCCGGAACGGTTGTCTCCGCTCCTGCGGGCGGGTAACGCCGTAGGGTGCGGCCTGGGATGCGTCGTAATCGCCGACGGCCTTGCAACCTGCTCCGGAGCCTGTGCGCACCGGATTTCGCCGGACTGCCGTACTTCCGCTCCGGATGGGTAGCGCCATGGTAGCGGCGCAGGATGCGTTGGGCCCGTCGGCGGGCGTCGCGGCATTCCCGAAAGCATCGCATGCCGGGTTCGGTGCGGGACGGCCGTCTCTGTCCGCGCCGGGCGGAAACCCTCGCCTACAGCGCCAGTCCGGCGGTTTCGTCCAGCCCCAGCATGCGGTTCATGCACTGGATGGCCGCGCCGCTGGCCCCCTTGCCGAGGTTGTCAAAGCGCGCGCAGGCGATCATGCGCTCGTCGTTGCCGGTCAGGAACACCTCCATGGCGTCGCTGCCGGCCAGCGCGTCGGCCGCGAGGAAGGGCGCGGGGTTGGGGGGCAGCACCCGCATCAGGCGGCTGCCGGCGTAATGGGCCGCGTAGCATTCGCTCACCGCGGCGATCCCGGCCCGCCCGCGCAGGGCGTCCGCGAAAAGGGGCAGCGAAACCAGCATGCCCGCATAGTAGTCGTCCACAATCGGCTGGAAGATGGGAGGCCGGGCCAGCCCGCACACGTGCGTGATCTCCGGCAGGTGCTTATGCGCCTGGGTTACCGCATAGGCGCGCGGCGCGCGCAGCCCGTTGGCCGGTTCCGCGGCCTCGTACTCGGCGATCATCGGCTTGCCGCCGCCGCTGTAGCCGGTGAGCGAGGTGAGCGCAAGAGGCGCGTCTACCGGGAGCAGGCCCGCCGCGATCAGCGGGTACAAAAGCGCGACGGCGCCGCTGGCGTGGCAGCCCGGCACCGCGACGCGCCGCGCGGCTTGCACCGCCCGCGCGTGCGCCGGCGAGAGCTCGGGGAAGCCGTAGGCGAAGCGCGCGTCGGTGCGGAAGGCCGTGCTCGCGTCCAGCACCCGGCCGGCCTCGTCGCCCAGCGCGGCGATCAGCGCGCGGCTGGCGTCGTCGGGCAGGCACAGGAAGGTGATATCGGCCCGGGCGGCCAGCTCGGCCTGCGCGGCCACATCCTTGCGTCGGGCTTCCGGCAGCCAAACCAGCTCGATATCCTTCCGCTCGGCCAGCCTCCGCCCGATGCGCAGGCCCGTGGTGCCGCTGCCGCCGTTGATGAAAACCTTCGTCATGCGTATCGATCCTTCCGTAGGGGGGTGGGACGGGCGACCGCCCCATGTGCCGCACATGAGGCGGTTCTGCGCCGCCGGGGTGCCGTATGGCCGCGCCTTTGGGCGAGCCGTTTCCGCGAGGCGACCGCCGTATCGCTCCGCCGGGGCTTGCGGGTCAGTCCGTGGAAACCCACATGGCCGGGCGGATGCAGCCGGGGTGATCCATTTCGGTGCCGTCCGTCTGGATACCGCCGCTGACGTTGACCCACATGGCCCTCCGTTTGCCGGCCGTGGTGCGCAGCCACCACCAGCCCGTGCCGCTCTTGCTCTTCCACGTGCCGCTGGAGAGCGCGTAGGGGGTCAGGTAGGCCATCCGCGTGGGTTTGCCGTTGCTGAAGTAGCGCATCACCTCGTCCTTGCTCAGCAGGAACAGGTGATCCTCGGTAATGTCGCTCTTTTCGCTGATCACGTTGGTCACGAGGATGCGCGCCTGTTCCGCGGCTGTGAACGCCGTATCCCAAAACTCGGTGTTGAGCCAGTAGCGCAGGGTGCAATCCTTCCAGGTGGTTTTGCCGCTTGCGGTATCGTAGGGCTGGGAATCCAGCAGCAGGTCGGCGATCAGCAACGCTTTGCCCTTCTGGGTATCCAGCACCTTCCACTCGATGGGATCGTCCCATCCGGCCTCCTGAAAATAGCTTCCCAGAGTGACCTTCTGCCCGACGGTATAAGCCGAGGCCGAGGCGACGGCCGGCAGGCAGGAAACGCAAAGGGCCATTGCCGCGAGGACGGCTGCGAGGCGCAGGGAGCGTGTCGTTTTCAATTCGGGTTCCTCCGTTTCAATTTTGGTTGGCGGCGGTGCATGGCGGCGTCCAACCCCATGATATCACCGGAAACCAACGATTGGTAGCGGAACCTGAAAATCCCTCGGCTTACCGCTTGCCCTGCTGCTTCGCCTGCACGGCTACCGGGAGCCCGAACAGCGTGATGAAGCCCGCAGCGTTCTTCTGATCGTACACGAACTCCTTGCCGAAGGTGGCGATTTCCTCGCTGTAGAGGCTGTAGGGGCTGGTGACGCCGGCGTTGATCACGTTGCCCTTGTAGAGCTTGAGGGTGACTTCGCCGGTCACATGCTCCTGCGTTTTGCTCACGAAAGCCGCCAGCGCCTCGCGCAGCGGGGTGAACCACTGGCCGAAGTACACCAGCTCCGCGTAGCGGCCGGCGACCAGTTCTTTATAATGGAAGGTGTCGCGGTCCAGCGTGAGCGTTTCCAGCACATGGTGCGCCTTGTACAGCAGGGTGCCGCCGGGGGTTTCGTACACGCCGCGGCTCTTCATGCCCACCAGGCGGTTTTCCACCAGGTCGACCAGGCCCACGCCGTTTTCGCCGCCAAGCTTGTTGAGCCTGGCCACGAGGGCAACGGGGGAGAGCTTCTCGCCGTCCACCGCCACGGGGATGCCCTTTTCAAAGGCGATCTTCACATAGGCGGGCTGGTCGGGCGCCTGCTCGGGGCTCACGCTCATCTCCAGAAAGCCGGGCTTGTTGTACTGCGGCTCCAGCGCCGGGTTTTCAAGGTCCAGCCCCTCGTGGGAGAGGTGCCAGAGGTTCTTGTCCTTGCTGTAGTTGGTTTCGCGGTTGATCTTGAGGGGGATGCAGTGCGCCTCGGCGTAGTCGATCTCCTCCTCGCGGCTCTTGATATCCCACTCGCGCCACGGGGCGATGACGGCCATATCCGGGGCGAACGCCTTGATGGTCAGCTCGAAGCGCACCTGATCGTTGCCTTTGCCGGTGCAGCCGTGGGCGATGGCGTCGGCGCCTTCCTTGAGCGCGATTTCCACGATGCGCTTGGCGATGATCGGACGGGCAAAGCTGGTGCCCAGCAGATACTCGCCCTCGTATACCGCGCCCGCCTGCAGGGTGGGGTAGATGTAATCGGTGATGAACTCCTCCCGGAGGTCCTCCACATAGAGCTTGCTGGCGCCGGTTTTCAGGGCTTTCTCCTCCAGCCCCTCCAGCTCCGTGCCCTGCCCCACGTCGCCCGAAACGGCGATCACTTCGCAGTTGTTGTAGTTTTCCTTCAGCCACGGTATGATAATCGAAGTGTCCAGCCCACCGGAGTAGGCAAGCACGACCTTCTTGATTTCCTGCTTGGATTTGGCGGCCATGGCGGTTTCCTCCTTGAATATTTATGCAGATATTATGCATGCTATGCAGCCGTTTGTCAAGGGCTTTTTGCTGGCGAATCTGTCCTGTTTTCAGGCAGTTGGTCTATTGTCGCCCCAAGATACGCTGATTTTCCGCCGCGCGCCCGTTTCGCTCCCCCGGCGGAACAGCGCGGCGGCGCCTCCCGGGCAGGCGAATCCCTATGCAACGGTGGGCGGCGGCAGGATCGGCTACGGCAGGCCGAACGGAGCAGGAACAGCGGCTCGGGCGCATGGGGTGACGCCCCCTCTGCGGCCGTGCCGGCCTGTTCGCAGGCGGGCGGGGAAGGGAAGCGCCTTGGCCCGGTCGCTTTCAGCGCCGCTCCGTTTCGGCCTGGCCCAATAGACAGAAAAGCCCCTTCCGCACGGAAGGGGCCCCTCTGACAGGCTTGCGGGTCAGGGGCGTCCACCCCCGCGGAGATACGGATCGGCCGTCGCGCAATACGTTCATGCGCATTGACGGCGAGCCGCCCGTGGCAGAGCCGGACACCAGGTCGGCCGCGGCCTCCGCCGTGGCGGCCGCTGTCGTGCCGGCTTGCGCCGCACGAAATGCCGCCGCATTGGCTTCTGTTGTAACGGCTTGCGTTGCATTGGTCTCCGTCGCACCGGCCGTTGTCGTGCCGGCTTGCGCCGCACGAAACGCCGCCGCATTGGCTTCTGTTGTAACGGCTTGCGTCACACTGGTTGCCGTCATGCCGGCTTGCGCCGCACGAAACGCCGCCGCATTGGCTTCTGTCGTAACGGCTTGCGTCACACTGGTTGCTGTCATGCCGGCTTGCGCCGCACGAAA
>JAAYUF010000149.1 GCA_012517815.1 Clostridiales bacterium
ACGGCGGCGTGCTGAGCACCATCGTGCGCGGCGCGAACGAGACGGTTGCCCCGGCGGATGTCGATGCCGCCGAACCGCTGATCCGGGATGCGTTCGCCGTTCTCGTGCAGCTGGAAATACCGGTGGAAACCGTCCGCCATGCGGTGGAAACGGCCTGCCGGCACGGGGTGAGGGTAATCCTGAATGCCGCGCCGGCGCGCGCCCTTCCGGATACGCTCCTGCCCCTGTGCGATACGGTGATCGTCAACGAGGTGGAGGCGGGCTTCTATACCGGGCGGCCCATCCGGGACGTCCGCGAGGCGCAGTCGGCCATCGTGCCCTTTGCCCGCGACTATGACGTGCGGGCCGTGTTCACGCTTGGCGCGCAGGGTTCCGTCGGCTTTGACGGCCGCGACCTGTGCCATGTCCCGCCCGCGCCGGCCCGTGTCGTCGAAACCACCGGCGCGGGCGATTCCTTCGTAGGCGGTTTCGCCAAGGCTCAGTCGCTGGGGATGGGCTTTCGGGCTTCGCTTGAGTTTGCGGCCCGCTGCAGCGCCGCGACCATTTCCAGGGTCGGCGGTCAGGATGCCATGCCGGATTTGGAACAAATGCAGCAATTTTTGAAATTTTCTGCGTCTCCCTTGCCGGATGAACAGGTTTTGCTATAATAGGATGAACAAATCAGAAACGTGGTGATAGCATGATCCCTTATGAGAGACGCAAGCGCATGCTGGATGAGCTGAGCAAAAAAGAGATCATCGACTTGGACGAGCTCGTCGTCGCGCTGAAAACGGTATCCAAGTCCACGGTACGCCGCGACCTGAAGATTCTGGGCGACGAAGGGCAGATCATCATGCTGCGCGGCGGCGCGGTGAAGCTGAAAAGCGGCTCCTTTGACACGCCGCTCAACTCCCGTAGCATCCTACACATTCAGGAAAAAGAAATGATCGCCAAATGCGCCGCGGAACTCGTCAAGGACGGCGAGGTCGTCTACATCGATTCCGGCACCACGCCGTTTCGCATGCTCAAATACCTGCGAAACAAGCGCATTACCGTTGCCACTACCAGCACCATCGTCGTTACGGAGCTGGAGGGCTCAAGGCTGGATTGCATCATCATCGGCGGGCAGGTGAACAAGGCGACCGCGTCCATCGTCGGCCCCATTACCGATAACCTGCTGCGCGAGATGCACTTTGACAAGGCGTTTATCGGTGCATCGGGATACGATCTGGTCGCGGGGATCACGACCCCGGATTATCAGGAAGCCAACAAGAAACGCATCGTGAAAACCAATTCCAAAACCTGCTACGTCCTGGCCGACAGCTCCAAGGAAGGCAAGATCACCATGTGCAAGGCGCTGGAACTGGGGGATATCGTCCTGATCACGGAACACATCAGCGAAGGGCTGGCGAAGTATGTGCAGCATCTCATTGCGGAGCCCTGAGCCTGACGAAGGATGGAAAGCATGTCTGAAAACCGGGACATTTTAGGCTTGGATGTGGGCGGAACGCATTACCGGATGGGGCTGGTTGACCGATCGCTGATTCCGCGCCGGGTTGAGGTCGGCTCCTCGCGGGCGCTTATTGCGCGGGGAGATTCGCTGGCCGCGCTGGCAGAGCGGATCCAAACCTACCTGCAGGCGGAGGCGGATGCGCCGGCGCTCGTCTGCATCGGGCTGCCCGCGGTGCTGAACCGGGAACGCCGCCGCGTGCTTTCCGCCACCAATTTTCCCGGGCTGGAAGGCAGAGATATTGTCGATTGGCTGGAGAACCGCCTGGGCCTGCCTGTCGTTTTGGAGCACGACGCCTATTATCTGCTGGCGTATGACATTCATCGCTTGGGGCTTGTGAACCGCGGCACGATCATGGGCTGCTATTTCGGCACCGGGCTTGGCAATGCCCTGTTTATCAACGGCGAGCCCTATATCGGGAAAAACGGCACCGCCTGCGAGCTGGGCCACATGCCCGTGCCGCTGAACGACCGCCCCTGCAGCTGCGGCAATGTGGGCTGCATTGAGATGTTTTCCTGCGGGAAGGCGCTGGAACGGCTGGCGCGGGAGCGTTTCCCCCGGGAGCCCATCGGGACCCTGTTTTCGGCGCACCCAGACGCCCCTGAGCTGATGGACTTTGTCCGGTACATGGCGGCCGCCGTCGCAACCGAGGTGAATATCCTCGACCCCGACCATGTGCTGCTGGGCGGCGGATTGGTGCAAATGGCCGATTTTCCGCGCGAGGCCTTCCGGAAAGCCATTTTGGACAGCACCCGCAAGCCGTGTCCCGCGGAGAACCTGAGCCTGTTCTTCGCCGTGGACGCTCCAGAAAACGGCATCATCGGCGCGGCCATTGAGGGCTATCGCAGGCTGGACGCGGGCCGGAACCAATCACCCGATTTCTAGTCCCGAAGGCTTCCGGCTCACGGCGCCTGTATCCCATGGCTTCGTTGCAGAAGCCCGACGCAGCGCCGCTACGCCCCCGCTTCCACACCTCGCACAGAGGGAAATCGCTCGCGGGTTTTGCCGTATTCATGCGTCAAAACAGGATGGGGGAAGCGAAACCGGCCGGAAACACGGCGGTTTCCTGATCGACGGTTATCCGCTGAAACTGGCCGCGCGAGCAGACGCGCGGCCGGTTGTTTTTCGATTTTCCGCCGCCCGTCCCCGGCCCAGCCTCGCGCCCCGGGGGCAGCGCCGCGCGCCGTGGCTCAAGGCATGCCGGGCAGGAGCGGCTCCCTCGCCTGAAAGGGACTGCCCGAGCCGAACCGAACGAGCGCCGAACCGTCAGCGCGCGCTCCCGCCAATCCGGAAGAGAACCGCCCCGCAACAAAACGGCCCATACAGGCAAAAGCGCGGTCGTATCCGCGTTTTGCAACCGGTACTCCTTCGGGTAAAAGCTCTCCGGACGTAATGCGAAACAACCGGCTGCGCAGGCAATCCGGCCGCGCCGCGATCCATCGGTCAGTCTATGCCGGAACGCGCGGTGTCATAATCCTTTTCGGCGCTCCCGCCGCATCGCCGCCAGAACGCCGGGCAGGAAGGCTGCGCGGGGGGCGCGCGGTTTCTTCCTGTGCCTGTACCCGGAACGCGAAGCCCGCGGCCGACGCGGATCGGCATACGGCCGTCTTTCGCTGCCGTTATGGGTGGAGCAGACTTTTCACCAGCGCTTCCTTTTCAAACAGGGCGCACCCGCCCAGATGGCCGCAATCCTGCGCGTTCAGCTCGCGCACGGCCTGAAAAAAGGGGCTGTCGATCACTTCCAGCAGGGTCTGGTTCTTGATGTTGGAAATGGAATAGGGGGAAAACGGGCAAGGCTCCGCCGAACCGTACGCGTTGATGTGGAAAAACCCTCTGCCCGCGGCCAGACAGCCGCCCATGTGTTTTTCATCCCCCGGAAAGGAGAGAAACACCATGCCCGGGAAGGACGCGCGCAGCTCCTCCAGATTGTGATCCATGATCAGGCGCTCGGCATCGTCGGGCGCGAGGCTCTCCGTGCCGGGCGTCGCCGGCACGTACTCGATATAGAACACCAGCCTGCACCCCTGCTGCCGCAGGCTTCGGACGAAGGCGGGGGACATCACTTCGGCGCGGTTTTCCGTGGTTACCGTCAGCGATACGCCAAAGAGCAGCCTGCGGTTGGACAGTTTGACCAGCGAGGCCTGCACGCGGCGGTAGGCGCCCGCGCCGCGCCGCGCGTCGGTGGAGGCTTCGCCGCCTTCCAGACTGACGACGGGCACCAGGTTGCGGTGCTGGTCCAGCAGGGACAGCATCAGGGGGTCGATCATCGTACCGTTGGTGAAAATGGGGAACAGGATCCCTTCATGCCTGGCGGCTACGGTTAACACATCGTGGCGCAGCATGGGTTCGCCCCCGGCCAGCAGGATGAACCCCACGCCGGCGGCTTCCGCCTGCGCAAAAACATCTCCCCACTCGTCGGCCGTCAGCAGCGGCGCATCCGATTTGCCGCCGCACTGGCCGTTGGCGCGCGCGTAGCAGCCCTTGCAGTAGAGGTTGCAGGCGTTGGTAATGCTGGCGATGAGGAACATGGGAATCGGGTGCCCCTGCGCCTGGTGCATGGCACGCCGCCGCAACATGGTTTTTAGGCTGCGGCCGTATCGCCATAAAAACGCGGTTTCTTTCAGGTTGAAGAGCGTTGCGCGCCGCACGTCGCGGACCAGCCGCTCCGCCCCCTGATTCAGATACTCCGCCAGATTCAATCCGATCGCCATTCTTTTCGTCCTTTCGCGCGCTGCGCCATCCGATGGTTTCCAGTATCAGGATGATTATTTCACAGCTCGCCGCGCCGTACAATGTATGGATGATTAAAATGTGATGAAAGAAGCATGAAATGTCCTGTAATCGCGCCCTGAGCGCGGCGTTTTCCGCCTTGCGGCGCGGATACGCGCGCCTTTGCCGGGGCCGACGCGCCCCGGCGCGCGCCGGTGAGGCGCTTTCTTCTATATGAAGAGGAACGCGCCGCCGGGTTCTGGCCCGCGCATTTCTACAGGAAACGTTGCCCTTGCCGTAACCCGATCCGCAATCGCCCTGCCGATACCGATGCTTTCCCGTAGAGGAAATCGGATGCGGAAACCGAATACAGGCGATGTGTGCGCGGAAGGGCACGGCATTCCGAAAAAAGTTTGAAACCAGCGCAATAAAACGAGCGTCGCTCCGTCTTACCAGTGAAAGGATTGGAGAATGCCCGATGAAGAAGGACGAACGAAGCCGGCTGTTCGAATTCTTTGCCACGGAGAGCGACAGACTGATGCGGTATGTACGCGCGAAAGTGAACCGCATCAGCGATATGGACGCGGAAGACATTGTCCGTGAAGTGATGCTCAGCCTGATTTTGCGCGCCGATCAGGGCGGGCCGGTGGAAAACATCACGGCGTATGCCTACCGCTCCGTTCGCAACAGGATTGTCGATTTTCAGGCGGAAAGGGCAAAGTCGATATCCTTGGACGGTTTTTCGGATGTGGACGAGGCGTTCTCCCTGCGGGAAATCCTCTCCGACGAGACGCAGGATGTGGTTGCCAAAGCGGAGCGCAAGGAACTCTTGCGCGCCGTGACGGCCTGCCTGGACCGGATGGAGCCCAAGCAGCGCGCGGTTCTGATCGCCACCGAATTTCACGGAAAAAGCTTCCGCGAACTCTCCCGGGCGTGGCATGAACCCGTGGGCACCCTGCTATCCCGAAAATCCCGGGCCGTCAAGACGCTGCGGGCGCTGCTGAGCGATCATTTCAGGGAAACGAAGCTAAAGGAGGAAAAGGTATGACATGCATGGATAGTTGGGATAGCGTACCCAAGCCTGTGAAAATTGTCCTGTACACGATTCTGGGGGTGATTGCGGGCTTTGGGCTCGGGCTTCTGTTCGGTTGGATCATCGTATGGCTGTGGAACTGGCTGATGCCGATGATCTTCGGCCTCCCGGTAATCACGTTCTGGCAGGGCGTCGGGCTGTTTATCCTGTCCAAGATCCTGTTCAGCGGGTTCAGCTCGCACAGCGACTCGTACAAGAAGGAGCAGACGTGCAAAGACTGGAAGTGCGCGGACGGGACGAAACGGAAGTACGAGAGCTGGAAACACTACGACGAGTGGTGGCAGCGGGAAGGCAAAGCCGCGTTCGAAACCTTTACGGACAAGGCCGAAAGCGAATCGGCGCCGGACGCGCCGCAGCATGAAGATGCGTGACCGCGCGCGGCGCGCCTGAACCTCGCGTGCGCGGCAAACCGGCGGCGTCGGCTCGCGGGCGGCGGATCAAAAACAGAGAAAGTACAGAGGAGTACCCCCTGCCGTTGGGAACCATTCCCAACGGCAGGGGGGGATCGGAATGGGAAACCCCTGCCGCAGCCGAACCGGAGCCTGGGCGTCGGAGGGAGGAGCGCGGCCCGTGCCGCTTCAGCGAGGCGGGAAGCGACCCGTAGACACGGGGTTACCCAGGGGCGGGGCACGGCATGCCCTGCCTGCCGATGAACCTCCGGGAACAACCCATGCGGGGTTTGGGCCCGAGCTCCAAAGTCCTATGCCGAAGCACTTTGCCTAAGCGAGCGGACAGCCCGAAAGGCCGTAAGGCGAGCGACGATGACCGCTCGCAGAGGTTTGTCAACGGTCTGGCGCCCGGCCATTCGGAACCGATCCGAATGGCCGGGCGCGATTTTTATTCTGCGAATGGAGCGCCGCCCGCCCCGAAACCTGTGATAACCAAAGCGTCCGGCAGCCGCGAACACGCGCCGTTCATCGCGCGTGCCGACAGGGGAGCGGCATTCGCCGTACGGGCGTTTCCGATTGCCATGTCCCGGAGAAAGCGATATACTAAGCCAAGCACACGGAGGCAACCCTGGTTTCGGCTGAACGTCGTCTGCGCGTCAGGAGGAGCTCCCGAAGCTGTCACCGATACGGAGTCGCAGGAAAGCTCAACGCTGGGAGGTATGGAAATGAAGAAAATGCGCAAGAGCATCGCCCGCGTGATGGATGATGCGGTGGATCGCGGCAAAACGCCGAGCGCCCTTGCCCTGGTATGGCAGAAGGACGATGTGTCCATTATCTATGGCAGCGGTCATGCGGATATCGCCCAAAACACGCCCATTTGCCGCGACACCCTTTTCCGCCTGTATTCGCTGACCAAGCCCCTCACCGCCGTCGCGGCCATGATGCTGGTGGAGTGCGGCGAGCTGGACCTGCTTTCGCCGGTATCCGATTTTCTGGAGGGGTTTCAGGACCAGCGCGTAGCCGTCGGCGATACCGAAACGGTACCCGTCAAAAGGCCGGTTCAGGTGCGGGATCTGTTTACCATGACCTCTGGCCTGTGCTACCCCGGGGATGGCACCCCGGCCGAACGCGCCGCCGCCGAGCTGTTTGACGCGTTCAAACAGGAAACCGATCAGGGCGCGCCTCCGGATACGCTGGCGGTCGCAAACCGTATCGGCAGGCTGCCGCTGGCGTTCCATCCCGGCGAAAGCTGGCTGTACGGCACATCGGCCGATATTCTGGGCGCCGTGGTGGAGGTCATCACAGGTAAACCGCTTGATAAATTTATGAAGAAAGCTCTGTTTGCGCCGCTTGGCATGGATGATACCGATTTCTACGTACCCGAGGAGAAGCAAAAGCGGCTGGCAACCCTGTACCAACATCAGGACGGGGGGCTCGTACCGTATGCCGGCAGCAAGCATGATCCCAATACCTGCCTGAGCAAACCGGCCTACATCTCGGGAGGCGGAGGGGCCGTATCGACGATCGACGACATGCTGGCTTTTGCCCGTATGCTGCTGGGCAAAGGGTCGCTTGGAAAAACCCAGATTCTCAAGCCGATTTCCGTGGAGTGGCTTACCCAGAACCATCTGGACGCCAAGCAACTGGCCAGCATCACCTTTGACACCATGGACGGGTACGGCTACGGCGGCCTGATGCGGGTGTTGCAGGACCCGGCCATGAGCTATTCGTTGGGGGTTTCCGGCGAATTTGGCTGGGACGGCTGGAGCGGTACCTATCTGACGGTCTGCCCGGAGAAGGAATTGATCATCCTGGTGATGCAACAGTGCGCGGACGCCGTGATCACGCCTTTGGTGCGGAAGATTCGCAACATCGTCTATTCCAGCATGCTGAGCTGACCCCCGTTTGCCGTTTGCCGAGGATGCCGGTCTGCCCGGACGCCGGGCTGGAAGCAGCCATGGGGCCACATGCGCCGCAACCCGTCGCGGATGCCGGCGCAGACTCTGGCGGCGCTTCGCCCGTATCCGGCATGATAAGCGCACTGATCTTAACCTGTCCAGACGGGCTTTGAATTGCGCGCCGCAGGTTCGCCAAACCGGCGAGCCGTTTTGGGTTTACTTGCGCATCGGGGGATTGTTCTTTTTCCGGCCTGCGTTGAAAGCCCGCTGTCGCGGCGCGCCACAGCGCCTCCCGTCGCGGAGGCCTGTTCCTGTTACCGGCCTGGCCGGGTGCGGCACGCGGCGGGTCGCGCAAAACGCCCCCGCGTGCTGGCGGGGGCGATCGATGGATCTAGCTGCCAAGTGAAAATTCCGCTCCGAAGCGCACCGTTTCCGTGACCGATGGACGGAGCGGGCCGAAGGCCCCCGGGCCCGCCGCGGGTAACAGGGCCTTGCGGCGGCCTCATTCCTTGCGCAGCATCATCTTCTGCACCCACCCAAACAGCCCCGCGCCCATAAGAAAATCGCCCGCGCTGGCCACGCCGGGCACGCCCCACGGTATGGGGATGCAGTCCCCAAGCCACCATACGGGCGCATCCCATCCCACCAGCACATACTCGATCAGCTCTCCGCTTTGGACACGCTCCACAAAGCGTGACAGCGACGGAAAGGCAAAAACCGCGGGGCTTACGGGCATGCGCATCTGGTTGAGGGCCATCGCCGTAAAATTCGTCGCCGTACCCAGCGCGACCAGCCAAAACGCCCGCTCGTCGTAGTTCATCAGCAAAAAGGCAAACAGACACAGGTATTCGACCGCAACCGCGATCCACAGCCAGCGCTGGGGCGGCGCCGCGAGCAGGGATGGGAGCCACGCGAAGCTGCTTTCCAGAAGAAAGGCGGCTACCGGCAAATATACGCCTTTCAACGGTTTTTTCAGATAACCGGCCAACCGCCCCCCGCGCAGATACCCAACCGCCACCGCCAGCAACAACAGGTAGACGAGAATCATGCCATGCGCTCCTTCTCGTCCATCACCGCCAGCATGGCCTCCACCACGTCGGGATCAAACTGCGTTCCCTTGCCGTGCTGGAGTTCCTCCCGCGCCTGCGCCAGGGAGATGCTGCTGCGGTAGGGGCGGTCGCTGGTCATGGCGTCATAGGCGTCCGCCACGGACAGGATGCGTGTGGACAGGCGAAGATCGCCCGCATACAGCCCGTCGGGATAGCCCTTGCGGTCAAAACGCTCGTGATGGCTGCGGATCATTTCCATCACCGCGTCCGACAGTCCGACTTTTTCGACGATATCCACGCCGATGGCGGGATGCTGCTGGATGATCTCCCGCTCCTCGCGCAGCAGCAGGCCCGGTTTGTGCAGGATGAGATCGCTCACGCCGATTTTGCCGATATCGTGCAGGAGCGCCCCTTCGCGGATGGTATCCAGCTGCTTGGCGGTGCACCGCATCTGCAGGGCGATCAGCTTCGCGTATTCGCCCACGCGCTGGCTGTGCCCCTGCGTATAGGGGTCGCGCGCCTCCATGCTGGACACAAACGCGGAAATCAGCTTTTCCCGGTAGCGCGTCGCATCCAGA
>JAAYUF010000150.1 GCA_012517815.1 Clostridiales bacterium
CCCGCCCATGCCGGTGATCACCGGCGCGGCGCAGTATCCCGCCCAACCGCTGGAGATACCGGCGCTCGCGGAGCATGCGGTGGAAGCGGTGGACGCGCTCACGCTGGCGGTGGAAGCCGGAAGCCAGCGCGCGGTCAATCTGGTGCTGCTGGGCGTGCTCAGCCGTCACCTGCCCTTTACCGACGAGGATTGGAAGCACGCCATTGCCGCTTCGGTGCCCCGCAGCACCATGGCGGTCAACATCAGGGCGTTTGAAGCGGGCCGCGCCGCCGCAAAGGAAACCCAACCTTCACAGGCATAACGCAAGGGAGTGAACCGCCCATGGAGCATAGGATCTGGAACCCGACGATGGAGTGCATGCCCCGGGACCAGCTGCGCGCCCTGCAGGACGAACGCCTGCGGGACGTCGTGCGCCGTGTGTACGAAAACGTGCCCTTCTACCGCAACAAGATGCAGCAGATGGGCATTACGCCCATGGATATCCGCGGGGTTTGCGATATCGAGCGTCTGCCGTTCACCGAAAAGCAGGACCTGCGCGACCATTATCCCTTTGGGCTGTTCGCGGTGCCCCAGACCGAGATCGTGCGCATCCACGCCAGCAGCGGCACCACCGGCAAGCCCACGGTCGTGGGCTATACGGGCGGGGATATCGACCGCTGGGCGGAGCTGATGGCGCGCAGCATGTACTGCGCCAATATCGGCAAGCACGATATCGTGCAGGTCGCCTACGGGTATGGACTGTTTACGGGCGGGCTGGGCGCTCACTACGGCGCGGAGCGCGTGGGCGCCAGCGTGATCCCCATCAGCGGCGGCAACACCACCCGGCAGTTGCTGCTCATTCAGGATTTCGGCTCCACGGCGCTGTGCTGCACGCCTTCCTACGCGCTGAACCTCGCCGAGGCGCTGCAGGCGGAGGGCGTCCACCACACGAAGCTGAAAAGCGGCATTTTCGGCGCCGAACCGTGGACCGAGGCCATGCGTGAAAAAATCGAGGAAATGCTGGGCATCGACGCCATCAATATTTACGGCCTGAGCGAGGTCATGGGCCCCGGCGTATCGGTGGAGTGCATGTGCAAAAAGGGCATGCACATCTGGGAGGATCACTTCCTGCCGGAGGTGATCGGCCCGGACGGGCACGGCCTGCCTTACGGCGAGCAGGGCGACCTGACCTTTACTACGCTGACCAAGCACGGCATGCCGCTCCTTCGGTACCGCACGCACGACCTGTGCACCCTGACCGACGAACCCTGCGAATGCGGGCGCACGCACGTGCGCATGGGCCGCGTGATGGGCCGCACGGACGATATGCTGATCATCCGCGGCGTCAATGTGTTCCCCTCGCAGGTGGAGCACGCGCTGTTGCAGGTGGAGGGAATCGTTCCGCAGTACCAGATCGTGGTGGAGCGCAGCGGCAACCTGGACACCATGGAGGTGCAGGTGGAGCTGTCGCCGGCGTTCATGAGCGACACCGTGAAGGACATGGAGGCGCTGGAGGCCAAGATCGTCAACTCGATCGCTTCCCACGCGCTGGTACACGCTACGGTGAAGCTCTGCCAGCCGGGCACGCTGCCCCGCAGCGAGGGCAAGGCCAAGCGCGTGATCGACAAGCGCCAGCTATAAAATGCACCCGATCCGGCGTGCGGTAGCCAGCCGTGTTTGGGTGTGGTATACTGATGAAAAGCATGCGGAGGTGCATCCGGGATGTACGTTAAACAGATTTCGGTTTTCATCGAGAACACGCCCGGGCGGCTGGCGGACTTTACGAAGGTCCTGGCGGATCACGGGATCGATCTGGTGTCGCTTTCCATCGCGGATACCACGCATTTCGGAATTCTCCGCGGCATCGTGGCGGACCCGGACCGCGCGTGCCGCATACTGGCGGAGCAGGGCTATACGGCCAAGCTGACGGACGTGCTGGCCGTGTATGTGCCAGACAAACCCGGCGGGCTTGCGGCCATCCTGAGCAAACTGGCGGAGAAAAACGTAGCGCTGGAATACCTGTACAGCTTTGTGCGCAACGCGGGCGATCACGCGCTGATCATCATGCGGGTGGACAAGCTGGAGGACGCGGTGAGCGTCCTTCGGGACGCCGGCGTGCGGATGCTCACCCAGGAGGACATTCAAACGCTGTAATCCGGCGGGACGACCATCCAACCGACAGGCACGGAGGGCCGTGCGGGCAAGCGCTCGCCCCGCCTATCCGTGTTTCTGTGTGAACGGTCGGCCTGCCAGTCGGGAAAGGGTTGAACGCGATGTTCCGGCAGAACCGAATCCTGATCGATCTGGACGCGATCCGGCACAACTACCTGCTGATGAAGGGGCAGGTGCCGCCTTCCGTTCGGGTGATGGCCGTGGTGAAGGCCAACGCTTACGGGCACGGCATCCTTGAGGTATCGCGGACGATCGTGGAGGCCGGCGGCAACGATCTGGCGGTCGCCATCCCCGAGGAAGGCGTGCTGCTGCGGGAAAACGGCATTCGGGCGAACATTCTGGTGCTGGGCGCGGCGACGGACATCGCCGCGGAGACCGCCGTGCGGCAGGAACTGACCCTGACCGTATTTGAACCGGAAATGGTGCGGGCGCTGGACGAAGCGGCGGAAAACATCGGCAAGCCCGCGCTGGTGCACATCAAGCTGGATACGGGCATGAACCGCATCGGCCTTCGGACGGCGGGGGAGGCCGACGCGCTGGCGCTGGCGCTTTCCCAAGCGCCGCATGTGCGCGTGACCGGCATCTACACCCATTTTGCCGACGCGGACAATGTCGACGGACAGGGCGATATGAGCGCCTATACGCATCAGCAGCTCGCCCTGTTCCATGAACTGCGCGCGCATTTTGACCTGGGCATCCCGGTGCACGCGGCCAACAGCGCGATGAGCCTGGTTGCGCCGGAGGCGAACTTCAGCATGATCCGGGAAGGCATCTCGCTGTACGGGTATCCCCCGGTGCCTACGGCGCTGGATTTTCGCCACGCTCTGCGCTGGGAAACCGAAGTGGTGTATGTTAAGGATATCGCGGCGGGGGAAAGCGTTGGCTATGGCTGCGCCTTTACGGCGGAGCGCCCCATGCGCGTGGCGACGGTCGCCGTGGGCTACGGGGACGGGTACCACCGCCTGATGAGCAACCGCGGGCAGATGCTCGTATCCGGCAGGCGGGCCAACATTATCGGCCGCATCTGCATGGATCAGACGATGATCGACGTGACGGGCATCCCGGATGTGGCAGTCGGTTCGCAGGCGGTGCTGATCGGCACGCAGGGGAACGAGCGCATCGGCGCGGACGAGCTGGCAGGCTGGGCGGAAACCATCAGCTACGAGGTGCTGCTGGCGATTACCACGCGCGTACCGAGGGTGTACCTGCCCGCGGGCGGCGAAAAGCGCTGAACCGGCTGATCAACCAGGCCCCATGCGAACCCGGCCGGACGACCGGAACCGTGATTGCGCGCAACGCCGTTTTCTGGTACAATGCCAACGCGGCGTACAGGGAGGGATGAACCCATGCCACAACAGACGAAACCCAAAGTGCCCGAGGTGGTCAAGCCCGGGCTGACCGGCTCCTGGCACGGCCGGGACGCGGTCAGGCTCGGCCTGCGGATGATGCTCAACATCCTGTTTGTATCGCTACTGTACCTGATCCTGAGCCTGCTGCTGAGCTTCGATTCGGTGGCGCTGCGCGTGCTGGCCGGGCTGATGCTGGTGCTGGCGGCGGGCACGTACCTGTATTACGGCGGGATGAACGCGGGCCAGTCGGACGCGGCGTTTGGCGAAATCATGTACCAGCGCCGTCAGGAGGGCCACGCGGTGTCGCCCGCGGATGAAAACCGCTGCTTTCACCCGGCCAAGGGCTTTTTCGCGGCCTCGCTGGGCGCGCTTCCCTACTGCCTGATCGCGCTGGTGTTTGCGTTTCTTGCGCAACCCTCAACCTATACGCTGGGCGTGCTGCCCACCTGGATGACGAGCTACACGCGCCAGAGCGGCATCGGCGACGCGCTGGCTTACTATCAGTCGCACGAGGGCATCTCCGTCGCGGCTGTGCTGCGGATCCTCGTGCGCAGCATGACGATGCCGTTTATCAACGTCGCCGTGAAACTGGGCGTCGACGCCACGCTCTGGGCTGAGCGCCTGAGCCCGCTGTGGGTGCTGATCGCGCCGCTGGGGTATGGGTTTGGCTATGCGCAGGGTCTTGCGCTGCGCAGGAAGATCAACACCGGCATCCTGATCGGCGATCAGCGCAAGAAGCGCCGCGAACGCCGGGAGCGCAAGGCTCGCGCCCGGCGCAACACGCCCGAGCGGCTGATCTGACGGAGGATCGCACATGCGGATGATCGCCGGGGAGGCGCGGGGGCGTACCATTGTCGCGCCGCGGGGGCAGGATACGCGCCCCACGCAGGATTACGTGCGGGAGTCGCTGTTTAACATCCTGCGGGAAACGGTCGTTGAAGCGCGCGTGCTGGACCTGTTTGCCGGCAGCGGTGCGCTGGCGCTGGAGGCGGTCAGCCGCGGCGCGGCGGAGGCAACGCTGGTGGACAGCGCGTCCGAAGCGGCGCAGTGCATCCGCAAAAACATGGAAACGCTCCGTTTTCAGGAGCGGACGCGGTTCTTGCAGGCCGACTGGAGGCAGGCCCTCGAGCGCCTGTCGCGGGAAGGCCGGGCCTACACGCTGGTTTTTCTGGATCCTCCCTATCGCATGACCGATACCGGGAGCGTCTGCGCCCGGCTGGCGGACCTTGGCCTGTTGGAAACCGACGCGCTGGTGGTGATCGAGCACCGGCGGGAACACGTTCCCACGCCGGACGCGCGTTTTATGGAAACGGACGCGCGCCGCTACGGGGATACGGCCATTCATTTTTACCGATACCGAGGGGAGGCGCAACGCGATGCCCACGAGCCTGTGCGTGTACCCGGGGAGCTTTGACCCCGTAACCCTGGGGCACATCGACCTGATTGAACGCGCGGCGAAGCTTTTTCCCAACCTGGTGGTCGCCGTGCTCAACAACCCCGACAAGCAGGGAACCTTCACCACGGAAAGGCGGCTCGCGATGCTTGCCAAAGCGTGCGCGCACCTGTCCAACGTGAAAATCGACAGCTTCGGCGGCCTGCTGGTGGATTACATGCGCAAAGCGGGCGCGGGCATCGTGCTGCGCGGGCTTCGCGCGGTGACCGATTTTGAGAACGAGTTTCAGATGGCGCAGGTGAACCGGCAGATCGCCCCGGAAATCGAGACCCTGTTTCTGATGACCTCGCCGGACTACGCTTACATCAGTTCCAGCGCCGTGCGGCAGATCGCGTCCTTCGGGGGCGACGTCTCCACGCTGGTGCCGGCCTGCATTCTGGAGGACGTTTATCAGGCGTATCGCTGAACCAAGCCCTTTGAGGAGGAATGACGCACATGTCCCAACCCCGTACCGCAATGTTTCTGGAAGAGCTTGAAAACAGTATTCTGTCGGGCAAACGGGTTCCCCTGAGCAACATGGTCATGGTGGACAAGGATCGCTGCCGTCAGCTGGTGGAGGATATCCGCCACGAATTGCCGGCGGATATGACGGCCGCCGCCAGCATCATCCAAAACCAGAACAGCATTCTGGCGGAAGCGCGCTCCATGGCCGAGCAGACGAAGGCCGAAGCGAACATGCGCGCCAACCGCGCCATCAACGAGGCCAACGCGCAGGCGCAAAGCACGCTCAACGCGGCGGGGCAGAAGGCGCAGGAGATGATGCGCCAGGCGCAGGAACAGGCCCAGTCCATGGTTACGGACGCCAAGGAGAAAGCCATCCAGATGATCACCGACGCCGAAGCCCGCGCCAAGCAGCTGGTGAGCGAGCAGGAGATCGTCACGCGCGCGCGCATGGAAGTCGAGGAGATTCGCCAGGGCACGCAGGAGGAAATAGAGAAGCTCTACCACGACGTATATAAGCACATCGACGACGTGCTGGCCCAGCTGGACCGATCCATCAGCGAAAAGCTGACGGACATCCGCATGACGCGCCAGCAGATCGATCAGAGCATTTCGCCTCGGTAACCGTGGCAAAAAACGCCCGCTCCGAAAGGCGGCCGGTGATTTGCCGTATCCCGATCCATCCGGAGACGAAGGCCGGCGCATAGGTGCGCACCCCTCGGGGCGATGATGCGCACAACGCTGGCGAAACCCGCTCCAGGCGGATCGGACCCGGCGAAACCCATCACAGATGAGGGGTTTTCCGGTTGCGAAAGGCGGATACGGCGGGGTTTTTTCAGCAGGATGTAAAAGCGCCCTTCGGGGCGCTTTTGCTTTGCTGTTCCGTGACGGTCTGCGACGTCATGCGGATTATTGCCCCCGCCCCGTTTGCAGCGATGCGGTCGCCGCGTCTTCGCCGACGGCTTTTCCCATACACAGCGTGTTCATGCCCCGGTACGGCCCGTAATGATCGATGGGCCGAAAGCCGACGCTTCGGTACAGCGAAACGGCCGCGCTCAGGGCGGGGCTGGTTTCCAGCACCAGCATTCGGCAGCCTTCCGTAACGGCGCGGGCCTCCAGCGCGCGCAAAACCTCCCGCGCGAGCCCGTGCCCGCGAAATGCCGGATGCACAAACATCCGCTTGAGTTCGCCCGTATGATCGCCCAGCAGGCGCAGCGCGCCGCAAGCCACCGGTTGGCCGTTATCAAAGATCAGCGCGACCAGGGCGTCGCCGTCCAGCAGATTGTGCGGCGCGCAGAGGGCGTGCTGTGCGGGGCTGAGCGCATCCAGATGGCTATCCAGCCTGGCGGCGAGGTCGATAAAGCCGCGGTCCCGCGCGTTCGTCCATTTCAGTTCCATCGCTACGTCCTTCCTTCGGTTCATTCTTCGACGGACAGGCCAAGCATCGCGCAGCATTGCAGCGCCTGCAGGGCCGTTACCCGCATCCCGCGCAGATCGCGCGGATCAATCTGCAGGCCGTCCAACGAACAGGTGGTCATGTCCAGCCCTTCCATGGGCACATTCCGAATCTGGACGGAGCACAGATCGCAACGCTCAAACGATACCTGACGGAACCGGACGTCCTGCCAGAGGCTTTCCCGCATCCGGCAGTCTTTGAACCGTACGCGGGCGAGCTGGCACTGGGAAAGCATCAGGTAATCGGCGCTGCAGCCCTCCAGCGTGACGTCGGTCAGGGAGGAGCGCTGCCATTCCAGCCCAGTCAGCCGGCAGGACTGGAAGCGGACGCGGTGGAAGGAAGCCCGGTCCAGCTTCAGGCCGGACAGATCGCAATGATCCAGCAGGCAATCCGTAAAATGAACATGCGCAGGCTCCCACTCCGCAAAGGAGCAGCGCTGGAAGGCACAATCCGCAAACGACAGCGCTCCGCCTGTGGCGCCGGACGCCGAACCGTCCACAAACCGAAAGCCCTCCGGATCGACGCGCTGTTTCAGGGCCAAAGCGAGCGCCTCGGCCAGGCCGCGCGTTTCGAGCGAAGGCGAAAGAGCGGGTTCCTCCAGCGTGACGGGCGCTGGAGCGGGGTGCGGTTCCGGCATGGGGCATCTCCTCCCATCGGGTGATTCTAAGTCCGGTTTCAGGTATAGCAAAACATCCCGCAAAGCGCAATCCGGCATACGCCGTCGGCCGGAAGGCCGGCGCGGCGTCCCCGGCGGAGCGGGGGTTCCATCCACAAGCCACAGTGTAGCGAATCGGCGCGGCCCACGCAAGAGTCAGTTTGACCCCGTCGCCTGCCCGTCGCCCCGCGTGGGCTGAAATCGCGCCGTTCATGGCTGCGTGAAAACGATGAAATGCTGAAATGAACATTCCCGCGGAACAAGCGCGTTTGAGGTAAAACGGCATCTGCGGGCACGGGGAAGCGGCGGCGCAGGGAACGCCGTATGGCGGCGCAGGCGACGCATGCGGCCCAGCGCCGTGCCATTCGGCGTGCCAATCCCAAGGGACAGCCGGAGACCGGGCCTCCGCCCCAGCAGGCTTTCATCGCGCGGCGGTGCGAAGGCCCCGCGGATACAACTCCCCAAAAGCGGCGACGAGGGTGCGATACAGGAAAAAAACAGCCGTGATGTTTCATCTTCAATGAATTTACATTATGCTGTATCTGTGGTATGATCGACCTACGAACATACGTGAACACGGTGATCGGAATGAGACGAAAACGCTTACGCCAGCTCTATGTGTTACGGGAAACGACAAACCCCTCCACGGGACGTACGGAAAGGCTTGCGGTCTACACCGGGGCCTATTATCGTTTTTCGCAACCCACGGCCGCGGAGCGCCTGCATCTCCTTCACATCATGGATTTCGCGTTTGCGCTATGCGCCGCGGCCTTTGTGGGGTACGGATTCATGGATCTGCCCAGCACACGTTCCTATCTGGTATTGCCCTTCTACCTGGCGATGGGGCTGCCGCTGTTTTTCTGGGGCCGCGCCATATGGCGCGTCTGGCGGTTGCCGCCCCGCTTTACGCAGGTGCAGCGCGAGGGAAGCGTACGGGCCGGCATCCGCAGCGCCAGGGGGATTGCGGTTCTGTGCGGCCTGTTTGTGACCGGCGAAGCGCTGTTGCTGATGACGGGGCAGACAAACGGGAGCTTACCGGCGGAGATCGGCTGGGCCGGGGGCATGGCGGCCTGCGGCGCGACGGCCGTTTGGAGCGCGCGCGCCGCGCGCGCGCTGGATGACCGCGCGGTAAGGGTCCCGGAGCCGGAGCCGGAACCGGAACCGGAGCCCAGACATTGATTGTTCTGTGGCCTTGCCACAAAACGATAAAAGAATAAGAGGAGGTTTGGCAAATGGTCATCCTGAAAAAAATCGCGTCTTTGGTTCTGGCGGCGTGCATGCTGCTGGGGTTGGCGGGCACCGCGCTTGCGGAAGCGCAGCGCGAAGCCAACACGCTGGTCATCGGCTACACGGAGTTCAACGAAAAATTCAGCCCGTTCTTTGCGGAAAGCGCTTTTGACAGCGATGTCGCCAACATTTTCACCGGCACGCCCCTGATGGTTACCGACCGTGTGGGCGGTATCGTGTACAACGCCATCGAAGGGGAGACCATTCCCTACAACGGAAACGACCACACCTATTACGGTGTGGCGGATCTGAGCGTTGTGCGCGACGAGGCGGCGGATACCACCGTCTATACCGCCAAGCTGCGCGACGATGTGAAGTTCTCCGACGGCGTCTCGCTGACGGCCGACGATCTGATCTTCACGTACTATGTGCTACTGGATCCCTCCTATATCGGGTCGATTACGCTGAACAGCTACGACATCGTAGGCCTGAAAGCGTACCAGACGCAGACGCCCGAAGATATTTACGCCAAGTATGATGCGCTGTCCAAGGCCATCTACGCCGCCGGCGCCGCGCACGAGTGGGCGGAGAGCGACGGGTGGACCAAGGCCCAGCAGGACGCTTTCTGGGCCGGGCTTGCGGATGCCTGGACCTCGGATGTGCAGGCCATCATCAACTTCGTTGTGGCCAACTATAACGTCGACGATTATGCCGCCATGATCGAGTCGACGCCCGCGGATATCGCCGCCAACTCCGGCCTGGGCAACGCCTTTGGCATGATGCTGTGGGGCTTTGCCAACTATGACGCCGGCGTGCTGACTGCGCCGACCACGGGCCTGAGCTGGAAACTGGCCGAGGGTCAGTATCCCACGCTGGAAGAATGCTATCAGGAAGTTTCCGCGAAGTATGCCGGAGACCCGGACGCCTTCTTCAGCACGGAGATGACCGACGTGGAAGGCACCTCCACACTGGCGACCACGCAGGCCGCCTTTGTGCAGGAACAGGCCAAGACCGAGCCGGAAGCCGCCGCGGGCGTGCCCAACATCGCCGGCATCAAGAAGATCGACGATTACACCGTTTCCGTTACGCTCAAGGGCTTCTCCGCGCCCGCGGTGTATCAGGTGTTCGGCATCACCGTAGCCCCGATGCACTACTACGGCGACGCGGCCCAGTACGACTATGCCAACAACAAGTTCGGCTTCCCCTTCGGCGACCTGAGCATGGTTCAGGCTAAGACCACGCAGCCGCTGGGTTACGGCCCCTACAAGTTCATCAAGTACGAGAACAAGATCGTTTACCTGGAGGCGAACGAGCTCTACTGGAAGGGCGCGCCCAAGATTCAGTACATCCAGCTGAAGGAAACCCTGGACGCGGATAAAACCAGCGGCGTGCTCACCGGTACGCTGGATGTGTCCGATCCTTCCTTCAACAAGGAAACCATCGCCACCATCAAGGACGCCAACGGCGGCGAACTCAACGGCGACAAGCTGTTCACCAGCACGGTCAACAACCTGGGCTACGGCTACATCGGCGTGACGGCCACCAACGTGGCGGTGGGCGGCGATGCCGGCTCCGACGCCTCCAAGGACCTGCGCCGCGCCCTGTTCACCGCGCTGGCGCTCTACCGCGACGTGGTCATCGACAGCTATTACGGCGAAATCGCGTCGGTAATCAACTACCCGATTTCCAACACTTCCTGGGCCGCGCCGCAGAAGACCGACGCGGATTACAAGGTTGCTTTCTCCACGGATGTCGACGGCAACGATATCTACACCTCCGACATGACCATGGAACAGAAGGAAGCCGCCGCGCAGGCCGCGATCATCGGTTTCCTCAAGGCGGCCGGCTATACCTTCGACGATGCGACCGGCAAGTTCACCGCCGCGCCCGAAGGCGCGCTGATGGAGTATGAAGTGATCATCGGCGGCGGCGGTACCGGCGACCATCCCTCCTTCGGCATCCTGACCGACGCGAAGGCGCTTCTGGAAAAGGTCGGCATCACGCTGACCATCAACGACGTCTCCGATTTCAGCGTCCTGCTGGAAAAGGTCAAGAGCGCCAGCGCTCAGCTTTTCTGCATGGCGTGGCAAGTAACCGTGGACCCGGATATGTATCAGGTGTACCACTCCAGCAACGTGCTTGGAGCCGGCGGCACCGATAGCAACCAGTACATGATCGCCGATCCGGAACTGGACCAGCTGATCATGGACGCGCGCAACAGCGCGGATCAGTCGTACCGCAAAGCGATCTACAAAGCCGCTTTGGACGAGATCATCGAGTGGGCTGTGGAGCTGCCGGTGTATCAGCGCCAGAACGCGGTGATTTTCAGCGCCGAGCGTGTGAATCTGGACACGCTCACCAAGGACATCACCACCTATTGGAGCTTCGCGCTGGATATCGAAACCCTGGAGCTGAAATAAGCTCCGGCGAAGCCTGTCCAAACGGACCACGCCCGGAGGAGTCTGCGGGTACATCCCCGCGGACTCCTCCATCCATTGGAACGGTCCGCACGGTTGCGCAGGGGATCCGGGCCGGCGCGCGAGAGGAACACCGCGCGGCAGCGGGTTCCCGAATGGGCAGTTCCGCGCCGCCTGTCGGTCCGTCGGCCGGCAGGCGGCGGAGCAATCCGAAATGCATGCATTCGGGCTTGAGCATAAGCGGCAGACCGCCGCGCTTTGGAAAAATGATACATAAGGGAAGTGCGCCGAGTGAAACGATACATCCTCAAGCGCATGTTGCTCAGCATAATCATTCTGTTTTTTGTGGCGATGCTGATTTTCGGCATCATGCGCGTGATTCCGACGTCGTTCGTGGAAAAAAAAGCCATGGAGCGCGCACAGATGCCGGGGTCCAGAAGCTATACGGAATGGATCCGAATCCTCAACGAACAGTTCGGCATGAGCGGCAATGTGATCACCGGCTTTTTCAACTGGCTGGGCAAAGTGATTCAGGGTGATTTTGGCGATTCATGGAAGTTTACCATTCCTGTGACGCGCAAGTTTGCTCAGGTCATTTGGGACTCATTCTGGCTGGGGTTTATTACCATGATCCTGCGGGTGATCATCGGCATCCCGCTGGGCATTCTCTCGGCGCGAAAACAATACAGCAAAACCGATTACGCGGTTACCGTGTTTGCGCTGATCGGCATCTCGCTGCCAACCTTCTTTTTTGCGACGCTGCTGAAGCTCCTTTTCTCCGTTCAACTGGGCTGGCTGGACCTGTTTGGCAAGGTCGGGCGGGATTACCTCACGCTCGGTACCTGGGGACAGGCGCTGGACGTCGCCAAGCATTACATCATGCCCGTGCTGACGCTGACCATCGTAAGCGTCGGCGACCTGATGCGCTACACGCGCACCAACATGCTGGAAGTGCTCAACAGCGACTTCATCCGTACCGCGCGGGCCAAGGGATTGCCGGAGCGAACGGTAATCTACCGCCACGCCTTCCGCAACACGTTAATCCCGGTGGTCACCTTGCTGGGGTATACCCTGCCCAGCCTTTTCGGCGGCGCGATGATCACCGAAACGCTGTTCCAGATCCCCGGAATCGGCTACACCTCTTATCAGGCGATGCTGGAGGGCGATATTCCGTTTACCATGTTTTACCTGATGTTTATGGCGGTGCTGACGCTGTTGGGCACGTTGCTGGCCGATATCCTCTACGCCGTGGTCGACCCGCGCGTACGGATCGAGTAGGGGGTGTGCGAGATGGAAGAAATGGATCATGCGGGCCGTCCCGGGGAAAACATCCCGACCGATACGCAACCCCTCGCGCTGGATGACGAGCGACGCGTCAAGGTGCTCTCGCCCGGCATGCTGGTGTTCAAGCGCTTCGTGCGCAACCGCCTCGCGCTCACCGGCGCGATTATCATCCTGTTCATGTTCGTGTTCAGCTTTCTGGGCGGGTGGCTGAGCCCCTACCACGAAAGCGAGGTTTTCAAAGACTACGCGCCGATGAACAAACTGTACGCGGCGGTGACGGAGAACGAGGAATTCCGCTACGTGCTGGCCGAAGGCGCCACGTTTGACAGCACCGCGAAAAGTAAAATGATCCTCGCCATCACGCGCGGCGAAATCACGTTTGAAAGCGGCGGCAACGTCTACGGGCTGGAGCAGGAAGGCGAGAACTTTTACCGCGTCACTTCGGCAAGCGTCGTGGCGTCCGGCAAGGGTATTAAAAACCAGTTCAAGCTGCAACCGATCGAAGGCTTTGCGCCGCCGGCTGATTTCACCCAGCGGTTTGAGGAAGCCGTGCGCGCCGGGCAGAAAAGCTTTGTGACGGCGGACGGCCAGGCGTTCCTCCTGCGCACCTCCAAGGTGGAAGCCAAAGTGCTGATGCAGGCAGACCTGGCGCTGGCTTCCAAGCTCATCTTCTCGGGCGAATACAGCGACGACTTCGCCTTCCGGCTGGCCGCCGAGCGCGCGATGCAGGCCGGGACGGACGCCGTTTTCACCGCCGACGGACAAAGCTTCGGCCTTACCTTCTCGGAGCGCGGAGTCGCCACCTTTACGGACGCGCAGGGCGCGACGGTGGGGCAGGCGTCGCACTTTGTGATGAAGGCCTCCCAGGTGGGCACGGTATTCCCGGACGGGTTCGCCGAAGCCGTACAGGATGCGATCGCGCGCGGCGACACCCGTTTCACGCTGGCCGACGAAACCGGCGCGGACCGCCTGTACCTGCTGGAGCGCAACGCCAAGGAATACATCGTCCGCACGGAACTGGACACGTACCAGATCAAGATCTACAGTACGCCGACGGTGGATCACCCGCTGGGCACCGACGGCAACGGCATGGACGTCGTTACCCGCCTGATGTACGGCGGACGGGTATCCTTGCTCATCGGCTTTGTGGTGGTATTCCTGGAAACGCTTATCGGCGTTGTGCTGGGCGGCATCGCGGGCTATTTCGGCAAATGGCTGGACAACCTGCTGATGCGTATCGTGGACATCATCAACTGCCTGCCCTCGTTGCCCCTGTACGTGATCCTGGGCGCGATCATGGATGCGGAAAAGGTGGAACCGTCCCTGCGCATTTTCGTGCTGATGGGGGCGATGGGCCTGCTGGGCTGGCCGACCATCGCGCGCGTCGTGCGCGGGCAGATCTTAAGCCTGCGGGAACAGGAATTCATGACCGCCACGGAAGCCACGGGCCTGTCGGTGAAACGCCGCATATTCCGCCATCTGGTGCCCAACGTGATCCCCCAGCTGATTGTCATCGCGACGATGACGCTGGGCGGCGTCATCCTCACCGAGGCGACGCTCTCCTTCCTTGGCTTGGGCGTCAAGTACCCGCTGGCGTCCTGGGGCACGATCATCAACGCGGTCAGCAGTATTTACGTGATGACCAACTACTGGTTCGTATGGATTCCCGCCGGATTCCTGATCCTGCTGACGGTGCTTGGCTTCAACTTCATCGGCGACGGACTTCGCGACGCGTTCGATCCCAAAATGAAACGGTAAGGAGGTATATCCATGAAACGGAAGGCAAAGAACGAAGGGTATATCTCCGCGCGGGAGTCGCACCGTATCAGCCGGGAAAACCGACGCGTTACCTCGGCGATGGAAAGGGCGCGGGAGCGCAGGAATGTTCCCCCGCAGGAGTACGCCTCGCAGATGAAAAACCCCGACAGCATCGTGGAGTTCGACGACCTGCATACCTACTTTTTTACCGATATCGGGACCGTCAAGGCCGTGGACGGCGTATCCTTCAGTATCCCGCGCGGCAAAACCGTGGGTGTGGTGGGGGAGAGCGGCTGCGGCAAAAGCGTGACCAGCCTGAGCCTGATGCAGCTGGTGCAGCGTCCGCAGGGGCAGATCGTATCCGGCGCCATCCGCTTTGACAGCGAGGACGGCGTGGTCGACATTGCCAAAATGCCAACCGAGGCCATGCGCAGGATCCGCGGCAAGCAGATTTCCATGGTGTTTCAGGAGCCGATGACCAGCCTGAACCCCGTGTTTCGCATCGGCATGCAGGTGGATGAGGTGATCGCCCTGCATAACCACGCCCTTTCGGCGGAGGCGGTTAAACAGCGTACCGTCGAAATGCTGGAGATGGTGGGCATTGCCAACAGCCAGGGCGTATACCGGATGTACCCGCACGAGCTCAGCGGCGGCATGCGTCAGCGCGTGATGATCGCCATGGCGCTGGCCCTTTCGCCGCGCCTGATCATCGCGGACGAACCGACGACCGCGCTGGATGTGACCATTCAGGCGCAGATTCTGGACCTGCTTAGGCACCTGAAGGATCAGATCAACTCCTCCATCATGCTGATCACCCATGATCTGGGCGTGATCGCGGAAATGGCGGACTACGTGGTGGTGATGTATTCCGGGCGCGTGGTGGAAAAGGGAACCGTGCACGACGTGTTCAAGAATCCTTCCCACCCCTACACCATCGGGCTGCTCAACTCCAAGCCCGCCTTGAACCGCGAAGTGTCGCGCCTGTACTCCATCCCCGGCAAGGTGCCAAACCCGATCAACATGCCCGATTACTGCTATTTCCGCGACCGCTGCGAGATGAAAACGGATCAGTGCATCTGCCAATACCCGCCCGAATACTGGATTTCGGACACGCATACGGTCAACTGTTACCGTTATGCGCCCGCGGGAAGGGAGGATGAGCCGCATGCCTGAAACCGCCGGAAAAAACGATGAGATCGTGATCGTGGAAAACCTGAAGAAATACTTTCCCATCAAGGGCGGGCTGTTCGGCCGCAACCAGGGCGATGTGAAAGCGGTGGACGGGGTTTCCTTCCGCATCAAACGGGGAACCACCATGGGGCTGGTCGGCGAAAGCGGCTGCGGGAAAACGACGGTAGGCCGAACCCTGCTCAGGCTGACCGATAAAACCGAGGGAACGGTGCTGTTTGACGGGCAGGACGTGCACGCGCTGGGGCGCGAGGAGCTGCGGAAACTGCGGCCGCGGATGCAGATCATCTTTCAGGACCCCTACTCCAGCCTTTCGCCGCGCCTGCCCGTGGGGGAAATCATCGGCGAGGCGGTGCGCGAGCACCACATTGTGCCGGAAGCGGAGTATGAGGCGCATCTGGACCGGATCATGGCCTCCTGCGGCCTGATGCCCTACCACAAGGACCGCTACCCGCACGAGTTTTCCGGCGGGCAGCGGCAGCGCATCTGCATCGCGCGCGCGCTGGCCCTGAACCCCGAGTTTGTGGTGTGCGACGAACCGGTATCGGCTCTGGACGTGTCCATTCAGGCGCAGATCATCAACCTGCTCAAGGATTTGCAGCAGGAGTTCGGGCTGACGTACCTGTTCATCTCGCACGACCTGAGCGTGGTGGAGCACATCAGCGATACCATCGGGGTCATGTACCTTGGCAACCTTGTGGAGTTCGGAACCAAGCGGCGCGTGTTCGAGCGCCCGCTGCACCCCTACACGGTGGCGCTGTTCAGCGCCATCCCCACGCCCGACCCGGACGTGCGGATGAACCGCGTGATCCTGGAAGGCAGCATCCCCTCGCCCGCCAACCCGCCCAAGGGATGCAAATTTCACACGCGCTGCAACCGCTGCATGGAACGCTGCAAAACCGAAGCGCCCCGGCAGCGCGAGGTGGAGCCCGGGCACTTTGTGACCTGCCACCTCTACAACCCGTGAGGCCGGTGCTGCGGGAAAACCGCAACCATTACACCGCGCCGCCGGAGGATGACGGACGCACGCTGGCGCCGATGAACGTGGAAGGCATGCCCTGGCACACCGAGCGCCCCAAGCCGCCGGAAAACCCGGAGGCCGAGCCGCTGCGCGGAAAGGCCCTGCGCCGGTACATGCTGGGCGCGGTCGGGGTCGGGCTGGTAATCACGGGCGTGTTCGGCGCGGCAGGCGCGCTGTTCATCCTGTTTTGCACGAATATCTGGTTTCACTAAACATTGGACGCCCGCGCGCCATGTCGGCGCGCGGGCGTATCCGCCGTTCCCTTTCCTTGGGCGACGGTTTGCCTATCAGCACGGATGCGATGGCCGCGCGGAAACCCGCGATAGGCATGCAAAGCCGGCGCTGCGCCCGAAGGAACCCAACGGCAGCGTCGGCAGGGTTACCGCGGACGCGGATGGGCGGCCATGCTAAACGGGTGGGTCCGTTACGCCGGAGCGACGCGGCGCTGCGATGCGGGAAACGGATCACCGCGCCGTCGCTATGTTCAGGCCGCCCTGCCCGTTTCCGGTGCCGGGCATTGCCGTACAACGCTCCATGCGCCCGGCGCGTTTGCGACGCCACACGATAAAAACCAAGCTGAATCTCCACAGACCGTGCGCGACCCGCCATCGCGGCACGGTCTGCGTGCAGCGCGGTTCCCTCGTCGGGGCGCGGCGCCGCTAGAACTTGACCATGCGGTAGTAGGTCTTGGCGGTCTGCCGGTAGAAAAGCCAGTAGAAAATGGCGACACCCAGCGCGGCGGCAAAGGTGTTCAGCGCGATGTAGGGGACGTCCATCAGGCCAAAAAGCTGGAGCATCAGGATCATCATATGCAGGGAGCCGGCCACATGGCACACCGCCACCGCCAGCGGCAGATAGAACACCAGCAGAATCTGGCGGCGTACCGTCGCGCGCACCTCATCGTTGCTCATGCCGACCTTTTGCAGGATGATGAACCGGTCGTGATCCTGATACCCTTCGCTGATCTGCTTGAAATAAAGGATCAGCGCCGTGCCCATCAGGAAGATGAACCCCAGGAAGATGCCGATGAACAGGAAGCCGCCGTGCATGGCGTACCATTCTTCCCGCAGGTTGCCCTTGATGCGCAGGCTGTGGTCCTTCCAGTCCGTCGCCTGCGTTTCTATCGCGGCATAGTACCGCTCCAGCGTCGCGCGGTCGCCCTGAACGTTACACTGGAGGGTGTACACGGGCGCCTGATCGTCGGCCGTCGCCTGCGCGGCCTCAAGGATCGACCGGATCGCGGCGGCGTCCGGCACGACGATGTAGCTCTTGGTAATGGCCGAACCGTGGCTCATGCACGGCACGACCGGCAGGGACTCGAGGTATCGCAGACTGAACCGGCGCGAACCGACGGTCAGCGCGGTCGGCCGTTGAGCCGCGGTGGTCCACAGGGCCAGCTCATCCGGGGCGAGGTTCAGAGGCTCGCCCTCCAGCGCGGCCCAGGTATCCTGCGTCATCAGCAGCGCGTCGTGCATCTTGCCGTAATCGTTCATGCTGGCGTAGGTGAGCGCGGAGGACGGCAAGACGGTCTCGTGATCGATGGCGAAAGCGGCCTCGTACCCGGTGAAGGCATGCGCGTCGGTGACAGAGACGCCCGCCTGCCGGGCGAAGGTAGCGTTGAGCGCCTGCGCGTCGCGCAGGGCGGCTTCGTCGGCGAAGGTCACCTGCAGGTCGCTGGGATAATATTCGGAAAGCATCTTTTCCGAGCCGTTGTACAGGCCCACCGTGGTGCCGATGGTGATCATCGCCATGGTGCAGAGGATTGCGATGCTGGCAAGCCCGGCCGCGTTTTGCTTCATCCGGTAGAGCATGCCCGAAACGGTTACGAAGTGCCGCGAGCTGTAGTAGTAGCGTTTGTGCCGCTTGAGCAGCTTCAGCAAGGCGATGCTCCCGGAGAGGAACATCAGGTACGTGCCCACAATGACCAGCACGACCGCGACCAGAAACAGCGCGATGGCCGCCATGGGGTTTTGCACGCGCTGCGCCAGCCAGTAGCCCGCGCCCATCGTCAGCACGCCCAGAATCGCCAGAAACCAGCGCGCCTTGGGTTCGCGTTCGCCCGTGCGGCCTCCGCGCAGCAGCTCTACCGGGTCGACCGAGCGCACCTGCCAGGTGTTACAAAGGATCAGCAGCAGGAACAGAACCGCGAACAGCCCAAGCGTGATCCACACCGCCGGAAGGTTGACCGAGCCGACCAGCGGCACGTCGATGCGGATGGCCAGGCGGATCAGCAGGAACATCAGCCGCCCCAGCAGGATGCCAAGCCCGATGCCCAGCGCCATGGAGAAAAGCCACGTCAGGCTCAGCTCGTGAAGCAGCACCCGGGCGATGTGCTTTTTTTCCATACCCAGAATGCTGTACAGCCCCATCTCCTTCTTGCGGCGCTTGATCAGAAACCCGTTGGCGTAAAACAGGAAGATCGCCGAGAACAGGCTGACGACCACGATGCCCAGCGTCAGGATTACCTGAAACTGCATCCCGCCGTGCACTTTGGATAAACCGGGGTTGAACGTGATCATCAGGAAGCTGTACTGTGTGAAGGTCAACAGCGTGGAAGCCAGCAGAAAGGGCAGGTAGGTTTGCCGGTTCTTCCACAGGTTGGTCAGCGCCAGCCGGAAGTAGATCAGCTTAGTCACCCGCCACACCCCCGTCGGACAACGCCGTGAGCGTTGCGATGATCCTCTGGTAGAAGGCGTCGCGGCCTGCGTTGCCGCTGTAGATCTGGTTGTACACCTCGCCGTCCTTGATGAACAGCACGCGGCTGGCATAGCTGGCGGCCTGCGCGCTGTGGGTGACCATCAGGAGCGTCTGCCCGCTCCGGTGCACATCCTCAAACATGCGCATCAGTTTGGCGCTGGCTTTGCTGTCCAGCGCGCCGGTGGGTTCGTCCGCCAGCAGCAGGCGGGGTTCGGTGATCAGCGCGCGCGCGACGGCGGTGCGCTGTTTCTGCCCGCCGGAGATCTCGTAGGGGAACTTGGCCTCCAGCCCCTGCAGGCCCAGCTTGGTGACCAGCGGGGTCAGGCGGCGCTCCATCTCGTCCAGCGGTTTGTTTTGCAGCACCAGCGGCAGCAGGATGTTGTCGCGGACGGAGAAGGTATCCAGCAGGTTGAAATCCTGAAAAACAAACCCCAGATGGTCGCGGCGGAACGCCGCCTTCTCCGACTCTTTCACATCGGCAAACGAGCGGCCTTCCAGCAGCACCTGGCCGGTTGTGGGACGATACAGCGCCGCCAGAATATTGAGCAGCGTGGTTTTGCCGCTGCCGCTTTCGCCCATGATGGCCACAAACTCGCCCGCCTCGACCGTGAAGGTCACGTTGGTGAGCGCCTGTACCTTCTGCGCGCCGAAACGGGTCGTATAGATTTTTTGCAGACTCTGAACCTCAAGCAATGCCATGGTTTTCATCCCTTCTGCGCTCCGGGGGGAGTCGCCGGGTACAGCATACGCCGGCGGGGCCCCGGCTGCCATAGCGATTGCTTACAGCAGGCTTACGATTTTGCAAGAATGGCAAACGGCGTTTCCGCACCCGTGGCTGTTAACAGCGCCCGCGAAACGGCCGCCTTCGCAGGGCATCCGCCCGCGCTAAACCCGCTGGCCGGTCCGCACGCGAACGCGCGCGGGATCGGCGGCCGGCGGGATAAGCCGGGCCGGGGTTTACGAGAAGGCCTCGAACGTTTCGCGCCGCAGATCAAAGGTTACGGTAACGCCACCTTCCGGCGGGCAGGCCAGGGACACGGCGTGCCCCAGCTGGTCGCAGGCCGCCTTGCACAGGTACAGGCCGATGCCGGTGCTCTTTTCCGGCGCGCGCCCACCCCGGCCGGCATGGCCGGTGAACCCGCGCTCAAATACGCGCGGCAGATCCTCCGGATGGATGCCCGCGCCGGTATCGCGCACCGTCAGCACCTGCGCCTCCGGCATGGCGATGGTCACGGAGCCTCCCTCGGGCGTGTACTTGAGCGCGTTGGTCACCACCTGAGTGAGCGCCATGGACAGCCACTTCGCGTCGCTGAGCGCCGTCCCCTCGAAAGGCTCCATGTGCAGGGCGATCTTCCGGTACAGAAAGATCGGCCGCAACGGCCGAACCACGGCGCAGCAAAGCGGATAGAGGGACACGGGCGTCAGGGTCAGATCATTGTGCAGGCTTTGCAGCCGCTGGTAGGAGAGCGCGGCGTCCGCGTACTGGCCGATCTTGAACACTTCCTGTCGCAGCAGCTCCCGGTCGACGGGCTCCGTGCTCTGGGCCATCAGGTCCAGAGCTGAGATGGGCGTCTTGATCTGATGCACCCACAGGGTGAAATAATCCAATCGGTCCCGTTCGGCCGCCGTGGCGGCGGCCGCGCTATGGTTGCGCGCCTGCAGGTAAGCCGCGCAAAGCGCCCGATAGCTTTCCTCGGGCACGGTGGCGGCTTCCGGCAGGTCGTTTGCGTCCGGGGGCAGGCTTTGCTGTGCGTCCCACAGGCGAACCTGCCGCCGGATGTAGGAAAGCAGCGAGCGCGTGCCAAACCAGAGCGCCCCGGCCGCAACCAGCAGGAGCGTGTACCGGAGCTCCCGCACATCTCCCTGCCCCAGCAGGTGCATGAGCACAAAAAGCGCCGGAATCAGCAGCGAAGCCATCGCCGCCCCGCGCACGGTGCTCAGCCATCCGCTCAGCAGTTGTCCCAGCTTTCGCAGACTCATGCGTCCTCCACCAGGTAGCCCTGACCTTTGCGCGTCGCGATGAACTCCGCCAGCCCGAACTCGTCCAGCTTGCGGCGGAGCCTTGCGATGTTGACGGTGAGGGTGTTGTCGTCGATGAAACAGTCGCTGTCCCACAGGCGCTGCATCAGGGTATCGCGGCCGACGATGGTGCCTTTATGCTCCAACAGCGTTTGCAGGATGCGGCATTCGTTGCGGGTCAGGTCCAGCTTGCGCCCGTCGCGGATCAGCACGCTCTGCCCCGCGTCCAGCGCGGCGCCGCGATGGGACAGGGGAACCTGCGCGCCCGCGAAATCGTAGGCGCGCCGCAGCAAAGCGCCGATTTTCGCCACCACGACATCCATATCGAAGGGCTTGGCAATATAATCGTCACCGCCCATGGACATCGCCATGACCATATCCATGCTGCCCGTATTAGAGGAGATGAACACGATGGGCGCTTTGGAAACCTTGCGGATTTCCTCGCACCAATGGTAACCGTTGTAGTAGGGCAGCGTGCAGTCCATGAGCACCATATGCGGCTGCTCCCGGGCAAACACGCCCGCCACGTCGTCCAGCGCGTCGCAGACGAACGCGCCGTACCCCCACCTGCGCAGTCCCGATGCCAAGAGTTTGGCGATGGTGGGGTCGTCCTCCACAATCATGATGGTAAACATGCTGCCTCCCGGGAACCTGCCGCATACGACCAAAGCCCGCAGGCCATTCGGGCGTTTGCGTTGCGCGGCGCAGACTTCCCTCTGATTATAGCCGCGGGACCGGCGTTGCGCAAGATGGGCGGATGCGAAACGGCGGACGCGGGTTTATAGGCTGCCCTAAGCGGAAGGCGCAACATGGCCGTGGGACGATTGGGAAAGCCGGGACGACGGCATGCCGGAAAACCGAACAGGGGTGGAGACCGATGGGGAGGTTCGCAGGCGACGGTCACCATAGATTGCCGGTTGCCACGCAGCGTTGCGGGCTGCCGCGCGACGGCGGGGCGGCGATACGGCGCACGGTTTGCCTACGGCATTGATGCCGCGCGTCACGGAGCATTGCAAAGAGCCGGCGTACTCCCGGAGAGAGAGAAACGCCGACGGAAACGAACCGCACCGTATTGATGTCATTTTGGATCACACTTGATTGTGAGCGAAAGACCGTTTTCGGGTCAACGACAGGGTTCGATATCGCATCATCATCCTGTAAGGCTTGCCAAACGGATCAAGACATACGAAAAACAGAAGGCTTTATAAAGGAGGCGGCCGTCGGCGCCGGCTCTGCCATACCGACGGTTTCCGGAGCGATGCCCGTGCCGGGCGCGGACTGCCCCGCGAAGGGCATCAACGGGATGCCGTCCGTCAAGCGTGGGCGTCGGAACGCATTTCCGCCCTGACATGCCGTTGCCGACGGCGCACAGGGTACGACGTGCCGCAGGAAAGCGGGGGATACGGAACCCGTACCCGCGTACGGCGCGCGAAAGGTTCGCCGCATTCAGACCGGTCAGTGCCCGCTCATCAGCGCGGTAGGCAGCCAGGTGATCAGGCCGGGCAGATAGGTGCACAGGAACAGCACGATCACCAGTGGCACAATGAACGGCAAGACGGAACGCGACAGGCGTTCCAGCTTGATTTTTCCGACATCCGCAACCGTGAACAGGCATACCCCGAACGGCGGCGTTATCTGCCCGATCATCAGGTTCAGGACCATGACCACGCCGAAATGTACCAGGTCGATGCCGCAGCTTTTCACGATCGGCAAAAGCACAGGCAGCATCAGGGTCAGGATGGCCCCGGGTTCCATAACCATGCCCAACAGCAGCAGGATCGCGTTGATCACCAACAGGATCACCATCGGATTGGAGCTGATGGACAGGATGAAGTCCGCAATCTGGCGGCTGACGCCTTCCTTGATCATCACATAGCTAAACAGCGTGGAGCTGCCGATGATCAACAGCACGTTGGCCGAGGAAAGCGCGGAATCCAGAAGACTTTTCTTGAACGTTTTCCAGTCCATGGTGCGGTAGGCGACGGCCGCGACGATCAGCGAGTAGAACACCGCGATGGAACTGGCCTCGGTCGGGGTAAACCAGCCGGTGGTGAAACCGGCCAGAATGATCAGCGGGGTGATCAGCGCCAGAATGCTGCGCAGGGTTTCCCGCACGAGCAAGCGGAAGCTGAAGCGGGTGCGCTCATACTTGCGGCGTAGCGCATAGATGCCCACCAGGATCATCAGCGCGACGCCCATCAGCAACCCGGGGATAACCCCGCCCAAGAATAGCCGGCCCACGCTGACGCTGGCGATGGAGCCGTAAATCACCAGCGGGATGCTGGGCGGAAAAATGGGACCGATCACGGAACTGGCGGCGGTGATCGCGCCGGAAAACTCACGGTCATACCCCTTGGTGGTCATGGCTTCCATCTCAATGGTGCCAAGCCCGCCCGCGTCGGCTGTGGCGGAGCCGGACATGCCCGCGAAAATGATGCTGGCAACGACGTTGGCGTGCCCCAGCCCGCCCGGTATCCAGCCAACCAACCGCTCGGCCGTGCTGAAGATACGGTCGGTAATCTTGCCGGCGTTCATCAGGTTGCCGGCCATGATAAACAGCGGAATTGCGATGAGCAGGAACGAATCGATCCCCGTGACCATCTTCTGCCCGATGACGACCATCGGATAGCCCAGGGTCAGACAGCCTAAAACCGCGGAGGCGCCGATGGAAATGCCGATGGGAATCCCGATGATCAGGAACAGCGCGAACGCGACGATAAAGATCAGCATACGGGCGCCTCCTTTCCTTTCACCAGCGCCGTCGTCTGCTCGATGAGCTGGCATAAGGTTTTCACAACAAGATAAACGCCACAGATGGCGATGGGTACGCACTGGACCGTAAACGGCAGGAACTGCATGGTGGCAAAATAGCGCGTGCTGATGAACGGATACCACTGGACAAAGGCGATGACCAGTATCACGCCCAGCATCAGCGAGGTCGCCTTGTTGAGATACCAGAACACGAGCCGCATTCCGGGCCCGACTTTGCGCACGAGGATTTCAAAACGCATGAGGCCCGAATGGTGATAGAGGTAGATCACACCCAGAAAAGCCATCCAGATAAACAGGATGGAACAGATTTCAATGGTCGGGCTGAACGACTTGTTCAGGAGGTTGCGAATCAGAAGTTCGGCGCAGATGAGCGCCGCGAGGCTGAACACCGACACCATGAGAAGCCACTTGACCACGGTTACGAAACCGTCCAGCCATTTATTGATCCACGCCATACAATCACCTTCCCAGTCCGTGTGGAAAACAGGCAGACGGGGTGCGCCCCCGGAGGAGGCGCACCCCGGTTTTCATGCTTACTTGGCCAGAATGGCGTCGATGATGCTCTGATTGTACCAGGCTTCGCCTTCGTAGCGCTTGTAATAGTCGGTGCCGCCCAGCTTATCCTTGAAGCTCTGCACGTCGGGCTCGAAATCGAACGTGACGCCGGCATCCTGCAGCACTTTGGTGGCGGTCTGGTTGTCCTGCGCGATGGTGTCAAAGGAGTACTTCGCGGCGACGATGGCCTGCTCCTTGAGGATCGCCTGCTGTTCCGGGGTCAGCTTCGCCCACATGACGCTGTTGGCCACCATGGTGCAGCCCATCCACATGTAGTTGATGTTGGAGAAGTACTTGATATCGTCGTACGTCGCGTTGGCGACCAGGTGGTAGGTGGCGTTGTCCTGGCCTTCGGCGGTGCCGTTGCTAAGCGCGGTGGCAAGTTCCGGCAGCGCAAGGCCGATGGGGTTGGCGCCCAGCGCCGTCCACACGTCAAGGTACATCTGGCTCGTGGGCACGCGCAGTTTCAGCCCGGCCACATCCGCGGCGGTATGCACCGCGCGGTTGGTGGTGGAAATCTGGCGCATGCCGTTGTCACCCTCGGCAAGGAACACGAGGCCGAATGCGGCCAGGCCGTTGAAGATCTCTTCGCCGATATCGCTGTTGACGACTTCGTAGGCTTCTTCGGCGCTCTTGAACAGGAAGGGCAGATCCAGAATCTTCGCCTTGTCGTAGAAGGAGGTGAAGCCGGAGGTGCCGGCAAAGATGATATCGATGGTGCCCATGCGGGTGGACTCGATCGCTTCGGCATCGTTGCCCAGTTCGTTGGAGTGATGCACGACCAGCTCGATGGCGCCGCCAGAGGCTTCCTTCACCAGCTCGGCGTAGTGGATGATGGTCTTGGTGGGAACGCTGGTTTCATTGCCAGGGGAATAGATCGTGAGGGACAGGTCCGCGGCAAGCGCGGAGGTCAGGGTCAGGGTGAGCAGCGAAGCCAGGACGATTGACAGGAATTTTTTCATGGGGCTCCCTCCTTGTATATTGCTATGCTTCATCCATGAAGCATATGTTCGGGGGTTAGCGCACCACGTCGTCCCAGTCCATCAGGGACTGGCGGATGTGCTTCTCGGCCGCGGCCTTCGCGGCTTCGGGGTTGCCTTCGCGGATGCTTTCCAGCAGCAGCCGGTGGCACTTGGAGCCGCGCTGGTAACTGCCCGACACATGGGATGTGTGCACCACGGCGGCAATGATGGAATCGTTGATGATCGGCACCAGCCGGGACAGCACTTCGTTTTGGGTACACTCCGCAATCAGCGCGTGAAAGCGGCAGTCGTACGGGGAATAATCCTCGCCGCGCGCGTGCACCTCATCCATCGTATTGAGCAGCGTTTCCATCTCCAGCACCTGGTTTTTGGAGCGGCGCTTGGCGGCCGTATAGGCGATGCCCGGCTCAATGAGCGCGCGGGCCTCCATGAGGTTGAAAATCAGGTCGCTCTGGCTTTGATCGGTGAACCGCAGGCCCAGCGGATCCGCGCCGATTCCCCGGTTGCTGGCGACGTAGGTTCCTTTTCCGCGCTTGATCTCGACCAGGTGCTCCGTCTGGAGAATCTTGATGGCTTCCCGCACGGTGGAACGGCTCACGCGGAACTTTTGCATCAGGTTCCCTTCCGTGGGGAGTTTCTCTCCGCTGGGAATCAGGGAGTCCATGATCATCCGCCGCAACTGCTCGGCCACCTCGTCGGGCAATCCGGCTTTGGCTTGGTTTCCCTTGATCATCGTCGTCACCTTCACATTCACAACTGAACCTTGAAGCCGGATCGGATGCGGGCCGGCGCCGCGGCCGGAGGCGTGCTACAAAACAATGATATGCGCCATCGAGCCGCAGCGGCCTGATTGCGTTATATGATGTCTGATGTCTATGCCCCCATTATACGGCGAATTCCGAACTTGTCAAGTGAAAATTCCACCCGAGTTGAGAAGCTGCGAAAGTCTTGAAAAACAACAATTCATAACGAAAATAGAGGAAGCCCGGCACAGAGAAAACAGAAATCACGCTGCGAATGACGACATCTGATGTCTGCTGAATATCCGGCAGAAACAGGAACGGGCAAGGGCACGAGAAGGCCGGAAACGAACGAAGGGGGCAAGATTCGGCCGACGCTGACGGAGGGCCGTGAGGATCGCCGAAAGGGAGCGAAATGAAAATCGAAGCAACGAAACGGAGAATCAAAGGGGCGTGCGCCGCGGGGCGGCCGCCGTCATCCGCCTGGCCGGGCAACGCGCCGCCGCAATGCCCGAAGCCTGTCGGCGAAGGCCGGCCGACCGGGGAAAGCGTCGGCACGCGAAACAAAGGCCGGCTGGCTGCGTTTCCGCAAACAGCCGGCCCAGAGTCCAGCGGGAGAATCCCTTATTTACCTGCCGCAGGTGCGCCCGTCACGCCGGCGCTGCCTCACAGAGGAGCCGCCCGGGTACGGGGCTCTCAGGGAGTCGAAGCGCCGTCGTGAAACAGCTCGAAATACCACTTCATATACCGAACCGTGCCGTAAATCCCCTGAAACGGCAGTTTATCGGGCTTAAAAACCGGAACGATCACGGAAAGCGTGCGGACGGCCACCACATCGCTGTCGGTGACGCGAATGTACTCCTGCCGCTCCTGCATTTCCCGATAGAAACGGGCTGCGTCCCCCGTCACGATCGACTGTACGGCGCTGATGGAAGGCCGGGTCATGATGGTATTGGCAAACCCCCCCAGCGTTAGCAGCGCCAGGCAAAGGACGAGGTATCCGCACTGGACGCGTTTGCCCAAGCTTTCGCTCGCCTGTAGCAGGGGTACGGCGATTTTGCCCTCGCTGCGCTCCAATCGGCGGATCAGCGCGCCTTCGCCATAGACGGCGCTACCGATCGCCGTGATCAGGAAATAGAAATACACGACGTTCAGATAGCGTTCGGTGGTATAACCAAACCCCGTATACACACCGGGCGTAAGCGAAGCCGCAAACATCGCGTAAAGCGTCAGCAGCAGCAGCAACGGATGCCGGAAGGCATGCCCGCTGGCTTTCAGCGGATGCCACAGCGCGGGCAGGATCAACAAAAGCACGGCCAGAAGCTGCGGCGACAGCCACCGCCCCGCCAGATCGAACGAATCCAGCACGGACGTAACCACGGCGGAAACGATCGACAGGCTTTCGCCGGTGCGTTCCTGTCGAAGCGCGTTGCCGGGGGCGGCGATGCTCAGGGCAAACGCGACGGTGAAGAACGCCAGCGTGACCAGCGCGTGCCAGCGCGCTTTCGATTTGCGGATCAAACCGACGGCGCTGATCAGGGCAAAGATGACAAACGCACCCAGCGCAGGCCCGAAAAAGCTGCCGCCCAACGCAAACCCGAGCAAGGCCAGCAACAATCCGCGAAACAGCGCGCGGCGCGCGGACTGCGGCAGCCCGCAACGCAGGATCAGGCCCAGCGCGAGCATCAGGCCGCAGGCGGCAGTCGTATACTGGCCCCCGTTATACCAGTAGACGCTATGGGCGATGCTGGGCATGAACTGGAGCACCAGCACCATGACCGCCGGGTAAACGATCCAGAAAACCGATGCGGAAGCGTTGATCCAGTGCGCGGTAACGCTCCTGAGCAGATACCCCACGGAAAGACACAGGAGCGCAAGCTGGTACCAGTTGGCCAGAAAATACAGCTTGATGTCCAGTATCATGGGGTTGAGCGCGAACAGGAAAGTGGAAATAAAGTCGCCCTGCCAGCTGTTGTAGGTTTTCAGGGTGGACTGGGCAATCGCCTGCAGCACGGCGACCGGCGAATGCGTCTGCACCCAGGCGATGGCGGCCGGCAGGGTGTAAGCGAAATCGTCGTCCGCCGGATAGTTGTACAGCGCGATGACGATCAGCGGAAGCACAGACAGCGCGAACAAAGCGGCGCACCATACCGCCAGCTTATGCTGCGTAAGGCTTTGATTCCAGAAAGAGGCTCCCGCTCTGCGAAGGGACCGTTCGTTCTGATCCATGGTTCTTCCACCTTTCCAACAGGGTTGAAGACGTTCGTCTGTACCGGGGATTCGCGCCCTGTCCGACGGTCGCGCGTCCGCTATCGCAAGGTAGATATTGTGCGTTGACACCGGGGATTCGCGCCCTGTCCGACGGTCGCGCGTCCGCTATCGCAAGGTAGATATTGTGCGTTGACACCGGGGATTCGCGCCCTGTCCGACGGCCTTGCGCCAGCGACGGATGCCCTCCCGAGCGCGCTTCGCCAGTCATTCCGCGGCGTACGGCTGATGGTTCCTGCGGGCGAAGGCTCGCGGTGTGCGCCGTTGGCGACGGTGCGCCGAACGAACCCGGAAGGTTATTCCAGGCTGACGAGCGTCACGCCGTCGTCCTCCCACCGGACCGCGTATACCGTGTACGCGTCCAGCCAGCCATCCTCCGTGAACTCCGCCGCAAGCTGACAGAGGGGATTCGCATCGCCTTCGCTCACGAAGTAACCGATGCGGTAATTCTTGAGCATCGCGCGCACGCCGTCCGCATCCAGGTCCGTTTCATAGGGCATCACGAGTTTCAGCGGAGCGAGCGCGTATTGCAGCCATCCCCGGTTATAGGGGTAGGAGTCGGACGCAAGCAGAACAATCGCGTTCGGATCGTCGATGCTGTCGGTCCAGAAGGAGTTGTCCGCCAGGCTCTCCAGTTCGCCGGTCAGTTCACAGCCCGGGTACCGGCCTGGCAGAAGGTTTTCGCGCAGCACGTTCCAGGGCAAACCGAGCAGCGCCGCCACGGTCAACGCCACTGCCAGCGCGCGGGCGGCAATTCGCGCGGAAGGGCGGACGTCCTCCCGCGGCTCCGACGTCCGCGGCGCCAGACTGAGGTCCGCGTACAGCATCATCAGGGCGTACCAGAGGGCGCAGCCATAGCGCGACAGGTTGGTCAGCAGCGGCGCGATCGACGCGGGGGTGGCCGGCGAGGTCCATTCGGGACGGAACGCCGTGAACAGGGCTAAGTAGAACACCAGGAAATACAGCGCGTAGCTGCCAAGCATCAGCCCGGCGAGCCGCTTCAGTACCGTGCGATCCATCCGGCCCGCGCGATGCAGGATGAACGGGAACAGGAGGAAAACCAGAAGCCATAACAACTGCGGCAGGTGGATGCCGCCGGCGGCCGCGTCCGCCGACCCGGTCGCCATGGCGCCCAACAGCGCGCCGGCCACCGTGGACAAATCGCCCGCGGACGGCATCTGCCCGCCGATCACCTGCTCGGCCGTGCCGGCCAGCAGGCTCAGGTGCTGCCCCGTCAAACCCAGGGCACGGCAAACGAGCAGCCAACTGACAAACGTAGCCGCCGGGGGCAGCAGCATCAGCGCGCCTTCGCGGAGGGAACGCTTCGGCCCGCGCACCTTCGAGCCGGCAAGCAGCACGATGATCGGGGGCAGCAGCGCCCAGCCGATGCCGGGCTGCTTGATCAACACCAGAAGCGACAGCGCCACCGCCAGCGAGAACCGCAGAAAACCCCGCCGTTCCCTTTCCCGGGCCAGCCGCCACGCCTGTACGGTCGCATACCCCAGCGCGATGCCCAGCGCCGTATCCACCCGCAAGATGCGGTAGGCTTCCGCGTTGAAAACCGCCGGGAACAGCACAATCCCCAGCGCAAACAAGGGGATTTTCCAGGCTTGTCGCCAGGTGATGCGGCGCGTTACCGGCATCAGCAAAACGGCGTATAAGAGCCAGAGCCACAGGAAGAGCGTGCCCTCGGCCCACTCCCCGCGCACGCTCAGCCCGATCCACTGGAACAGATGAACGCCCGGCGTGTAGGTCATAAAGCGCGGGGAGAGGTTCTGGAACCAATCCACAAATCCATTGTGGGAGAACAGCGAAGCAGGCTGAATCGCCCACACATACACCTCGTCCGTATGGGTCACGCGGTGAGGCGCCGCCGCAACCCCAAGCATCACGACGATGGCCGCGAAGCAAATCAGCCCAGGGGTGAACGCGTTGGTCAGGAAGGCGCGCAGCTTGCGCTTTGCGTTGCCCCGCGTCAGCAGCAGCAGGCACCAGATCAGCGTAGCCGCGGCCGCCGCGTACACGATCCGGGGAAACCAGTCCAGCGCCTGAAAGACGGCAAGGACATAACAGAGCAGGACGGCCGTACCGGCCGCCACCGGCAGCAGCTCCTCGAAGCGTTGTTTCAGCAGGAAGCACAGTTCGAACACAAGCAGGATCATCGCGGGCCACAGCATGGGCTTTTCTCCTTTATTCAGTCCGCCGGTCGAGCGACAGGAACCTCGCGGACGATGCTGAACCGAGTTGCGCCGATGATAATGGGGATCTACGCCGTCTGAAACGGTGGCGTCGGGCGTGGGATCGCCTGCGTCGGCAATCCATGCCGGACCGTCGCCCGTACAGACAGGAAAACGCCGCGTCACTTTGCCGCGGACAGATACGCTTGCGTGATGGTCGGGGTCATTCCACCCCGCCGCAGCGATGACAGGATAGCATCCGTTCGCTGAAAAGCGAAGCACGCTGCGCAGGATGCCTGCGGAGGAATGCCAAAAACAGGAACGTTACGTCTGTGGTTCCGTCGATTTGCGCCTGCCGGACGGCAGCAAAGGCCCGTCGGCACAGCGGACTTTTTGCGGAAACCCATGGCGCGCAACGGGTTATTCCACCCGGAAGTACGGATGGCGTTGATCAAACTCCGACAACGCGCGCCCCAGAGAAGGAGCGTTGCGAAAGGCCCAGTACTCCTCCAGCGTCACATCTTCATACTGGTACACGGCCCCGTTGTGAAACTCAACTTCCATCACATTCTTGGACCAGCCGATGCTGGCGATCCGGCTGGAATCCACCCAAACCCTTCGCGTAGCGGCTCCTCCTTCCGGCTTTGATGGATGCTGATTTCCGGGTGCGAATCATGGGCTGCCCCCGGTGCTGCCGGCGCGGGACGCGCTTTAAAACAGCCGGGCAGGGACGCGCACGGGCATGCCGGCCGGTTCGAGGTCGGAAGAGAACAGCCCCGGACGTCCGCTTCGGATCCAGCGCCCGAAGCGGACGTCCTTTCCGGCGTATGTCAGCAGATTCCCTGCGCCATCATGGCGTCCGCCACCTTCAGGAACCCGGCGATGTTCGCGCCCATCACATAGTTGGTGGCGCAGTCCGCATACGACTCGGCCGCATCTGCGGCTTTCTCAAAGATGCCGGCCATGATCTCCTTGAGTTTGGCATCCACGTCGCAAAAGGACCAACTGAGCCGCATGCTGTTCTGCGTCATTTCCAGCGCGCTGGTGGCGACGCCGCCGGCGTTGGCAGCCTTTCCGGGCGCAAAGAGCACGCCTTTCTCCAGCAAATACTCCGTGGCCGGGAGGGTCGTGGGCATGTTCGCGCCTTCGCCGACCGCGTAGCACCCGCCCCGCACCAGCGCGATCGCGCTTTCCAGATCCAGCTCGTTCTGGGTTGCGCACGGCAGGGCGATATCGCAGGGAATATTCCAGATGGCGGTGCTTCCCTCGGTGAAATCGCTGCCGGGCACGCGACGGGCATACTCGCGAATGCGCCCGCGCTCCACTTCCTTGATCTGCTTGATCACATCCAGCTGGATGCCTTTGGGATCGTGAACGTAGCCGGAAGAATCGCTCATCGCGACGACTTTGGCCCCCAGTTCGAGCGCCTTTTCACAGGCATAAATCGCCACGTTGCCGCTACCGCTGATGACGACCGTAGCGCCGCTTAGCTTGCGTTTGTTGGCGGCCAGCATGTTCTGCATGAAGTAGCAAAGCCCGTAGCCGGTAGCCTCCTTGCGCACGAGGCTGCCGCCGTAGGACAGGCCCTTGCCGGTCAGGACGCCTTCGTAGCGCCCGGTGATCCGCTTGTACTGGCCGTACAGATAGCCGATTTCCCGCGAGCCTGTTCCGATATCCCCGGCGGGAACGTCCACATCGGCGCCGATGTGGCGGTAGAGCTCCGTCATGAAGCTTTGGCAGAAGGCCATCACTTCCCGGTCGCTTTTCCCCTTGGGGTCGAAATCGCTGCCGCCTTTCCCGCCGCCGATCGGCAAGCCGGTGAGGCTGTTTTTCAGAATCTGCTCCAGTCCAAGGAATTTCAGAATCGAGAGATTGACGCTCGGATGCAGCCGCAGGCCCCCCTTGTAAGGCCCGATCGCGCTGCTGTACTGTACACGGTACCCCCGGTTCACCTGAGTTACGCCCCGGTCGTCCACCCACGGCACGCGAAACGCAAGAATCCTTTCCGGTTCTACGAACCTTTCCAGCAGGCCGGCCTGTTCGAACTCCGGATGCTTCTCCAGAGCCGGCGTCAGGCTGCACAGCATTTCCGTGGCTGCCTGCAGGAACTCCGTTTCGTGTGGGTTGCGTGCTTTCAAGCCGTTAAGCACGCGGGACGCGTAGTCATTCATGATTGGTCAAACCCCTTTCTATTTGACCCAACCATCGTCAAGCCCGACTCCGACCTTTCCGCGTTGCATACGCCAAATCATGACATTCGACCCAAAACGCAACGGCGGTGCCCTGTACACCGCCCCTGTGTCGGGGTCGAACGGGTCCGATACATGATGGCTGCGCAGGCTGTGTGGATAGGCCGGGGGCGGACACAGGCGACGGCCAGGAATGCATGACCCTACTATATACTAACTTTCATGGGCTGTACAGGGGGCGCGCGTACTTACGCTGTCTTTCTCGATCCGCCCGGCGGAGGCGCCCCTGCCCGCCGTTGGATGCCGGTTCAGGGCTCGGGGTTCTTCAGCGCGCTTGCGCGCTTCAGCTGCTTTTCAGCGTACAGGTACTGATCCGCGCTGTTGACAATCGTGCCGATCTCAAGCTTCTGGTCGCAGATGAAGCAGGTGATACCCATGGACGCCTCCACATAGTAGGGCAGGCTGGAGCTGCGGTTAAACTCGTCAAACGCCCTGTGCAACCGATCCCGGAACATATTGTCATGATCGAGGCTGTCCATGATGAACATGCCGACGAATTCATCGCCGCCGACACGCGCCACCAGGTCCTGACTGCGCACGGCTTTTTTCAGGATATCGCTGACGGCCACAAGCGCGGTATCGCCTGCGGAGTGGCCGAACGTATCGTTGATCTGCTTGAGGTGGTCCAGATCCATGAAAACGCAAATCGCGGGCTTCCCGACATTGTTGCGGTTCAGGTGAATGGCCCGCTCAATAAAACCGCGGCGGTTGAGGATGTTGCAAAGCGGATCGTACTCGTAGAGGAAATTCAGGATCTCGTTACGTTCCCGGATATTCTCCAGCTCGGACCCGATGATTTTTTCTTTGCGCTTCAGCTCCAGAAAGTTGACCAGGATGCCCAGTTGCAGGCCGATGACGTGCAATAGCGAGCACTTGCCCATATCGACTTCGCACAGCAGGATGCCGTACTGCACATTGCCGGAGAAAATGCTGAAACTCATGATATGCGTTTCGTTTTTCAGGTCCGGCAGGCTGCGAAGCGTATCGTTCATCTTGATCTGCGGCATCTGGGAATAGGGGAACGCCCGCACGACGTTTTCGCTGTGGTAGGCGGCCAGCAGCACGCTGTCCGGCCACTGCTGCAAATCTTCGTCGTTCAGGGGCTGCGGCTCCGCCAGAAGGCAGATGTAGATGCTGCGCAAATTGATGCTGTGCAAGCGCTTCACCACGTCCAGAAAGACGCTTTCGTCCTCCAGATCGCTGTCGACCAGATCGCGGATCAGCTCCGGCACAAACCAGGCCTGCGCCCGGAACTCGTCAAGGTTTTTTTCGGTCATGCTGGCCTTGTAGGAGAACAGGAAGCACTGCGCAAGGGAGAAAATATCAAACAGCCTGCGCATCACCGGCATCTGGAGGCAGTCGTCCGGTACCAGCAGCAGGTAGTCGTTGAGCCTCTTGGCAATCAGGAATGTGGCGCCTGTAAACTCTTCCACAAACCCATGCAGCCAGTCGGTCAGCTGGAATTTATCGATCTCCCGCCGGGCGCCGTCGCTGAGCAGAGTCCTGATATGGCCGGTGAACCGGGTCACCAGCCGCTTGCAGCGCAGTTGATCGCTGTGGCTGAAGGCATGGATCAGGTCTGTTGAGATGTTGCCGATCAGCTCGTCGATATCGATCTCCCGACCGGTGCCGCAGGCGCGGAACAGGTGGCTGACCGTATCGGGATAACAGCCACAGGAGCGCCGGACGTGAAACTTTGTTTTTAACCGGGCCGGTTCCACGGGCATGCCCTTGACCAGCGCGATGGCTTGCAGAACCGCCATGGCGCCCATTTGGTAAGTGTTCTGGGAAACGGTGGTGAGCGGCGGGATCAGGGAACGGCTGGTCGAAAAATTGTCAAACCCCGTTATGGCGATCTCCTTGCCAACCGTAAGCCCCAGCCTGGCGCAAACGCGATAGCAGCCTTTCGCCATCTCGTCGTTGCAGCAGGCGATGGCTTCCAGCCCGGGATTGTTCTCAATCAGCGTCGCGGCCTGTTTGTCCGAATACTCGGAATAGTCGCCGTAGACGATCATGCTGTCCGTAACCGGCAATCCGTGCCTGGCCATCGTATCCCGATAGGCGACCAACCGCTCCTTCGTATCGGGATGGTCCTCGATGCCGGCCAGCAGGGCGATTTTCCGCAGGCCGTGCACCCGGATCAGGTGCTCGATGCATTCGCTGAAGCTGTTGTAATTATCGACGGTGATGCAGGACTTGCCGGGGATGTCGCTTACCAGATTCTCTTGCAGAATCACATAAGGGTATGCCTCGAAGTGTTTCAGGAAGCCCGGATAGGTGTTTTCGCCCTTGTAACCGGACAGAGAACCGCATGAGAAAATATACGCGTCCGCGCCAAACAGGTTGGCATAGTCATAGATACTGTTGTGATGATAGGTTTTGCGGATGGAGACGCCCAGTTCCACATGCCGTGGCATGCCCATCAGGTACAGCAGCCGGACGCCTTCCTTGTCTGCCGTATCAAAAATGCCTTTCATCAGCTCCGAGGAGAATTCCTGACTGACGTCGCCAATCATCACGCAGATGGAGATGGGTGCACCGCTCATCTCACTGGCCATTTTCGCGGGCTCCTTTCGGCGTTCCTTTATTGGGTCGGCTGTTTTCACCGGACGAACGGTACGAACAACGTTTCAGCAGAGCCTCGCATGACACCGGATACCGGCTGCCGGGCCGTTGCCTGAAGCCGATGTCCGGGCACGAACCCTGCGATGGCGGAGCAACCCGAGCTCCGAACGGACTGCGAGGGGGAAGGCGCGCGCGAAGAGCCGTCGCGCAGCCGCAAGCACCGGCGAAGGGTCGGGCTGGTTATGCCTATCATTTCTGACAAAGAATACCGGCAAAAAATGCCGCGGATGAGTACGGCGGTAACGCCTGTGTCTTTCATGCTTCAGACCCTTTCCGTGACGAACGATAACGCACAGACCATACCGGCCGAAATCGCAGAACCGAAAAACCATCCTCGTATCGATGGCGCGCCTGGTCGGAATCTTTAGCATTGATTATATCAGACTTTCCCGCGGGTTACAAGAATCGGCGGCAAAATGCGGGTGACCATCATGTAGGACTACAATACAAATTGGACATCGAAGAAAAGGAATGAAGGATAAGACAAGAAGCGGTATAGTTGAGTTGCAATACACCAACAAACCGAAAGGAGCCTTACCCTTCATGAACAGCATAACACAGGACATGAGGTATCGGCAATCGCTAATGGAGTACGCCAGAAAGTATGGCGTTGCACGAGCAAGCCGCAAGTATAACAAAAGCCGCTCCTAC
>JAAYUF010000151.1 GCA_012517815.1 Clostridiales bacterium
CGCGCTGGTCGTTTTCACCGGCCTGTACGGACAGGCCCCCGCGCTGGCCGAGGAAGTCGGCACGCTGACCGCCAAGGTCGTGCTGCGCAAGGCCGCCGACGAGGACAGCAAGGCGCTGCAAACCCTGCCCAAGGGCGACGAAGTGGATCTGCTGGGCGTCAGCGGAAGCTGGTATAAGGTCAGTTACGGGATATACACGGGCTATGTCATGAAAAAATACGTGAAGGTCGCCAGCAATTCCGTCGTCGCGAACGCGACCAAGATCAAGGCACTGGGCGACGCGCCCGGCGCGCTGCACGTCGGGGACGAAGGCGACGACGTGAAAACCCTGCAAAAGGCGCTCAAGATTCTGGGCTACTATACCATCGGCGTGGACGGCAAGTACGGCGACGGCACCAAGCTGGCCGTCGCGCTCTACCAACAGGATGCGGAGCTAGAGCCCGACGGGATCGCCGGCAAGGCGACCATCACCGCGATTTTCGGTTCCTGCGCGAAAACCGCCGATATTACCGTATCCGGCGAGGACAGCGGTTCCTCCAGTTCGTCCAGTTCCTCCAGTTCGTCCAGTTCCTCCAGTTCCTCCAGTTCCTCGAGTTCCTCGAGTTCCTCGAGTTCCTCCGGTTCGTCCAGTTCGTCCAGTTCCTCGTCCGCGGACGACAACACCGTATCCAGCATTTCGGAGATCGGCACCGCGCCTGCCGCCAGCAAGGAAGGCGACAGCGGAACCAAGGTTACCAAGCTGCAGCAGGCGCTGGAACTGCTGGGCTACTACAGCGGCGTGATCGACGGCAATTACGGCGCCAAGACCGTTTCCGCCGTGAAACGCTTCCAGAAGAACCGCGGCATGAAGGTAGACGGCATCGCCGGCGCGTCGACCATCCGCGTGCTGTTCGGTACATCGAGCAGCTCGTCGAGCAGTTCGTCCAGCAGTTCTTCCGGCAGCTCGTCGAGCAGTTCGTCCAGCAGCTCGTCCTCCACCAAGTCCTATTCCACGGAGGTGCTGGATTGGTTCGCGGATGACGTCAGCTCGGTGATCCCCAAAAACGCGAAGTTCGTGATCAAGGACGTGCGCACCGGCAAGACCTTCAACGCCGTGCGCTGGAGCGGCGTCAACCATCTGGACGCCGAGCCCGCCACCTCCGACGATACGGCCATCCTGAAGAAAATCTACGGCGGAACCTGGAGCTGGAACCGCCGGCCCATCCTGATTCTGTACAAAGGGCATGTGTACGCCGCCTCGATGAACGGTATGCCCCACGGCACCTCCACCATCGACAACGGCTTCGAGGGCCACTTCTGCATCCATTTCAAGAACAGCAAGACGCACGGCACCAAGGTTGTGGACGCGGCGCACCAGAAGTGCGTGACGGTCGCCAGCAAGGCGAGCTGGTAACCGCAGCCCGCATCAGCGGAGGCGCTTTCCCGCCGAAGGGTACGGCCTGCGGCGCGTAAAGCGCTTCCGCTTTTTCGCTCAGGCTGCCCGTTTACGCCCGCGCGTCGTCCTTCTGCTTTTCCCGGAGGATGAAGCGAAGCGGCGTGCCCGCAAACTGGAAGCTCTTGCGGAAATGGTTTTCCAGATAGCGCTCGTAGGCGAAATGCATGAGATCTTCCTGATTGACAAAGAAAATGAACGTCGGCGGGCTGGCCGCCTGCTGGGTGGCGTAGTAGATTTTCAGCTTGCGGCCGCCCTGCATGGGGGGCTGGAGGCTTGCCTGCGCGTCCGCCAGCGCCTCGTTGAGCACGCCCGTGGGGATGCGCCTGCGGTAGTTTTCAAACACCTCGCGCACCTTGGCCAACAGGCCGCTCACCCGTTGCCCGGTCAGCGCGGACAGGAACACCACCGGCGCGAAGCTCATAAACTTGAGATCGTTCAGGATCTGCTTGCGCATGTCCTCCATGGTGTTGGTGTCCTTTTCCACGGTGTCCCACTTGTTGACCACCACGATCACGGCCTTGCCCGCGTCTAGGATCAGCCCGGCGATCTTGGTATCCTGCTCGGTCACGCCTTCCTGCGCGTCCAGCATCAGCAGCGCGACGTCGCAGCGGTCGATGGCCGCGATGGAGCGCAGCACGCTGTACTTCTCGAGGGTTTCGTCCTCCACCGACTTTTTCTTGCGCATGCCGGCCGTATCGATGATGTTGTAACAGGTGCCGTCCGTGTCGGTGAAAAGCGTATCGATGGCGTCGCGCGTGGTGCCGGGGATATCGCTGACCATGGTGCGCTCCTGCGAAAGCAGGCGGTTGCACAGCGAGCTTTTGCCGACATTGGGCCGGCCGACCACGGCCAGCTGGATCACGTGATCGGCTTCCTCGCCCTCGTCGGGCGCGGGCGGGGGCAGCAGCCGGACGATCTGCTCCAGCAGATCGCCCAGGCCCAGCATGTTCGTGCTGGAAATGGCAATCGGGTCGCCCAGGCCCAGGTTGTAGTATTCGTACAGGTTGTCCAGCTGGCTTTTCGCGTCCACCTTGTTGACCACCAGCAGAAGCGGCTTGCGCGTGCGGCGCAGGTAAGCCGCCACCTCTTCGTCCTCGGCCGTCAGGCCGGCGCGGCCGTCGCAAAAAAAGCAGATCACGTCCGCGGTGTCCATGGCGATCTGCGCCTGTCTGCGCATCTGGCTGAGGAGCACGTCGTCGCTGCGCATGTCGATGCCGCCGGTGTCAATCAGCGTAAAGTGCCGGCCCATCCAATCCACATCGGCGTACACGCGGTCGCGCGTCACGCCCGGCACATCCTCCACGATGGAGATGCGCCGCCCGGCGATCTTGTTAAAAAAGGTTGATTTTCCCACATTCGGGCGGCCCACGATGGCCACGAGGGGTTTGCTCATGCCTATTCTCCTTCGGTTTGGGTTGGCTCGCCGCCGCGGCCGCAAAGCGCCTCGTAAAGGTCGTACCCGTCCTCCACAATGCGCACGGGCACCGGCAGGCGGCTTTTGAACTCGCTCAGCGTCATGTCGTCCAGAAACAGGTCCCGCTCGTGCCGGAGCATGTTGCGGCTGATCAGCACGGCATCCGCGCCGGCAAGCGTTTCCGGGCTCAGCTGCGCGAGCGTGTCCCCGCCGGTCAGCAAGCCGGTCACGGTGATGGAATCGCCAAAGAAATCATTGCGGATCACGGCGACGCGCACCTGCGTACCGGGCGGCGCGTATTGCCGGGTTAGGCGGGTCAGGTGCGGCGCGGCGCTGACGCCCGACACGGCCACATACACGCGCGGGGTCGGCGCCTCGTCCGCCGGGCGGTCATCGTCCTGCCGGGCCTCGCGCATGCCGTCCTCCAGTTGCGCAAGCAGGCCGACGCCGTTCTCAATCTGGGGGAAATCCTCATACCAGCTTTTCGGGGGGATTGGTTCGCCGCTCAGGCAATAGAACTCGTCGCTGGGAAACACGAACGTGGTGCCCAGCTCGCGCCGGCAATCCGCCTGAAAGGGCGCGAGCATCGAAAGCAGCCTGCGCGCGCCGTCCGCGTCAAACAGCGTGAGCTCGGTAAGCGCCTGCCGGTAGCGGGTCAGGCCGACCGGCACCACCGCCACGGAAATCGCCGCGGGGGCCAGCGCCTTGAGGTCGTTGAGCGTCCGCATCAGGGCGTCGCCGTCGTTCCAGCCGGGGCAGCACACAATCTGGCAGTGATACCGGATGCCCGCCTCCTTCAGGCGGGTCAGGCGGTGCAGGATGTCGCCCGCGAAACGGTTGTTCATCATCCGTCGGCGCAGGTCCGGGTCGGTGGCGTGCACGCTCACGTACAGGGGCGACGCTTTCCTGCGGATGATCCGTTCAAACTCCGCCTCGCTCACGTTGGTCAGCGTGACAAAGTTCCCCATCATCAGGGAAAAGCGCCAGTCGTCATCCTTGACGTAGAGGGACTCGCGCATGCCGGGGCGCATCTGGTCGATGAAGCAGAAAACGCATTGGTTGCGGCAGATGCGCGGGCACAGCGTCATGCTCTGCCCAAAGCGGATGCCCAGCGGTTCCCACTCCGCTTTTTGGATGGCGAGGGTTTCCACCGCGCCACGGTCGCGCAGCACATCCACCGTCAGCGAGGCGCACGCGCTGAGCGCCTGATAGTCGATCTCGTCCAGCAGAGGTTCGCCGCTGATCGACAGGATCGCGTCGCCCGCCCGCAGCCCCGCCCGCTCGGCGACCGAGCCGCGCTCCACGCCCGTGATCACATGCGCCAAAGCCTTCACCCCCGATAGATGCGCCGCGTACCGACGTTACGCCTATTATCCTTCCTTTGCCGCCGGAAGTCAAGCCCGCGCGCCGTCAAGGGGTTTCCCGGCCGGCGGGGCTCCCGCGCGCCTGCGTAACAAAATCCGTCGGGCGCTGTACGTCGGTTGACCCCTTGTGCTATAATATTGTGTCATGGGGTTCGCCCCCGGGAAAGAAGGGGATCGACGGATGGAAAGGCCCGCTGATGAGGCAAGGCTGATTCTGGCATCGGGTTCGCCGCGCAGGCGCGAGCTGCTCGCGCATTTTGGCATACCGTTCGCGGTCGTGCCTTCCCAGGCGGAGGAAAACGCGACGGGCAGAGGGCTGGAGCGCGTGGCGAAGCTGGCGCGCCTCAAGGGCGAGGAAGTTTTCCGGCAGCACGGGCAGCTGCCCGTGCTGGCCGCCGATACGCTGGTCTGCATGGACGATCAGGTGCTGGGCAAGCCCGACGACGAGGAGGACGCGCGCAGAATGCTGCGGCTGCTCTCCGGTCGCTGGCACTCCGTCTACACGGGCGTGTGCCTGCTGACGCCCGACCGTGCGGTGCGGGAACGGGTGGAGACCACGCGCGTCAAATTTCGCCGGCTTGGCCAAGCCGAGATCGAGCGCTACGTGCGTACGGGCGAACCGATGGACAAGGCCGGGGCTTACGCGATCCAGGAGGTCGGGGGGATCTTCGTGGAGCGGATCGAAGGAAGCCCCAGCAACGTGGTGGGCCTGCCGCTGACGGCGGTGGCCACGCTTCTGCAGGCCGCCGGCTTGCTGCCTGAGGAAAGCGATGACCGGTAATCCGCGTCCTTCCCTTTTTCAACCCACAAGAACGGATGTGTAAGCCATGGCTTTCGTAGCGCATGATCTGGGCATCGATTTGGGCACCAGCAATACGCTCGTGTATGTCAAGGGGAAGGGTATCGTGGTGAGCGAGCCGACCATCGTGGTGGTGGAAAGCTCCAACGAGCGCAGGGTGCGCGCCGTGGGCGACGACGCCAAGATCATGCTGGGCCGCACAACCGAGGGCGTCATGGCCGTCCGGCCCATGCGCGAGGGCGTGATCACCGATTTTGACATGACCCAGATCCTCCTGCAGTATTTCACCCGCAAGGCGGTCGGCTCCAGCTACCTGGTCAAGCCCCGGCTGTTTCTCACCTACCCCTGCTCCATTTCCGCCATCGAACGGCGGGCCGTCATGGAAGCCGCCAAGTATTCCGGCGGGCGGCGGGTGTACCTGGTGGAAAAGCCTTTCGCCGCGGCGCTGGGCAGCGGTCTGCCGGTGTTTGACCCCAACGGCTGCATGATCGTGGACATCGGCGGCGGCACGACGGACGTCTCCGTGATATCGCTGGGCGGCGTGGTCATCAGCCACTCCATCCGCGTGGGCGGCGTCAAGATGGACGAGGCGATCATCAACTTTATCAAGCGGGAGTTCAACATCCTGATCGGCGACCGCACCGCCGAGGAAGTGAAGCTCGACTTGGGCGCGGCCCTGCCCATCCGCGAGGAACGGCGGGCGCGCATCCGCGGGCGCGATATGGTCACCAACCTGCCCCAGACCACCGAGATCACCTCCACCCAGATTTATCAGGCCATTCACGAGCCCTGCGCCGCCATCCTCAGCGCCATCAAGTGGGTGCTGGAGCGCACCCCGCCGGAACTCGCGGCCGACGTGATGCATAACGGCATCTACATCACGGGCGGCGGCTCGCTGCTCTACGGCATGGATCAGCTGATCGCCAGCGAGCTGGGCATTCCCGTGCTGCTGGCCAAGGAGCCCATGGACTGCGCCGCGCTGGGGCTTGGCAACATCATCGAGAACTTCGACCTGCTCCAGCACCTGGGGCGGACGAGCTTCCTCAAGCAGGGCTGAGCCGGCGGGCACGCACGGGCACTACGATACCGGAGGGGAATGAATGAGGCTCAAGGCACCCAAAACCGAGCGTCGCAAAAAAACGGAACGCCCGGAACGCACCGTTTTCAAGCGGATTTTGCTGGGGCTTGTTGCCCTGGTGCTGCTGGGGCTGGCGGGGATGCACCTGCTGGGGCTGATTACCGGCAACGCCGCGTTCAGCATCCCGGAGGATACCGTCGCAAGCGTCCTCACCCCGGTGCAGGCCGGTTTTTCCAGCGTTGTCGAATCCGTCGTCAACTATCTGTACAAGCTCAAGCTCCGGGCCAACCTCGAGCTGGCCTACAACAACCTAAAACAGGAAAACGAGCAGCTGGTCTATCAGGCCATGCTGGCCGACGAGTTGCAGTACAAGCTCTCCGTCTATGAAGACCTGTACGCCGAAATCTCGGTCAACGAGAGCATGAACCCGCTGGTGGCGACCGTTATCGACCGTGACGCGGGCAACTATTTTTCGGTGTTCACCATCAACAAGGGCACCAATGACAACGTCGAGGATTTCATGGCCGTCACCATGGAGGGCGCGCTGGTGGGCTATACCTACAACGTAAGCGCCACCAAGGCCAGCGTGCGCACCATCATCGACAGCGAAGCCAGCATCGCAGCCCTGATCTCCTCCACGCGCGATCAGGGCACGGTGCGCGGCACGCTGGGCGTGGACGGCACCGCCATGTGCCGCATGTACTACCTGCCCGACGACCACCTGCCCCGCCCCGGCGATACGGTGGTCACCTCCGGCGTGGGCATGTCCTTCCCCAAGGGCATCCCGATCGGCACGGTGCGCGAGAGCACGCGCGGCATGGAAAGCAACAAGAGCTACATCGTCGTGGAGCCGCGGGCGGATTTTGAGCACATCGAGTATGTGATCGTGCTGCGCTACCAGCCCAGCGCCGAGGCGGTGGAGGCCCGCACCAGCAGCAGCGATTCGCTGACCTTTACGCCGCTGGAAACCTCCAAGCCCATCCCAACCATCCAGATCGGTTCGGATTTCTACCAGCTGGCCCCCACGCCGGAGCCTACGGTTTCGCCTTCCCCCACGCCCATTAACGGCAACGCGCTGCTCACGCCCGTGCCTTCCGCGCAGCCGACCCCGGCCGGCGACGCCGGCAGCTACGAGTATCAGGTGCCCGACAGCCTTGCGACCGGCAGTTCCTACGGCTTCACGCTCGCGCCGACCGCGACGCCTTCCCCCACGCCGCCCCCGCTGGACATTTCCGTGGAGGATGATTGACCGTGGCCAAGAAAGCGTTCAAGTTCATCCTGCTGACGCTGCTGTGCTACCTGCTGCAGTCATCGGTCGCCCACTATATCGCCGTATGGACCGTCGCGCCCAACATCGCGCTGGCGCTGATCGCGGTCGTGAGCATCGGTTTGGGCCGCAAGTATACGTTCTTCCTGTCCCTCGCGGTTGGCTACCTGCTGGAGATCATGCTTCCCGCGCTGGATTACATCAGCCTGATCCTCTACCCCGCCTGCGCCATGCTCGGCGCGCTGGCGTTTTCCGATAAAAGCGAACGCAAGCTGGAGGAGGAGCGGAGCATGGGCAGGCGCGGCGGCAACCTGCCCGCGCACGTGCGCACCATCCTTTGCGCGCTGCTGAGCGTCGCCGTATTTGAAGCCGTGCACCTGCTCTATATTTACCTAAACGGAATCCAACTGGACGGAGGCCATTACCAGCGCGCGCTGATCTCCATCGGCTACACGACCGCGCTGGCCAGCGTGCTGCAATTCCCCCTTCGCTGGTGGCTGGGCATTTACAAGCTGAAAAAAGCCCGCTGACCGGAGGCGCGGCTGCCCCACCCTCCGCGAACACGGCGCCGCCGCTTTTCCCGGGGTCGGCGCCGCGCTTCAGAAAGGAGTGCGTTATGAACGGTTCTCCCAGACGCAGACTGGATCGAAAGGAATACAACCTTGGCGGGCGATACCTGATCTTTTTGGGTGTCGTGATCGCCATGTTCCTCTACCTCGTGTCGGGCCTGATCAACCTGCAGCTTCGTTCGGGCAGCGAGTACCAGCAAAGCGCGGAAACCCGGCGCACCACGAAAATCACCCTGCGTGGCAGCCGCGGCATGATTACCGACGCCGACGCCGTGATCCTCGCCAAGGACGAGATGGTTTACAACGTGACTTTCTACCGCGACGCCTCTCAAAACAGCAAAAAGGAATACGCGGCGTTCACGCAGGCTATTTCGCAGACCATCGACATTATCCAGGCCAACGGCGGCAAGCTGGCCGTGAAGTTCGTAATCGAGCGCAATCCCGATTCCGCCGATCATGAGTGGCGCTTCAACTTCGGCTCGGGCGTGAGCGAAGCCGTATTGCAGACCCGCGAAAGCCAGTGGCGCAACAACAACTACTACACCACCACAAGCGTCCCCACGGCGGAGGCGGCGATGGAGAAGCTCAAGCAGCGCTACCAGATCCCCGAGGGCATGAGCGAGGAACGCATGCTGCAGGTAATGGCCGTATTCTCCGAAATGCAGATGAACCTGTACAACTCCCAGCCCATCGTCATCGCCGAGGATGTGACCTACGAAACCGTCATCGAAATCGAAACGCGCTCCATGACCCTCCCGGGCATGGAAGTGGCGGTCGGCACCAAGCGCGTCTATCCGCGCAGCACGCTGGCCGCGCAGGTCATCGGCTACATCGGCGCCATTCCGTCGCAAACCAAATGGGAAGAGCTCAAGCCCAAGGGGTACCGCTACAGCGACGACATCGGCCTGGACGGCATCGAGGCCTCCATGGAAGACTGGCTTACGCAAAACAGCGACGCCCGGCAGGGGTACAAGATCGTCGAACGCGACAGCGTGGGCAAGATCACGCGCGAGCTGAGCTACGTGGAGCCGCAGGACGGCAACAACGTCAAGCTGACCATCTACGCCAGCTACCAGCAGCAGGCCGAGCGCGCGCTGGCCGAAAACGTGGCCACCACGCGTTCCACCCAGGAAGCCAAGCTGATGAACAACACCTGGCTGGAAACCAACAAGGCCGATATCGAAAGCCGCAACTGGGATAAATACCCCCTGTCGCTGGCCGACCGCGCGGCCATGATGGTCATCGACATGGAGGGCCGCGTGCTCGCCATGGCCAACTACCCCACCTACGACCTAAACGCGCTGGTGGCCGCCGGGCCGGAGAGCGCGGAAATCCTCACGGACAACCGCAACGTGCTCATGAACTACAACATCCACGCGCGCGGCACGCCGGGTTCCATTTTCAAGATGGTATCGGCTCTGGGCTCCCTTCTGGAGGGCGAACTGCTGCCGGACGAAACCATCAGCGACGCGGGCTACTTTACCCTGTACACCACCGACCTTTCCACGGCGCCCAAATGCTGGATCAGCGCCTCGCAGCGCTACAAGCACCAGTACCAGACCATCGTACAGGGCCTTTCCAACAGCTGCAATTACTTTTTCTACACGCTGGGCGCGCGCCTGGGCGAAACGCGGCTGTATCAGTACGCGTCCGAGTTCGGCCTGACCAGCAAAACCGGCGTGGACCTGCCCGGCGAGGAGCGCAGCGTCGTGGGCTGCCAGACCAGCCTGTACGACCCCGACAAGGCCATGGACGAAGCCTCGCAGGATACGGCCGTGCCCATCATCGTGTTCAACTCCATCAAAAAGCACCTGCGCAATCAGGGCGCCATCCGCAACATCACCTACGACGACGAGCGTCTCAACCGCTGCATCAAGCGCCTGATGGACATGGCCGTCAACACCAACCAGAGCGACTGGGTGGTTAGCATGCGCCCCATCCTGATGGAGGAGCTCAACATGACGCGCGAGATGGTTTACCTGCAATCCATCATCGGCGATACCTACAACTACCTCAATGATATTAAGTGGGGCGGCGGCCAGACCATCCAGGTGGCCATCGGGCAGTCCATTACGGTGGTCACGCCCGCCGCGGTCAGCCGGTACGCCGCCACGCTCGCCAACGGCGGCAACGTGTACAACCTGATGATCGTAGACAGCATCACCTCCCCGGAAGGCGACATCCTGAGCCAGCGCACCCCCACCAAAATGAATACCTTCGAAGGCGCGGAGGAATACCTCCCGCTGATCCTCCAGGGGATGAAGGGCGTTGTGGACGAATCCGGTACGGCCGCGAAATACTTCCGCAAATGGAGCTACCGTGAGGACGTCTGCGCGAAAACCGGAACCGCCGAGGTTACGACCATCGATCTGGAAAACAACGCGTGGTTTATCATGCTGGCCCCCTATGAAAAGCCGGAGATCGCGGTGGTCGTGTTCATCCCCAGCGGTTTGAGCGGCGGCGAGGCAAGCCTCGCGGCCCGCGAGTTCGTGGGCTGGTATATGGACCAGAAAACCCTGCGCACCGACAGCGCCGTATTCCCCGGCGGCAACATGCTCTCGCCGTGACCGCGCGCTCGCGTGCCGCCCGGAGCTTCGGTTGCCGGCTGCCCAACGAACACCCACGGGAGGGAAACCCATGAGTCAAGCCTGGATGATCGCCTCCGGCAAGGGCGGCGTTGGCAAATCCACCATCACGGCGGCCCTGGCCGTGGCGCTGGCACGCCGACAGTTGCAGACGGTCGCGGTGGATACGGATATCGGCCTGCGGAGCCTGGACATGCTCCTGGGCCTGCAAAACCAGATCGTGTACGACGTGATCGACGTCGCCAACAAGGATTGCAAGCTGAAATACGCGCTGGTGCAATACCCCCTTTCGCCCTCTCTTTCGCTGTTGCCCGCCTCCCAGTTGGGCACGTCGGGCGATTTGGACCCGGATGTGATGGGCCGCATCGTGAACAAGCTGAAAAAGCGCTTCTCCTATGTGCTGATGGACGCCCCCGCGGGGCTGGAGCGGGGCGTGACGAACACCATGCAGCACGCCGACCATACCCTGCTAGTGGTAACCCCGGACGATGTGAGCATCCGCGACGCGGAGCGCGTGATCGCGCTGCTGGAGCACCACCACAAGCCCCGGCCGATGCTGCTGGTGAACCGCGTGATCCCCGCCATGGTTGCCGATGGCGAAATGTACAGCCCCCAGACCGTCGCCAACGCGCTGGACATCCCGCTGCTGGGCTTTGTGCCCGAGGATCGCGCGGTGCTCACGGCGCTGCAGCGGCACCATACCGTTATGGATGAGGAAGGCCCCGCGCGGGATGCGCTCACACGCATCAGCCAGCGCTTTTTGGGCGAATACGTCCCCATGCCGGCCTTTACCAGACGTCGCGGATGGTTCGGGCGGCGCGGCTGACGCGCCGCCGGTCCCGTCAAGGAGGAAACGCCCATGATGCTCAACGAAACCAGACGCTCCAAAGCCCATTTCGACTATATCCTCACGGCGCTCATTTTCGGCCTGGCGGCTTTCGGAGTGCTGAGCGTATCGGTCGCCACCTTTTCCACCGCGTCCGACACGGAGGACACGCTGCTCAACTACATCGTCGCTTCGCACTACGGCCTGCGCCAGGCCATCTTTTTTCTGATCTCCCCGGTCGTCATCGGCGTGATCACGTTTTTCCCGTACGAGTTCATCCGCAGGCGATCGCAGCTGTTTTACTACTTCGCCTGCGGCCTGCTGCTGGTGGCGCTGGGCGGCCAGGCCGCCGGCGTGAAGGCTTGGATCGACATCCTGTGGGGCTACACGCTGCAGCCTTCGGAGTTTGTGAAGCTGGCCTGCATCATCGTCACCGCGAAATATCTGGAGAAGAACGACGATCCCATGGGCAGTTGGAGCAGCGCGATCCGGCTGGTGCTGCTGATGGGCGTGCCCTGGCTGCTGACGCTCACCCAGGGCGAAATGGGCTCGGTGCTGGTCATGATCTTTGTATTCGGCATCATGCTGTTTTTCGGGGGCATCCGCCTGAAAGTGCTGGGCGGCATCATCGCGGCGGGCGTGATCGCCCTGGCGGTGCTCTACGCCGTCACCATGGCCTCCGGCTCCGATAACTACCGCATCACGCGCATCCTGTCGTTTGTCAACCCCGCGCTGGTGGATGAAGCCGCCACCTATCAGGTGAACAACTCCAAAATCGCCATCGGCTCCGGCGGCCTCAACGGCGTGGGGATTTTCGTACAGGGCAGCTTCAGCCAGTTGGATTATGTCCCCGAGGACTGGACCGACTTCATCTTTTCCACCATCGGCGAAGCGTTCGGCTTTACGGGGTGCCTGTTTGTGGTCGGCCTGTACCTGCTGATGATCCTGCGGCTGTTGTACCTGGCGCGCTACACCGCCGATCGGTTCGGGCAGATGATCATCATCGGCGTGATGAGCATGATGCTGTTTCACGTGTTCGAAAACGTCGGCATGACCACCGGCCTGATGCCCGTGACCGGCATTCCGTTGCCGTTCCTCAGTTACGGCGGCAGCAACCTGATCACCAACATGGCGGGCATCGGCCTTGTGCTCAACGTCGTGCGCAACCGAAGCGTGACCAACAGCGAACTGCTCACGCCGCAAACGCGCCTGCGCAACAAGTACGTCCAGTAACCGTCCCGCGAGAGCCATGCCGGAAAGCCGCGCGTATCGGGGCCGGATGGCGTTTGCGCCGGGCAACGGCGTTCGGTGAGGCCCGATAGCGAAAAGAAGCGACCCTCGCCGGCCGGTGAGGATCGCTTCTTTGCCTGACTGCCCTCCGCAAACGGTTCTTTCATCGCCACGCCGGGGCGCATCACCCCCTGCATCCGAGGCAATGCCTGCGATCGGCGGGTTGTTCCGCGCCGGCTGCCATCACCTTGCGGGTCTTTCCAGGCCAATCCGGGGCGCATCGGCCGGCGGGCGCCATGCGCCGGCCGCGCCGAACCCGCGGTATCGCTCCGCCGTCGCTCAGGCATCGCTCGGCGTTGCCGGATCACTGCCCGCGGATCGTCGTGAAATAGTTCATGACATAGCCGGTCTGATGGTTGTAGCGCACCTTCGTCCATTCGGGGCCGGGCGCGATGATCGTCGCCTTTTGGCCGTCCGAGATCCGCGTAAGCACGGAATCCGTCATGGAGGGACCGGAGCGGAGGTTCACAAAGGAACCCTGCGGGTGGTCGATGGCGAGGGTGGGTGTGGCGGGCAGGTTGTAAAGCTTCAGGTACTTCGTCTGCACATAGCCGACCGCGGCGATGGTATCCGCGTATACCTTGCACCACTCGGTGCCCTGAATCAGCACGGAGAGCTTGTAGCCGTTGGACAGGCGGGATACGACGGTGGACGCGGTGGAAGGCAGTTCGCGCAGGTTGAGCTTCTGGGTGCTCACGGGGTTGGAAACCTTGGCGTACCCTTCCCCGCTGGGTTCTTCCGCAGCCGCGTTGTCGCGCGCCGCGTGCAGGCCCTCCACCAGAAAATCGCTGCTGATAAATCCGGTATACCCGTCGATGCAGACGTACCACCAGCCGTTGCCCCGGTACAGCACCGATACGTACCGGTCGCCCGGAAACTGCCTGCGCACCGAAGCGTTCATGGCGGGCGCCACGCGCATGTTTACGGCGGTGTTGTTGGGAGTCTTGACAGTCGCCACGGCGGTGCCGATGGGCTGGTAGTTGGTGTAGGTGTATTCGGTGCGCACGTAGCCGACGGTGTCCCCCAGCATCGTGCGGTACCAGCCGCCGCTTTCCTCCAGGATGGTCAGCGGCACGCCGTTGTACAGGATGGTGATCACGCTGGCCGAGTAGCTGGGGTAGGAACGGAAATTCAGAAACGCGGTCGCCTTCTGGTTGTTGACGATGGCGACGTTCCCATAGGTCAGCTGGTCGGTCGTCTGCAGGAAGTTCTTGCTCATGTAGCCGGTCTTGCTGTCGGACGTTCGCACGGCGTAAAAATTGTTCTTGCTGCCCGTGACCGTCACCCAGCTCCCGTTGGGATAAGCGCCGAGCCATTGCGTGGAAGAGCTGGCGCCTGCCCGCAGGTTGAGCGAATCGGTGCCGTAAACGACCGCGTACGTTTCCGCTGCGGCTGCGCCGGCGACCAGCAACGTCAGCGCCAGCAAAAGCAGCGCCGTTCCCAGGCGCATGGTTTGAGCCCTGTGCATGCTCCTCATGGATGATCGTTCCTTTCAGCGGATCGTTCCGGTTTCCTGTCTTTCATATCAACGTCCTGCGAATCGGGTTTCATCCCGGCCCGGCACGCCGAGCGCCGGAATTTCAAACCGGCCGGCTTTTGCGGTAACGTTCCAGTTCCAGTGCGCGCTCCACCGCCTCGCCGATGGCCCGCATCAGGTCGGGCGGCGTCTCCCCGTCGAACAAAACGTGCAGGAAGAATTCGCGCGTGCCCCCGTTTCCCGTCACATGGCTGTGCGTGACCCCCGATACGCGGGTTCCGGGCTGCGCGTTCAGGGCGGCGATCAGTTGGGTAAGCAGCGGCGCGTACGCCCCGTCCGGCAGCGTCCCGGTGCGCCGCGCCTGCGCATCGTCGGTTTCAAACAGCGGCTTTACCAGGCAGATCAGCTCCCCCGCGCCCCGCAGGATGGCCCGGAATTGCGGCACCGCCCTGACAAGCGATAGATAGCTCAGGTCCACGCTGCCCAGCGTTGGCACGGGGTCCAGCCTGAGCAGCGCGCCGTCGCCCAGGTTGGTACGCTCCAGATTGACCACCGCCGGGTGCTGCGCAAGGCTCCCGGCCAGCTGACCGTAGCCGGCTTCCACCGCGTATACGATCGCCGCGCCGCGCTGCGCCAGGCAATCGGTAAAGCCCCCGGTGCAAGCGCCCGCGTCGATGCACACCCTTCCGTCCACGGCAATTTGGAAATCGTCCAGCGCGCCTTCCAGTTTGTAGCCGCCTTTGCCCACGTAGCGCTGGCCCAGTCCCCGCACAGCCAGCGCGACGTCCGGCGGCACGAGTTGGCCGCCGGTGCGCACCGGCGCGCCGCCGCAGGTAACCGCGCCGCTCATCAGGAAGGGAAGCGCGTCTTCCCGCGTGCGGAAGAACCCTTCCTCCAGCAGACGGTCGATCGCCTGGCGTTTCCGGCTCACCACTTCGCCCCCGACGGTTCCAGCGGAAGCCAGCGGAGCACCTCCCGAATCTGAACGTCCCAGTAGTCCCAGGTATGCGCGGCGCCGGGCGTAGTCACATACCGGATGGCAAACTTGGGCCCGAAGCGCTTCATGAACGCTTCGTTTGCCTCAAACAGAAAGTCGTCGGTGCCGCAGGCGGCGTACATGCGCGGGGCCAGTTCGGGCGGCAGCGCTTCCGCGGACAGCGACAGGTTTCCTTCGCCCGCGCGCAGGCTCGCTTCGTCGCCAAAGACGCCTTCCAGCTCATGGTGCCACGCCGGGTCGCTGTCGAAACGGAACGCTTCTTGCAGCATCAGCGGCGCGGACAGGGCCGCGACGGCTGCGTAGCGCCCCGGCTTTTGCAGGCCCAGCTTCATCGCGCCGTAGCCGCCCATGGAAAGCCCCGCCGCGAAACGGCCCGCGCGCGTGGTAGCCAGCGGAAAGCAGCGTTCCATCAGCCCGGGCAGTTCCTCGCTCACGAAGGTCCAGTACTTCGCGCCGTGCGCCATATCGGTGTAAAACGAGCGGTTCGCGGCGGGCATGACAATCGCCAGTTCATAATCAACGGCGTACTTCGCAATGCGGGTGTTCCTCAGCCACGACGTGTGGTCGTCGCTCAGCCCGTGCAGCAGGTACAGGGTCGGCAGCGGCTTGCCGCCGCGTTTGCGCAGAACTTCGTCCTCGGGGAGCAGCACGTAGGCAGCCGTCTGGATGCCCAACGCCTGACTGTAGAAGTGAAAATCGGACCAGATCATCGGGATGCCTCCTCAGCGTTTTGGGTGCTTCCATTATACCACACCGACGCTCGAAACGGGCGCATCGCGGTCGACGGGGCCGCGTCAAATCACAAGCCCTTTACAGCCTGTCTGCGAAGGGTGGGAGCCGGTCTTCCCCGCACCGCTGATTCCAAAAAGGGGCGGGAAGGGTTTCCACGCTGTTCCCACAGGCTCCTTCCCCGGTTTCGAGGGCCGCGCGCGTCAGGTCCGCGGTATCCCGCCATGCGACAGGGCCCCGACCGATTCCTGCAAGGCGGAAATGAGAAAAGCGCCGCCCTTTCGGCGGCGCCGCTCCATGGTTCAAGCGGAAGGCCCTTTATCCGCCACGCCTTGCGCATAACGCCCTTGCGCAGGATCACGTTGGCGCACAGCGCGCTTTACCCCGTCTGCACCACCGTGCAGGCCCTGCGCGCGGTCGAGATACGCTTCGTGTATCCATCTTGTCCAGCATAACCGCCGGGCAGTCCGTTGCCGTGGCGCGCAGGAACGCGTCCCAGATCGGCGCGCGGTTGCCGGGGCACATCCCCTCCGGCAGTTCCCTCACCGCGAGGAGGGGTTCCGTATCATCGTCCGGCGGAAACAGCGGAAGGATCGCTTCGACGGCCGCGCCGTGGCCGTCCAGCCGCACGCAGCGCCGCCCCGCCGAGGCGGACGGGAAGTGGCCGTCCGCGATGACGATCCCGTCCCCATGTCCCATTTCAGCGAGAATGCACAGCCGTTCCGGGGGTCCGCAGCGGTGAGATGCCTCTCAGCATCCTCCTCCCTCCCGTCAGGCCAGCGAGTAGGCGGCAATCGCAATGAACAGCGCGATGGAAACCATCGTCTGCACCGAAAGCGCGGTGGATATGTACTCCGCGTGCCCGCTCACATCCGCGTACAGCGGGATGATATAGGGCGCGGGCAGGCTGTAGGCGAGCATCAGGGCAACGAACAGCGGTTTTTCAAAGGGTATAACGCTGAAAAGGACCAGCGTGCCAAGCCCCAGCAACGCGGCCATCACCGCAAGGCGCAGGCCGACGGTTTTCATCACCGGCGACAGCAGCGCCCGGCGGAAGCTCAGTTCATACCCCACGATGATCAGGATCAGCGCGGAGGTCGGCGCGGCGATGAACCGGATCACATCGTCCACGACCGGCCCGGCGGCGGTGGCGGCCAGCCTTTGCCCCATGCCCAGCGCGCCCAGCAGCACGCCCAGAACAATCGCCACAAACACCGGGTTTTTCGCCATGTTGGTCAACAGCGCCCTGGCCGTCGCCTTTTCGCCGCTGACCGTCTTGAGCGTCGCCAGGAACACCGTGAAAGCAAACATCGTCTGCCCGATATCCACCATGGCGAAGGTTTTGGTCTGCCCCGCGTACAGCAGGCCAAACAGCGCGTAGCCCATCATGCCGCCCTCAAAGTTCGTGGTCAGGAAGGGCAGGAACTTGCCGTAGGGCTTGAGAAACCGCCTGAGCGCGAAGCCCGCCAGCAGCCCCAGCCCACAGGACAGGAACACCGTGGCGAACGTGAGCGCGATTTTACCGGAATACTCGGCCGTAAAGAAGGCGTTGAACAGCACGGCCGGCAGGGTCACGTTCCCCACGATTGCCTTGAGGCCTTTGAGCCCCTCTTTGCCGATGATCCGTTTGCGTTTGCACAGGTATCCCAAGCCAAAGGTCAGTAGAACCGGCAGCACCATGCGCAGGATGGATAATGCCATGCAGCGTCGCCTCCCCTGTTTCGCGGTTCTTGCATACGGTTTCAACGCATGAGCGCCGCCCTCTCACGGCGCATTTCTCCGGTGACTTTGTCGCGAAAGCTCGGCGTAGCCCCCGCCGCGCCTTTGCTTGCGCTCCCCGTCCCGGACGATCATCGCTCGCGGGCCTTGTCGCATTCATGAAATGAAACAGCAGTACCGCTCCATCATACCGGGTGGGCGGCGGCCCGTCAAGCCCGCCCGGTACGCAAGCAGCCAAGGCGTGCGCCTTGGCTGCTGGTTCGGGGGTCAACCGGAATTCCCTGCCGTCGGACAGCGCAGCGGGGGTTCCGGCTTAATGGATCGCGTCCTGGAAGAACTCCCAGGCCTGCTTGTCGGTGTAGGCTTCGTGCACGATCTGGCGGATCGCCTGCGCCATTTCGGCGCTGTGCTCGCTCTGGAAGATGTTGCGGCCCATATCCAGCCCGCGCGCGCCGCCCTGGATGGAGCGGTAGGCGAGGGTCAGGGCTTCGTTTTCGGGCAGCTTCTTGCCGCCCGCCACCACGATGGGCACCGGGCAGGCCGCCACGACTTCTTCAAAGTTGTCGCAGTAGTAGGTTTTCACCAGCTGCACGCCCATCTCCGCCACAATGCGGGTTGCCAGCTTGAAGAAGCGGTCGGTGCGCTCCATGTCCTTGCCCACGGCCACCACGCCCAGCGTGGGGATGGAGTAGCGAAGGCCGGCGTTGATCACGCGGCTCAGGTTATCGATGCTGGAGAGCTGCCCGTCCGCGCCGATAAAGGTCTGCACCGCCATGCAGTCCGCGTTCATGCGGATGGAGTCCTCGATATCCACCGCCACCACCTCGTGGCTCAGGTCCTCGTTGAGCATGCTGGAGCCGCTGGAAACCCGCAGGGCGATCGCCTTGCGGTTATCCGGCGATACGCAGGTGCGCAGGGCGCCGCGCGTGCCCATCAGGCAGTCGATGTGGGGCATCAGCCTGGGGATTACCAGATCCAGCCGCTCCAGCCCCGCTGTGGAACCCATGAAATACCCGTGGTCAAACGCAAACATCACGGTGTTGCCGCTCTTGGGATCGAAAATATTGGCCAGGTGCTTTTTCATGCCCCAGTCCAGGCTGCCCGCGCCTTTTACATAGAAGCCGCCGTTGTTTGCGAACGCTTCTTCCACATGATAATCCTTCGCAACTTTGAGTCCGTCCTGATCCGCCATGGGAATTCGACCTCCTTGGTGCGTCGTGTCCTTTATCTGCCATTAGGTGGCCGCGCCGTCGGGTTGTCCGCCCGGCTTAGCCATGGGCGGAGGCCGTGCTCTGGCGCACGGCCCCCGCCGGGTTTAGGCGTATAGTGGGGATGGGGATTAGAAGTTGTAGTTGTCCATGTTCTCCGCGGTGAACACAACGCGCTCGGGCAGCAGCACCACGCCGCTGGTCTCGGAGGTGTAAGCGTTGGGATCCAGCACGGTGTTGGGCTCAACCGTCACAGTGCCGATGTCGGGCACGTCGATGGAATCGCCAACTTTGATTTCCTGGCCGCTGGCCAGCAGGTAAGCCATGTAGCAGCCCAAGGCGCCCTGCACCTTGCAATCCCACAGGCCCCAACGGGTCAGGATGCCGGCGCGGCAGTAGTCCTTCATGCTGTTGGGAGCGGCGAAGCCCACGATGGAGACCTTGGTCGCATCCAGACCGAGGTTCTGAGCGGCCTGCGCCTGGCCCGGCAGAGCGGTGGAGTCGTTGCAGATGATGCCGTCGATGTCGGCGTAGGTGGTCAGGATGGACTCGCCCACGGTGATGGCCTTCTCGGCATCCTGCTCGGAGTAGTAGTTATCCGGGAACACGTTGATCCAGTTGGGGTACTTCTCGGCGACATAGGCTTCGCCGGCCACATGCCAGCTGTTCTGGTCGGTCACGGTCGCCTGGCTGTAATGCCACACGTACTTGATGGCATCCTTGGTGACGTCCTTGCCGCGCTCGGTCAGGCTGGTGGCCAGCATGTCCACGAGCATCTGGCCCAGCTGCTCAGGCGTGCCCTGGCTGACCATGATGCTGCGGCTCTCGGGGAAAGCGTCGGAGTCCCAGGTGGTCACGACCAGCCCGGCATCGGCGGCTTCCTTGAGGGCGTCGTTGACGCCGGCGGCGTCCACGGTGGAAATGCAGATGGCGTCCGCGCCGTTGGTGATGGCGTTCTGCACGATGGCAACCTGGTTGGCCGCGGAGGCTTCAGGGTTGCCGTCATAGGTGACGGTGAAGCCGTTTTTGGCAGCGAAATCCTGAGCGCCGACGTTGGCGGACTCAAAGAACGCGTTGCCGGAGAGCTTGGGGATAAATACGACGTTGATGCCTTCCGCGGTGGCGACGGTCACCATGGCGATGCACAGCGTGAGCGCCATCACAGCCGCCAAGATCTTGGAGAACCCTTTCATAGCGATACCCTCCCAATATGGTTTTATTTCTCACGCGCACCATACGCGTAAGGAAACGGAATCCATCGCGCGTTCAGCCCATCCTGGGGGCGGCCGCATGGCGCCGCTTGTGGCTGAACAGCTTGCGAAGCTTGGGGTTGGTGCCCGCGAACCTGAGCGACACCGTAACCACCAGCAAAATGCCGACCGGGATATCCAGATACTGCGTGGAAAGTCCGTTGAGGCTAAGCCCGATGCGCAGGAACCCGACCGCCAGCGCCGCCAGCGCGGAGCCGATCACGCCGCCGGAGCCGCCCAGATTGCTGGTGCCGCCCAGCACGACCGCCGTGATGATCGGCAGCGTATACTCCGCGCCCATATCCGCCTTGGCGGTGCCCAGGTAGGCCGTAAGCAGGATGCCGGCGATGGAGGCGCTGAGCCCTGAAAACATGTAGGTGCTCATCACCACGGCGCGGGTGTTGATGCCGCTGAACTCCGCCGCGTTGCGGTTTACGCCGCACAGGAACACCTTGCGACCGTAGTTGGTGCGGTGCAGCAGAATGTAGCTGAGCAGCACCAGCAGGAAGAAGATCACAAACTGCATGGGCACGGCGTCCAGCAGCTGCGTTTTGCTCAGCGCCCGGAAGGCTTCCGGAAAATCGCTGATGCCCTGATAGGCGGCGTTGGAGCTCAGGTTGGAAACCGCCAGCGCCATGCCCGAGTAGAGGAACGAGCCGCCCAGCGTGACCACCATGGGCTGCACGCCCGTGTATGCCACGAAAAATCCGCTCAGCGCCCCGCACAGCGCGCCGGCGACCAGCGCCAGCAGGCAGGCTACGAAGATGTTGAGCCCCGCGTCGTGCCACAGCACGCCCACGCTGATGCTCGTCAGGCCCACGATGGAGCCGGCCTGAATATCGATGCCGCCGGTGATCATGACAAACGTGACGAACAGCGAGATGATGCACACCGGAATAAACTGATTCAGCCCGCTGAACAGGCGCTTGATGTTGAGGAACTTCGGGCTCAGCGTGCCAAACACCAGAAATTCCACTACGATCAGCAGGATCAGGAAGGTTTCCCAGCGCACGAGCAGTTTTCGTACTTTATTCATTGGCCGTCGCCTCCTTCCCTTCGGTCCGCACATGCTGCGTTTTCGCGGCCAGGCGGAGCCGGCGGGCCTTTTCCACGGCGCGGCTGCGGATCAGGGCATCGGAAACCACGATGATGATCAGCAGGATGCCCGTGATGGTATCGTCATAATCGGAGGAGAAGCCGACGAACACGAGGATGCGGCTGATGGAGGCCATGATGGCCGCGCCCACGCCCGCGCCGATGACCGAGCCCACGCCGCCCGTCAGGCTGATGCCGCCCAGCACGCACGCGGCGATGACCTTCATCTCGTAACCGTTGCCGGCGATCGGGGTCACAAAGCCCACGCGGCTCACATAGAGCACGCCGCCCGCCGCGGCGAGCACGCCGCACAGCGCGAAGGCCATGAACTTGGTCATATCCACCGGGATGCCCAGCAGCGTCGCGCCGCCCATGTTATCCCCCACCGCGGCCAGATACCGGCCGCGCTTGGTGCGGGTCAGGATCAGGTGCACCGCCACAATCAGCAGCAGCGCGCCCAGATAAAACCACGTGATGCTGTTAAGCAGGCGGCCCTGCGACAGGTTCTTGAAGTCGAACGGGATGTTCTCCACCCATTTGCCGTTGGTATACACGTAGATCAGCCCGCGCACGATGCCGTTGATGCCCAGCGTCATGATGATGGAGGGAACCTTGAGCACCGTGACGCCGATGCCGTTGACCACGCCGATGGCAAGCCCCACGGCCAGCGCCGCGCCGATGGCCAGCGCCCAGGGTTGGCCGTCGCGGATCATCGTGCTGCTCACGGCGGCCGTAATGCCCAGCGTCGCGCCCACGGAAACGTCGATTTCCCCGGTGATGATCACCAGCGCGATGCCCACGGCCACCACGGTGTAGACCACGCTGCTGTTAAAGCACAGCCAGACGTTCGCGGGGGAAAGGAATGCCGGATTGATCGCGCCCACGCCCAGGAACATGAGGATCACGGCGCCAAACGCGGTAATCTCCCGGGAATGCAGCAGCTTTTTAAGCATGTTTCGCACTCCCTTCCGTTACGCCGAACGCCGCGGCCATCAGGCTGTCCTGGCTGATGTCGCACCGCGCGAATTCCTTGTTGATATGGCCCAGGTACATGGTCAGCGCCCGGTCGCTCAGCTCCACGATTTCCTCCATGTCCGAGGAGATCAGCAGGATCGCCAGCCCTTCGGATTTCAGCTGCTCGATGATCGCGTACACGTCGCCGCGCGCCGCCGCGTCGATGCCGCGGGTCGGCTCGTCCAAAATCAGCACTTTGGGGTTGGTGGACAGGGACCGCGCGATGACCACCTTTTGCTGGTTGCCGCCCGAGAGCGAGCCGATCAACTGATCGCGGCCCGTGACCCGGGTGCGGAAAGCCTGAATGAAGCGGTCGGTAATCTTGCGTTCCTCGCGGAAGTTGATAAAGAAACGGGACATGTTGTCCAGATGGGCGGCGGTCGTATTGGCGGCCACGTCGCTGATGCGGAAGATCCCGTTCAGGAACCGGTCCTCCGCCACGTAGTTGAGGCCCGCGTCCAGCATCCTGCGGGTGGTAAAGCCGGTAACGTCCTTGCCGCCCAGGTACACCTTGCCGCTTTTGACCACGTCGCGGCCGAAGATGGTGGTCGCCAGTTCCGTGCGGCCCGCGCCCACGACGCCCGCCAGACCCAGAATTTCGCCCGGGTATACCTTCAGGCTGATGTCGCTGAAGCCAAATCCCGTCAGGTGGTCGATGACCAGGGCGGGTTCCAGCTCGCCGTACGCCACGGCCTTGCACGACGCCTGGCTCTTGCGAACCTCCACGTTGGGCGGCAGCAGCCCGGCCACCAGCATTTCACGGGTAAACTGGCTCACGGGGCCGCTCAGGGTGATCATGCCGTCGCGCATGATCAGCACTTCGTCGGCGATCTGGAACACCTCGGTCAGGCGGTGGGTAATATAGATGATGCTGATGCCCTTGGCTTTCAAGTCCCGGACGATGGAAAACAGGCTTTCAACCTCATTGAAGGTAAGGGAGCTGGTCGGCTCGTCCAAAATCAGCAGCCGCGCGTCCCGCATCAGGCCCCGCAGCAGCTCCACCAGCTGCTGCTCGGCGATGGAAAGCGTTGCGGCCTTGCGGGTCAGGTCGATCGTCCAGCCCAAATGCGCCAGCAGCGTCGTCAGGCGCCGGTGCAGGTCGGACGACTTTTCCAGAAAGCCCATGAGCACATTTTCCTCAACCGTCATGTTGGGGAAAAGCATCGGTTCCTGCGGAACCAGGTAAATGCCGGCGGCCAGCGCGGCGGCGGGCTTGCCCAGTCTGGTCGCCCGTCCCTCCAGATACACTTCGCCGTCGTCGGGCTGGTAAATGCCCATCACGATCTTCATCAGCGTGCTCTTGCCCGCGCCATTGCCCCCGATCAGCGCCACAACGGTCCCCTTGGCGATATCCAGATCCACGCCCTTGAGCACGCTGTTGGTACCGAAGGCCTTGGTGATGCCGCGCACCGATAGCATCGCGTCACCGGGCAGCCGTACCGCTTCGTCCATCACTGAACCCCCAATGAAAACAAATGTTTCATGCTCGCCTTTTTTGTTCCTGTGCACATCATACCCTGTATCGACACTTTTGTCAACGGCATCTACAAAAAAAGTTGCGCTCCCCCTCCGTGCATCTTCTGAAAAGGGCCCTTTTCATGGTTAGTTTGCACATTGTCAATCCGCCCGTTTTAGGCGTTTCGTGTGCCGTGGCTGAGGTTCGACCATGTTGGACAAGTTTTCCGAATCATAATTGACAACGTTTCGAACAGGTGCTATACTATTCTCACAAGGTACATTTGTTATTTGCCGTAACTTTTGCTAAGGCGCGGCAGAGGGGGCAATATGGATTACGAAGAGTCGCTGATGATCAAAATCGCGTGGTACTACTATTTTGAAAACATGACGCAGCAAAGCGTCGCCGATACGCTGGGCATCAGCCGCATGCGGGTGATCAAGCTGCTGGACAAGGCCCGCCAGACGGGCATCATCCAGTTCAAGCTCCGCAAGGACGGCGAAACCCGGATGAAGCTGGAGCGCGGCCTGATGGACGAGTTCGGCCTCAAGGACGCGTTCATCGTGCCCTCCTCGCTCAACAAGAGCATGGTCAACGCCGGCGTGGCCGAGGCCGCCAGCATGTACATCACCGAGCGGCTCACGGAGAACAGCTTCATTAATATGGGCTACGGCGATACCCCCAGCCGCGTGCTCAACAATCTGGCGACCATGGCGGAGCGCCCCATCACCTGCGTGTCCCTGACGGGCGGGGTGAGCTATTACCTCCCCGATACGCGCAGCAACGTGTTTAACGCCAAGCTGCATCTGATCCCCACGCCGCTGCTGGCGTCCAGCAAGGAAATGGCGGACGCCATGCGCCACGAGGCCAGCGTAACGGAAATCAGCCGGATGATCACGCTGGCGCAGCTGACCGTGGTGGGCATCGGCGCCATGCATGAGTCGGCGACCATTTTCAAGTCCGGCATTCTCAACCGCAACGATTTTCTCTACCTCCAGATGCAGGGCGCGGTGGGCGATCTGCTCAGCCATTTCATCGACCGCGACGGCCGCCTGATCGAAACCCCGCTGGAAGAAAGGCTCATCAGCACGTCGCTGGACAAGCTCAAAGCGCTGCAAAACGTGATCGGCGTAGCCGCGGGCGACGTCAAGATCAACGCCATCCGCGCGGCGCTGTGCGGCGGGTATCTGGACGTGCTCATCACCGACGATCGCACCGCCAGCCGCCTTTTGGGGCTGGAAACCGACGCGTAACCGCCAAACCGGCGGCAGGCCGAGGCGCGTGGATCACCACGGATATGGAAACGGAGGCAATGCAATGGCAAAGCAATACCTGATGGCCATCGACGCCGGCACCGGCAGCGTGCGCGCCGTGCTGTTTGATCCGGACGGCGCGCAGTTGGGCTGCGTGCAGCGGGAATGGAACCACCGGGAAGATCCCCGTTACCCCGGCAGCATGGATTTTGACTGGACGCAAAACTGGGCGCTCGCCTGCGAGTGCGTGCGGGGCGTGTTGGCCGAAACCGGCGCGGATCCGGCGCAGATCGCGGCGATCAGCACCACGTGCATGCGCGAGGGCATTGTGCTTTACGACGCGCAGGGGAACGAAATCTGGGCCTGCGCCAACGTGGACGCGCGCAGCAACGATGAAGTCGCCGAGCTGATCCGCATGAACCCGGAGCTGGAAAAGGAAATCTACGCCGTTTCCGGCCAGACCTACGCGCTGGGCGCGCTTCCCCGCATCCTCTGGGTAAAAAACAAGCGGCCCGATCTGTATGAGAAGGTCGCCAAGGTCGGCATGTTCAACGACTGGCTGATCTACCGGCTTACCGGCGTGCTCGCGGTGGAACCCAGCAACGGCAGCACCACCGGCGTGTTCGATCTCCAGCAGCGCCGGTGGGACCGTTCCATCATGCGTAAAGTAGGTCTGCGCGACGATATTTTCCCGCCGGTTGCCGAGTGCGGCACGGTGGTGGGCGTCGTCAACGCCCGCGGCGCGGCCGATACGGGCCTGGCCGCCGGTACCACGGTCGTGGCCGGCGGCGGGGATTCCCAGCTGGGCTGCATCGGCGTGGGCGTGGTGGATCCCAGTCAGGCGGCGGTTTTTGGCGGCAGCTTCTGGCAGTATGAGTTCAATACCCCAAGCGGGGCCACCGATCCCAAGTGCCGCGTGCGCGTCAACTGCCACGCCGTGCCCGGCATGTGGCAGTACGAGGCGCTGGCTTTCCTGCCCGGCCTTGCGATGCGCTGGTACCGCGATGCCTTCTGCCAGGAAGAGGTGCGCCGCGCGGCCGAGCTGGGCACCGATCCCTACGCGCTGATGAACGAACAGGCCGCCAAGGTGCCCGCCGGTTCCTACGGGATGATGTGCACCTTCAGCGATGTCATGAACTTCATCGCCTGGAAGCACGCCTCCCCCACCTTCACGAACTTTAGCTTTGACGCGGCACGCTTTACCAAGTATACTTTCTATCGCGCCATTATGGAAAACGCGGCGCTGATCACCAAAGGCCATCTGGAGCTGGTGCGCGAAGCCACCGGGCACGCCCCGGAGGAGATCGTGTTCGCCGGCGGCGCGAGCAAGGGCGGCATCTGGTGCCAGATCGTGGCGGATGTGCTGGGCCTGCCGGTCAAGGTGCCGGTGGTTAAGGAGGCCACGGCCCTGGGCGCGGCAATCCTGGCCGGGTACGGTGTGGGGCTGTATGGGGATATTTCCGAAACGGCGCGCAGGCTGGTGCAATGGGAGACCACCTACCTCCCCGACCCGGAAAACCATCGGGTATACGAGGCCATGTACCAACCCTGGCGGGAGGTTTACAAGGCGCAGCTCGCGCTGAGCGACCGCGGCCTGACCCGGCATATGTGGATCGCCCCGGGCCTGTGACCGACATCCGCGAAGGACCCAGCGCGGTTTTTTCCTTGCCTGTGCAGGGCGCGTAGCCTCGCGGCGCAGGGCCCCGACGCGGGGGCGGCGCAGGCAGACAGCCGGTGCGAGCGGCGCCGCAACAGATATCCGGCCCGGTTTTCCGGGTGAACGCGCGGCACGCCCTGCGGGCCGGCAGCGGATTGTGAAATTTGGAGGGGACGGCAATGTTTATCATCCACGAGGACGATCGGGAGTATCGTTTCGGCGACAGCGGCCCGAAATACCTGATGAAAGGCCCGCGCATGAATTTCGCGATCGTGCAGTTTCAGGCGGGTCAGGACTTCAAGGCGCATTACCACAACATCATGGAAGAAAACTTCTATATCCTCGAAGGCGAAGTGGATATCGTGGTGGACGGCGTGGTGCACCACCTGACCAAGGGCCAGCTGATTCACATCGAGCCGTCGGAAGTGCATTACGTGGTCAACAACTCAAACGGCGTCGTGCGCATGATTTCCACGCTCGCGCCCTATACCGATCCCGATAAGATCGACGTGGAAGACTACGAGTTTTAAACGCCTGAGGCAGGGGCCTATGCCTGCCGCCCTGCCGGCAAAGCGGCGGAATCGATTCCCACGCGCCGGCACGGCAACCGCGCCGCCCGCCTGCCCAATGGCACAACGCCGTTTGGCAGGGGCATCCGGCAGCCCGGCATGAACGCAACCATACCCTCTCGGCCGCCGCGTGCGGACGGGCGGCAAATCAAAGCATCAAGCCGGGGAGCGGCGGGTTGGACTGCGCCGGGCAGGCCGTACCGCCGCTCCTTTTTGGGTGGACCGCCCCCGCGCCGGGCCGTGCGAAGGCTAGAGCAACGCTTACCCCGCGACCCTCGCGTCGGCGGAAGCCTGCCATAGCTTTCCGTTTCCCTTGGCGCGTTGACAATAGCTGCCCGTACCCCGCAACCCTCGCGTCGGCGGAAGCCTGCCATAGCTTTCCGCTTCCCTTGGCGCGTTGACAATGGCTGCCCGTACCCCGCGACTCTCGCGTCGGCGGAAGCCTGCCATGGCTTTCCGTTTCCCTTGGCGCGTTGACAATGGCTGCCCGTACCCCGCGACCCTCGCGTCGGCGGAAGCCTGTTATAGCTTTCCGTTTCCCTTGGCGCGCCGGACTGTCCGTTTCTGCTTCCACCGCTTTGGCATCAGATTGTCACCCATATGATCGGTTTTAGGTTGACATTTCGCACGCGCTCTGCTATGATGCACATCGTTTGAGGAAACGCGCGAAATGAAGTCGATGGTCATGCCCCGTGCCCGCACCCGTCTGTCTACGCAGGACCTTGTTTACATCTCGCTGTTTGCGGTGCTGATCGCCATCTGCGCCTGGATTTCGATCCCCTCGACCGTGCCGTTTACGATGCAGACCTTCGCGGTGATGTGCGCCATGGGTCTGCTGGGCGGCAAGCGCGGCGTGCTGGCGGTTGTGCTCTATCTGCTGCTGGGGGCGGTCGGCCTGCCGGTGTTTTCCGGGTTCCGCGGCGGGCTTGGCATGCTGCTGGGCGTAACCGGCGGGTATCTGGTCGGTTTTCTCTGTTCCGCGCTGCTGTACTGGCTTTGGACGTCCCTATTCGGTGAAAAGCCGCTGGCGCGGTTTTCCGGCATGCTGCTGGGGCTGGTCGCGTGCTATGCTTTCGGCACTTGGTGGTTCATGATCGCCTACGCGGGCGCCACCGGCCCCGTCGGCCTTGCGACGGCGCTCGGCTGGTGCGTGGTGCCGTTCCTGATCCCCGAGGCGGTCAAGGTTGCGCTGGCGTTCTTCGTCGTTGGCACCGTTCCCCGGCGCGTCAAAGCCTTCCGGTAGCCGGGCACGTTCACGGTCGCTTACCGGCAGCATGGTCATGCGGATGGTGGAAATCGCAACCCCGGAACCGGAGAACGGCAAAACAGGCGGCGGCCTTTCACGTTGAAGCAAGTGTTGAGGCAAGCGTTGGTTCAACCGCCATCAGGCAAAGGGAAACTTTACCGCCAACACGGGGAGCCGTTCCACCTTGGGAACGGCTCCCCCAGGCTGTCAAAGAACCCATACAATGTGCAGTGCCGCTCGCCTCATAGCGCCTTCGGCGCTGTTCGCTCGCTTAGTGAAATGCTGCGGCATCAGGCTTTGGGGCGCTGCCCCAAACCCCGCAAGGGCGGAGCCCTTGACCCATTTCCGCTGCGGCGGGGTTTTTTCGACAGCCTGGGGGAGCCGTTCCACCTTGGGAACGGCTCCCCGTCAGACTGTCGAATAACCCCGCCGCAGCAAAATTGGGTCCAGGGTGAAACCCTTGCGGGGTTTGGGCGGAGCACCAAAGCCTTATTCCGAAGCATTTTGCCAAAGCGAGCGAACGGCCCGAAGGGCTATGAGGCGAGCGGCCCTACGGATTACATGGGTTCTTTAACAGCCAAAACGGGGGGCCGTTCCCCCTTGGGAACGGCCCCCCGTTTTGGCGGCGCATGCAGCACCATCAGGCGTTCGTTTGTTTCCGTTCGACTGCGGCGGGTCGCCTGTCCTCGCCGTTCACTCGCCGGGCAGGCGACCGGACAGCCGTGATCGAAACCATGCCTGCCGGTACCCCAAACCCTCGGGCAATACCCGTTTAGCACAGCCGCCGGCGCATGCGCTTGCGTCCCTTGATCGCGCGGATCCGGGGTTCCGCATCAGATCGCCGTCGTCAGCTTCTCATAGATGGCGACATAGTCCCGCGCGCTGTGCGCCCAGCTGTAGTCGGCTTCCATCCCGCGCTTTTGCAGGGCTTCCAGCACCGGGCGGTCACCGTGGTAGAAGCCCAGCGCGCGCCGGATGACGGTCAGCATGTCGTGCGCGTTATAGTTGAGGAAGGTAAACCCGTTGCCGACGTGGTTATACTCGTTGTAGCTGAGCACGGTATCGCGCAAACCGCCGGTTTCCCGCACGATGGGCACGGTGCCGTAGCGCATCGCAATCAGCTGGCTCAGGCCGCAGGGCTCAAACAGCGAGGGCATCAGGAAGAAATCCGCGCCCGCGTACAGCTTGTGCGCCAGCCCGTTATCCATCGCAAAGCGCGCCGCGATCCTGCCCTTGTACTGCGTTTCCGCCCAGCTGAACAGGTTGGTGTAGCGCGCGTCGCCCATGCCGAGCACCGCGAGTTGCATGTTCTCGCCCATCATCTCGCCCAGCACGCAATCCACAAGATCCAGCCCCTTCTGGTTGGTCAGGCGGCCGACCATGGCGATCAGCGGGATGTCCGGGTTCACATCCAGCCCGAGTTCGGCCTGCAAGCGGCGTTTGTTCTCCGCCTTTCCGCTCAGGTCATCCCGCGAGAAGGGCGCGTAGATCAGCGGATCGTTCTGCGGATCGTACTCCGCGGTGTCGATGCCGTTGAGCACGCCGTAGAGCGTATCCTTGCGCGCACGAATGAGGCCGTCCAGCCGCTCGCCGTAGTACGCGGTGGTGATTTCCTCGGCGTAGCTGGGGCTCACGGTGGAGATGGCGTCGGCATAGACCAGCCCGGCTTTCATGAAGTTCGCACAGCCGTAACATTCCAGCTTGTCGCTGGACCACAGGCCGTCGCCCAGCCCCAGCACATCCTGCACTTCCCGGATGCCGAAAATGCCCTGGTATTGCAGGTTATGGATGGTGAAAAGGCTGCGGATGTCCGAATAGAACGGCAGGTGCGCGTACTGGATTTTCAGCAGCGCCGGCACCATGCCGCTTTGCCAGTCGTGCGCGTGCAGGATTGCCGGGTGGAACTCGATCAGCGGAAGGGCGTTGAGCACCGCGCGGCAGAAGAAGCCGTAACGCTCGTACTCGTCCCCGCCGAGGCCGTAGATGTAGGGCCGGCCAAAGTAGTATTTATTGTCCAGGAAGTAGTAGGTCACGCCCTCGCGTTTGAGCATCAGCACGCCGCAGTACTGCCGCCGCCAGCCCAGCTGCACGTCGAAGTGCAGCACAAACTGCATCTTCTGCTGCCATTCCTGCGCGATGTTGGTGTACAGGGGCAACATCACGCGCACGTCGTGGCCCTGCCTGGCCAGCACCGGCGCCAGCGAGCCGACAACGTCCGCCAGTCCCCCGGTTTTCACGAAAGGTACGCATTCGCTTGCCGTAAAAAGGATGTTCATCTTTCTCTCTCCTTATTGAGCCTTCGCCGGGCGGCGAACGCCCCAGAGTGTTCCGCAGGCGGGTTGGTTTCCTCCGCGGCGGAAGAACCGGCGGCTTTCCAGGCGGCGCGGGCATCCCGAAACGTGGCTTTTGGCGGTTCGGGACGGCTCGGCAACCACGGATCGCCACCTGTCCGCGTTTTCCGGCTTTCCGGACGGTGTGCCGCGCAAGAACGTTACCGGTTCGCGGGTCCGGCCCGCCATGGCCTGCCTGCCGTCGCCTGCCCCATAGGCGGGTTTGAGGCTTGACGCCCCGGCAGGTGGTCGGGATACGGCGTTCGTCTGTCGGGTCCGCCGTCCTGGCGCTGGGCCGAGCGCATCCGGGTCGTGGGCCCGGCTTGGATTTTCCCGGACAGGCCCGCCGTTTTCCGGGGTCAGATCGTCATATCCTTGGAGATGACGATCGGGTACGCGTTGGGGCCGATCAGCCTTCCGTCGCGCTTGATGATTGCCTGCTTGTCCAGAATGCAGTTCTCCAGCTGCACGCCTTCCTCAATCTGGCTGTCCTGCATGATTACGCAGTTCTTGACCTTGGCACCGGAGGCGATCTTCACGCCGCGGAACAGCACGCAGTTCTCCACCGTGCCGTCCACGATGCAGCCGTCCGCGACGATGGAATGAACCACCTTTGCGTTTTCCAGGTAGCGGGCGGGCAACTCGTCGCGCACCTTGGTGTACACCGGGTTATCCTCGCGGAACAGCGCGTGGCGGATCTTGGGGTCGATCACGTCGAGGTTGAACTTGAAATAGCTCTGCACGCTGTCCATGCGGTAGCAGACATCCTTGTACTCATACCCGCCCACCCGCATGCCCGCGTCGCGGATCAGGCGCTGAAACACGTCGCGCTGCATGTCGTGGTAGCCGTGCGCCGCGCCGCGGTCCACCAGGTCCATCAGCAGGTCCTTGCGCAGCAGGAACACCTCCATGCAGGTGTTCTCGTACCGCGGGCGCGTGGGGTCGATCTCCACGTCGGTGATCAGCCCGTCCGCCCCGATTTCAAAGTACGTGCCGTACTCGGGGCGCCGCATGTCGGGGTTGCGGGTGTACATGATGGTCACATCCACGCCGCTGCGGTTGTGCGCCTCGAACATTTCCTCAAAGTTGGCGTTGAATACGATGGTGCTGTTGCACAGCAGCACGTATTCCTGACGGCTGCGGCGCAGGTAGCCGAAGTTGGAATGCAGCGCGTCCAGGCTCCCGTTGTACACGCCCACGTTTTCGCGGGTCAGAAACGGCGGCAGGATGTACAGGCCGTCGTTCTTGCCGTGCAGATCCCACTCCTTGCCGCTGCCCAGATGATCCATGAGGCTGTGGTAGTTCTTCTGCATGATCACGCCGACGTTCTTGACGCCGCTGTTGACCAGCCCGCTGACCAGAAAATCGATCACGCGGTACCGGCCCGCGACGGGCATGGCGGCGATGGCGCGGGCCAGCGTCAGTTCCCGGAGAAAGCTGTCCTTTTCGCCGGTATAAATGATTCCCATCACATTTTTCATGGCCATGGCGATCTCCTCTTTTCCTTCGGTTTTCGGTTACTGATCGCGCTGCTCGCCCGCCAGAACGGCGGAGCCGGCCGCAAGCTTCACGTTTTGACCGATCACGGCGATGTTGCCCGTCTCTTCCCCCACCCTGGAGCCCGCGCCGATCACCGCGCCTTCCGCGACGATCGCGCGGCACACCTGCGCGCCGCGCTCGATGACGGCGTTGGGCATCACGACGCTGTCCACGACGCTGGCGCCCTGCATCACCTGCACGCCCGCGAAGAGCACGCTGTGTTCCACGCGCCCGTACACCTCGCAGCCCTCGGTGATCAGGCTGGAGCGCACCACCGCGCCCTCGGCCACGTAGTGCGGCGCGACGCCCGGGTTGCGGCCGTAGATGCGCCATTTTTTATCATACAGGTCGATGGGCATGGGCATGTTCAATAAGTCCATATTGGCTTCCCAAAGGCTCTCGACGGTGCCGACATCCTTCCAATAGCCGTCGAAATCAAACGCGAACAGCTTTTGCCGGTCGCCCAGCATGTTGGGGATGATATTCTTGCCAAAGTCGTTGCTGCTTTTGGGGTCGCCGGCATCTTCGGCAAGGTATTTGCGCAGCTTGTCCCAGGTGAACATGTACACGCCCATGCTGGCCTTGTTGTTCTTGGGCTTCTGCGGTTTTTCCTCAAACTCGACGATCACGTTGTTCGCGTCGGTATTCATAATGCCAAAGCGAGGCGCTTCTTCCCAGGGCACCTCGCGCACGGCGATGGTCACGTCCGCTTCCTTGTCGATATGGTAGCGCAGCATGGCGTTGTAATCCATCTTGTAGATGTGATCGCCGCTCAGGATCAGCACATAGTCGGGGTTAAACTGCTCGATAAAGGCGATGTTCTGGTAGATGGCGTTGGCGGTGCCGGTGTACCATTCCCCCTGTTTGCCCTTCACATACGGCGGAAGCACGTACACGCCTCCGTGCGCAAGGTCCAGGTCCCAGGGAGAGCCGCTGCCGATATAGGCGTTGAGCTCCAGCGGCTGATACTGCGTGAGGACGCCCACGACATCAATGCCACTGTTGGTGCAGTTGCTCAGCGGAAAGTCGATGATGCGATATTTCCCCCCATATGGAATGGCGGGCTTGGCCATGTTGGCCGTTAAAATGCCCAGCCGGCTTCCCTGCCCGCCCGCCAGCAGCATGGCGATGCATTGTTTCTTTCTTGACATACGGGTTCCACTCCTTATCGTATGTGATGGGGACGGGCCGCCGCTCCCGGCCGGGCCATCGGCGGGCGCGGCGGCGCTTTTGCGGGTTACTTTTTGCGTACGGCGCGGCCCTTGGCCAGTTCCTTCTGATCGGTTACGGCTGTGCCTTTCCCGGGGCTCTTGGCCGTTTCCTTGGCCTTTGCCTTGGCGGCTTCCGCCTTGGCCTTCAGGGTTGCGGTACGGTCGTCCTTCGCCGCCAGCGCGAGCGTCCTGCTGTCGTCGGGCATGGGTATTCTCCTCCTCCGATTGTGTTTGAGTTTCCGCGCGAACCGGGCGACATGCACCGCCCGGGCGTGATGTTCGCACGCCTTATCGTAAGCCAGGTAGCAGCAACTCAGCGGCGGCACGCACAGGTCCGCATGGTGCGGGAATCCGTTGAATTCGCCCTTCTCCGACCGGATGACAAAGGCGTTGTACTGGTTGCTGCCCCCAAATTCCGCTCGGTCGGAATTGAAGATTTCGCGCAGCGTGCCTTCCAGCGGCAGCCCCACACGGTAGATGGGGTGGAAAACGGGCGTGAAGTTGACCACGCACAGCACCGCCCGGCCCCGCGCATCCGTGCGAAGGAAGCCGATCACGCTGTTGTCCGAATCGTTGGGCGCGATCCACTGGAAGCCGTCCCACGAGCGTTCCACCTCGTAGAAGGCCGGTGTATCGGCATACAGGTGGTTGAGCGCCTTCACATAGCGCTGCACCTGCGGATGCCTGTCGTACAAAAACAGGAACCAGTCCAGCTGATCGTCGTACTTCCACTCGATGAAGTGCGCAAACTCCCCGCCCATGAACAGGAGCTTCTTGCCCGGGTGCGCCATGGTATAGCCGTACAGCGCGCGCAGGCCGGCGAATTTCTGCCACAGGTCGCCGGGGTTTTTATCCAGCATGCTGTGTTTGCCGTGCACGACCTCGTCGTGGGAAAACGGCAGGATGTAGTTCTCCGTGAAGGCGTACAGGAGGCTGAAGGTAAGCTTGTCGTGGTGGTACTTGCGGTATGCGGATTCTTTTTTAAGGTAGAACAGAATATCGTTCATCCAGCCCATGTTCCACTTGAAGCCGAAGCCCAGCCCGCCCAGGTAGGTAGGCGCGGTCACCATGGGGTAGGCGGTGCTCTCCTCCGCAATGGTCATCACGCCGGCAAAGTCGTGATAAATCGTCTCGTTAAGGCGGCGCAGGAAGTGGATAGCGTCGATGTTCTCCCGGCCGCCGTAGGCGTTGGGCAGCCACTGGCCCGGTTCCTTGCAGAAGTCGTAGTACAGCATTCCGCTGACTGCGTCCACGCGCAGGCCGTCGGCGTGAAACAGTTCCAGCCAGAAGCACGCGTTGCTCAGCAGATAGCTGCACACTTCGCCGCGCCCCAGGTCAAACAGCATCGTCCCCCATTGGGCGATCTCCCCGCGGCGGGGGTCGGGGTGGTTGTACAGCGCCGTGCCGTCCAGCTTGTAAAGCCCGGCCTCATCCCGGGGGAAGTGCGCGGGCACCCAGTCCAGGATCACGCCCAGGCCCGCCTGATGGCAGCGGTCGATCAACTCCATCAGCTGCAGGGGGGTGCCGTACCGCGCCGTCGCCGCGTAAAAGCCGGTCACCTGATACCCCCAGGACATATCCAGCGGGTGCTCCATCACGGGAAGCAATTCCACGTGGGTATAGCCCATGTCCTTCACATAGGGGATCAGTTGGTCGGCAAATTCCAGATAGTTCAGGTAACGGCCGTCCGCATGCCGCCGCCAGGAACCGATGTGAACCTCGTAAATATTTACGGGGCTCACGTAGGGGTTGTATGTGCTTCGTTTTTGCATCCACCGGTCGTCGCCCCAAACGTACCCGTCCAGATCGAACAGTCTGCTCGCGGTATGGGGCCGCAGTTCACAGCTGAAGCCGTAGGGATCGGCCTTCATCCGCCAGAGATCGTCCTGCCCCCACACGGCGTATTTATAACTGGGTTGGCCGTCGGCCGGCGTGTCGTGAAACAACTCGTCCTCGGATAGGCGCAGTTCCCACGTGCCGTCGTAGAGTTTCTGCATGGGGTGGCGGCTCCGGTCCCAGCCGTTGAAGCTTCCCACCAGCGCCACATGCCTGGCGTTGGGGGCCCAGAGGCAAAAGTGCCACCGTTTCGCGCCGTCCTCGTCACAGGGATGCGCGCCCAGCATTTCATAGGCTCGTCGGTTGGTCCCCTGGTGGAACGCCTCGCGGATGTCCTGCGATGGCGGCGAATATTTCATCGGGTGTTTCCCCCTTGTTCAGTGAAATGCGGCCGCACGCCGGTATGATACCCCTTGTGGGCGGGATGCCGATGGAATGGCACAGCCGCCGCTACGCAACGCGCGGATATGCCGACACCGGCCCGCCGCGCCAGCGCGGGCTTTGATGGCTTTCTTTCTTCCAAACGTACAGAACTTTTTCTAAGTTCTATTTTATGCGCAAAGGTGGCCTTTCGTCAAGAGAGGCAGCGGCTTTTTTTCGCGAAGGCAGCCGTTTGGGCAACGTTTGCGAACCGCCCGGCGGCAAATTCTGTCAAGGACCGCCCCGCGGGGAAAAAAACGGTTGACAAACCGGCGGATTCAGGTATAATACTCCTTGATTCATTAGGAACCTATGCCGTAGACAGCGAGCGGGGGCAACCCCATAAAGGCGCGCAAGCGACACTCGCCGAGGCGTAAGGCGGGAGAAATCCCATGCGACTTGTCGCCCTTGCGCCCGCAAGGGTTTTCTTTTTGGAATCGCACGATTCTGAAAAAGGAGGTGCAACCCCCCATGAGCAACAACCTGGAGCTCAAGAAACAAGCCGTGTCCGAGATTACGAAGAAATTTCAGGACGCCAAGAGCGTGGTGGTGGTCAACTACAGCGGCCTCACCGTGGAGCAGGTAACCGCCCTGCGCGCGCAGTGCCGCGCCGCGAAGGTGGACTACTGTGTGCTGAAGAACACGCTGGCCCGCCGCGCGCTGGACGATCTGCAGATCACCGGCCTGGACGACGTGCTCAACGGCCCGTCCGCGTTCGTATTCGGCCTGGACGACGTCGTGGCGCCCGCCAAGATCATCAGCGACTTCATGGAAAAGTCCAAGGTCGAGGTCATCAAGGTGAAAGCCGGCCTGATGGGCAGCGAGATCATGACGGCCGCGAAGGTTTCCGAGCTGGCCAAGGTTCCCAGCCGCGACATCCTGCTGGCCCGCCTGCTGGGCAGCCTGCAGGGCAGCATCAGCGGCTTCGTGCGCGTGCTGGACGCGATCGCCAAGAAGCAGAGCGAAGGCGACGCGGTCCCCGCCGAGGCGTAACCGGAGGGTTTACCCTTCCACCCCACAACTGGAGAATTGAACGGAGGTTAATCACATGACGCACGAGGAATTTATTGCCGAGATTGAGAAAATGTCCGTGCTGGAACTCAACGACCTGGTGAAGGCCCTGGAAGAGAAGTTTGGCGTTTCCGCCGCCGCCGCCGTGGTCGCCGCTCCCGCCGCCGGCGCCGCTGCCGCGGTTGTTGAGGAAAAGACCGAGTTCGACGTCATCCTCAAGGATGCCGGCTCCGAGAAGATCAAGGTCATCAAGGTCGTCCGCGAAGTCATCAGCGGCCTGGGCCTGAAGGAAGCCAAGGATCTGGTCGAGGGCACGCCCAAGACCATCAAGGAAGGCGCTTCCAAGGAAGAAGCCGAGAAGATCAAAGCCAAGTTCGCCGAAGTCGGCGCCACCATCGAGATCAAGTAATCCACGGCCGGGTGATACCGGGCCGCGAAGCCCCCGGCCGTCAGGCCGGGGGCTTCGTCTGTCCCGCGCGACGGATGCGATTTTCATTCAGGAGCGCATCCAGGCCCACATGCGATTTTCAGGTACGCATCCAAGCCTACGTTCGATTTCTGCTGTGACGAGGATCGAAAGGGAAGGGGGCGCGGGGCCGCGCCGGGCTTTCGGGGCGAGGTCGCAGGAGCGGGCGCCGTATCGGGAGGCGTTACAGGAAAAAACTCGTATCGCGCCGGAGCATGGATCGCCGCGGCGCGCCGCACGGTTGAACGTTGCCGCAACAAGGGTCGTTTCCAAAGCCAGACGGCCCCCCATGGCGGGGACCGCCAACCGTTGCCGTTTGGAATCCGTCGGCGCGGCCTGTCAACGGCGAGGAAGAACCGGCCTCCGTCCCCCTGCGGAGGAACACGGCGGCCGGTGTATGATTCGTTGCGCTGCCACAGGTTTTCAGTCGTACTCGTACGCCATCACAAGGCCGCCCATATTGTCCAGGCTGGCGATATAGCCGCTGGCGGGGTTTGGCACCGGAAACTCGTACGTATCGGCATCCTCGGCCGCCATGCGGTAGACCTCGTAGCGCAGGGCGCCGTCCTCGTAGAGGCAGATGTGCGGATGGGAAATCAGGAATTCCACGTACTCTTCCAGGCAGTAGTCCAAAATCCGCATCGCGGTGGCATGCGCCTCGCCCACATAGCGGTACAGGTTGATCTGCGCGCTCACGCCCGTTTTGTAGGATTTATCCTCCCAGGCGGACGTGGGGAAGTCGGTGGTGGGGAAGCGGAAAATCACGCCGTATTTCCAGCTGTTGGTCGTAAACCACTTGCCCTGCAAGGATTCCTGAAATTTCTGCTTGCCGACCTCCGGGTCGTTCTTGTTGTAGATATCCATCCGGAACGACAGCCCGGTCTGATACTCGCTGGTGCCGGGGTAGTTGACGGTTTTCTTCGTCTGCTCAATCAGGATATCCCCGCTGTATTTTCCGCTGAGCTTCTCCATCTGGTTGTTGAAAAGCTCGGTCTGCGTATCGTTGGTGCGGTAGGCTTCGCGGACGATGTAATCGGCCAGGCCGTCGGTGGCCGCGCCCGCAATCATGGCGCTGAGCGCGTCGTAGGCGTTCTGGAACAGCTTGACGTTGCCGTCGGTCACCGCGATTTTCCAGCCGCTGGCGTTGCCAACGCTCACCATCCCCGCGTCGCTGAAATCGGCGGGCAGCGCGTGCCAGGGGTTGACCAGCAGCATGCCGCCGTTGATCAGGGTCGCGCGGTCGCCCGTTTCCATGCGGGTGTTTTCCAGCTCGTTGTAGCCCTCGTCCTCCAGACGCCAGGGTTTATCGTCCAGCGTCGCCTCCCAGAACGCCAGATCCTGGGACGTCGTTTCGCCGGTCTGGGGGTCGACCGTCGTATTGCGGCTGTTGCGCAACTCGTTCATCTTCGCGTTGAACTCCTGCTCGCCGTCGGTGTTCAGCCTGTCGATCTCCGCGCGTTTCGCCTTATAGTCGGTTTGCACCGAGGCGTTGCACAGCAGAAAAATCGCCGCGCTGACCACCACCACAGCCGCAAGGACGACCGTGACGCGCACCAAAAGCCTGTACGGGTCGCGTTTCATCTTATGGATTTTCTTGTTGGCGTTCACTCGCATAGCCACCACCCATTCCTTGCTCGCGGTCCGGCGCGCCGTCAGTCGGCCAGGCGTCCGAAGACCTCGTAAATATGCTCCAGTTCCTGTGCGGTGCTGTAGGTCAGCGTTATTTTACCCTTGCGCTCGTTTCCGGCCAGAATGGTCTTCACGCCCAGCGCCTCGCGCATGACGTTTTGCAGGGAGGAAAGCTCCGGGCTGAGCCCGGCGGCGGCGGGTACAGTCGCGCGTTCGCGGGTCGGCTGCTTCTGGGCGATTTCTTCCAGCCGGCGAACGGTATAATCGTGCAGCACCGTCTGATGCGCCAGCTCCAGCTGGCGGCTTTCCGGCGATACGCCGGCCAGCACGCGCGCGTGCCCGGCGGAAAGCTCCCCGTTGATTACCATCTGGATCACGTTCTCAGGCAGGGTCAGCAGCCGCAGCAGGTTTGCAACGGCGGGGCGGCTTTTGCCCAGCCGCTTGGCGGTTTCCTCCTGGGTATAGCCGCACTGCTGGATCAGGCTGCGGATCGCCTGCGCCTCCTCGATAGGGTTTAGGTCCTCGCGCTGCAAATTCTCGATCAGCGCGGCTTCCAGCTGCTGCTCTTCCGTCAGGCTGCGCGCGATGCAGGGAATCGTCGTCAGGCCCGCCAGCCGCGCGGCGCGGTAACGCCGTTCTCCCGCGACGATGCGGTAGCGCGTGCCGTTCTCCACCACCAGAATCGGTTGCAGGACGCCCGCCTGCCGGATGCTGTCGGCCAGCTGCTCCAGCGTGTCCTTGTTAAAGTCCTTGCGGGGCTGGGACAGGTTGGGGTCGATATCGGCGATCGGAATCTCGCGCACGGTGGTGTCCAGAAAATCGTCATTTTGGGGAAGGAGGGCGTCCAACCCACGTCCGAGACCGGTTCTTTTCATTGGTAGTTCCCCCTTCCGCAGTTTCGCGCGGCGGCCGGTCCGGCGCTACTCATTCCGCTCCAGGATTTCCCGCGCCAGCTGCCGGTAGGATTCGGCCCCCAGGCTCTTGGTATCGTACACGTGGATCGGCACCCCGTGGCTGGGGGCCTCGCCCAGACGGACGTTGCGCGGAATGGCGGTGGCGTACACCTTGTTGCGGAAATGCTTCTTGACGGAATCCACCACCTGAAGGCCCAGGTTGGTGCGGCCGTCAAGCATGGTCAGCAGCACGCCCTCGATATCCAGGCCCGGGTTAAAGCTGTGTTTCACGCGGTTGATGGTGTTGACAAGGCTGGACACGCCCTCCAGCGCATAATACTCGCACTGGATGGGCACCAGCACGCGCTGCGCGCCGGTAAGCGCATTGACCGTCAGGAGCCCCAGCGAAGGCGGGCAATCGATAAAAATGAAGTCGTACTCGCCCTCGATCGCCTGCAAGGCCCGTTTGAGGCGGTATTCGCGTTCCGCCATTCCCACCAGTTCCAGTTCCGCGCCTGCCAGCCGGATATCCGCCGGAGCCAGCCTCAGGCCGGGGACGCCTGTTTCCACAATGGTCGCGGCCAGCGTGGCGCGGCCCATCAGCGCCTCGTACACGGTCAGGTTGCCGGCGCGCAGGCCCAGCCCGCTGGTGGAGTTGCCCTGCGGATCCAGATCAATCAGGAGGATCCGCTTGCCCAGTTCTGCCAGGCACGCGGTCAGGTTGATCGCCGTGGTGGTCTTGCCGACGCCGCCTTTTTGGTTGGTGATGGCAATCGTCTTCCCCATATCATCAATCCTCGTCTCGCTTGTGCGGTCGATAAGCCTTGAATATTCTACCGTTTTTTATGGCAAATGTAAAGAGCGCCGGGTATGAAAACCGCACGGCCGGAACCCCGGCCGCGCGGCGTGTGCCGTTTGCACGCTAGAAGGAAAGCGAAACCTCGGCGTCTCCGTCCTCGCCGTAGACGTCCAGCACGGTCGATTCGAAACCGTTGGCCCGGCGCGTGCTCTCCAACAGCAGCTGCGCGTCGACATCGCCGCCGGCCGCCGTAAACTCCGCCAGCGCGGCCTGCCACGTTTCGGTGAACTCTTCCAGGCTCAAGCCCGAGTTTTTAATGTATCCGGCGATCTCGCGGCCGACGTAGCGCAGGTGCCAGGGCTCGTAGGGCACGCGGGTGATCTCTTCCTTATCCGCCGGATAGCGGACGATGAAACCGTACGCATAGCAGTTTTCTTCCATCCACTGGGCTTCGGGCGTCTGGTAGAAGGAATCGTTCATGTACTGGTTGTTGGCGTTATAGTCCACGCTCAGCACGTCGCACGCAAGCCCGGTCTGGTGTTCGCTAGCGCCCGGGGGGCTGCTGATGCCGTCGTCCACGCCGTTGTTGCGCGCCAGATAGTTGTTGTAGGTGGTCTTTTGCGTGCCGTAGCTGCGGTAGCCGCTTTTCAGCACCAGCCGCAGGCCGCCCTCGCTGCTGAACTGCTTTTCCTTCCACGTGCCGTCGCTGCCCTGAACCCGATAGGTGTACGCCGTCACCAGCGAAGCGTCCTCAAACATCTTCTCCAACGCCTGGGAAGCGACCTCGCGCATCTCGATCTTGCTGCTGGAGGCGCGCTTGACGGGCACCGCCACCAGATCGCCGGGTTTATCGCTCTCTTTAAGCATATGGTCTCGGTTGACCAGAATGGCGTGGTCGCTTTGCAGTTCGGTCAGCGAAACGGTGAACGTCCACGCCGCTTCGGCCGGCGCGCAGGACAACGTCGCCAGCAGGGCCAGCGCCAGCAGCACGGCTGTCAGTCTCTTCATGGGCGCACCTCGCTCGTCTGTTGGATCAGGAACTCGTAAATTTCCAGCCGGTGGGCGGAAACGTAACTTTCCATCGGCAGGCCGGAGTCAAAAATCGCCTTGGCGTAGGCTTTTCCCACATAGCGGACGTGCCACGGCTCAAAGGCGTAGCCTGTGACGTCCTCCTGCCCCTTCTGGTAGCGCACGATAAAGCCGTACCGGTACGCGTTCGCGTTGACCCACTGCCCGGCCTTGGTGTTGCCAAAACCCGAGCTCAGTTGCGAGCCGCCCTTCTGGGCCAGATCCATCGCCAGCCCCAGCTGATGCTCGCTGGTGCCCGGCAGCGCCACGAGGGAATCGGCCACTTCCTGGCCGGCCGTTTTATGTTTGCGGGCATAAATGGTGGCTTGCTTGGCATAGCTTCGATACCCGGACACCGTGGAAAGCCCCGCCTTATCGGCCTTGGCCGCCTGGAACATCTCCTCCAGCGCCGTGGCGGCTTCGTCCCGCATGGCTTGCCGCATGCCGGTCGCGTTCACCGTACGAACCTCGGGCACATACGCTTCATGGATCGCATGCTGGCGGTTGACCAGAAAAAACGGGCCGTCGATGTTCTTGTCGGGCATCGCCACGTCCATCCCGCCCTTGAGCAGCGTGGCGGACAGCGCGACGACGGAGAGGATGTTCTGCAACAGCAACTGATTCACGCTCCTAGACGATGGCTGGGCACATACATCTAGCTTTGTTCGTCGCCCAGCAGCTTCGCTCCTTCTTTGCAGACACTTTTTACAAATCGCTCTTCCGCGCGCATTTCCACCAGCACGCCGTCGTCGCGGTGCTCCTGACGGTAGATGCCGCCCGCGCGGTGCAGGCGGTCCAGCAGGCCGTAGCTCGCGAAGGGGATCAGCAACCGGTAGGTATGGGTGCCGGCGCCCAGCGCATCCTCGATGCGGCCGAGCAGCTCGTCAACACCCGTACCGTCCGCCGCGCTGACCGTTACGGCCCCCGGCAGCGCGTCCGGCGCCGGGCGGAACAGATCGGCCTTGTTGAGCGCGTCGATCCGCGGCGCGTCGGTCGCGCCCAGGCTTTCCAGCACCTCCAGCACCGTGGCGTGCTGGGCGGACATCTCGGGGTTGGCCCCGTCGGACACAATCACGATCACATTGGCCAGCGCAGCCTCCTGCAGGGTCGCGCGGAAAGCCTGCACGAGCTCATGGGGCAGCTTGCGGATGAAGCCCACCGTATCCACCAGGAGGGCCGCGCCGCCGTGCGGCAGCGTAATCGGCCGGCTGACGCTGTCCAGCGTGGCGAACAGCTCATCCTTGGCGTAGACGTCCGCGCCCGTCATGCGGTTAAAGAGCGTGGATTTGCCCGCGTTGGTATAGCCGACCAGCGCCACCACGGGCGTCTGACGCTTTTCCCGGTCCTGCCTGCGCAGCGAGCGCTGGCGGTCCAGCGCGTCCAGCTGGCGTTCCAGATCGGTAAGCCGTTCCCGGATGCGGCGGCGGCTTACTTCCAGCTTGCTCTCGCCGGGGCCGCGCGTGCCGATGCCGCCCGCCAGCCGGCTGAGTACCAGCCCCTGCCCCAAAAGTCGCTGGGAGCGGTATTTGAGCTGCGCCATCTCCACCTGCAGCTTGCCTTCGCGCGTGTTGGCGCGCCCGGCGAAAATGTCCAGAATCAACGTCGTGCGGTCGACCACCTTGAGGCGCAGGAGCTCTTCCAGATTCTTTTGCATGACGCCCGAGAGCTCTTCGTCAAAGATGACCACATCCGCCTGCGCGGCCTGGCACTGCAGCGACAGTTCCTCCGCCTTGCCCTTGCCCACGCAGTAGGCGGTGTCGGGCTTGGCGCGCTTCTGAAGTACGGTGAGCACCGTATCCGCGCCGGCTGTCTGTGCCAGCGCGCGGAGCTCGGCCAGCGATTCCTCGCTTTCAATGCCCACCAGCACCGCCTTTTCCGCGCCCTTGGTCACGGCCGGCTCTTCCGCAAGGTACGCCGCGTCCACCTCGGCGATGCGGGCAAGCCACGCCTCCTCAGGCATCCGGCGCGCGCTGATCAGTTCCGTCCGGCTGACGGCGCCCGGTACGGCCGGGTCCAGAAAGGCGCACTGCGCGCTGGTCGGGCGGCCGTCCTCGTCGACGCCCACGGCGCAGATCGCGTCAAACCGCATGGACACCAGCGCGCTGATATCCACATCGCTCAGCGCCCCGGACGCGCCGGGGTGCGTGTGCACGCAGCGCACCATCGACAGCCGCCGCTCGCTTCGGCGCAGGCGCACGTCTGGCAGGTCCACATGATCCGCCCGCCCCACGATCAGGTCGACGATCTCGCCGTAGCGCGTCAGGTATACGGCGATTTCACGGTTGAGGCTTGCGGAATAGTCGCAAAGCTGCGCAAGCAGTTCCGGCGGCAGGAAGCTGTCTGCGGGGACGGCCGTTTCGTACAGGGCTTTCATCTCCGAAAGCATATGGTTGCGAATTCCCTCAGTATTTCCGTGGATATCAGGCATACGGTTTCCTTTCGCGGGCGCGCGGCGGACGCTCGGCCCGCCGCGCCTGTCATGGGGTACGATGTCAAATCATGAACGCTTCCGCCTCGCGGCGCCTGTCTTCCACGGCTTCGTCGCGGAAGCTCCCCGGCACGGAAGAACACCGCTCGCGAGCGTTGGCGCATGCATGAATGGAAATCGTATGCGACGGCGATCCCCCGAATACGCCAAAAAGGCGCGGGTTGCGCCTTTGGCATACCGCGGCGAACGCCGGGTACGGTGTGTGACGGTTCAGGGCAATCCCTTCAGCCCTGCGGATGCTTGGCGTGGTAGTCCTCCAGCGCGGCGTGGATGGCCTCCTCGGCCAGCACCGAGCAGTGCATCTTAACGGGCGGCAGTCCGTCCAGCGCCTCGGCGACGGCTTTGTTGGTCAGCGCGAGCGCCTCGTCAACGGTCTTGCCCTTGATCATCTCGGTGGCCATACTGCTGGTGGCGACAGCCGCGCAACAGCCGAAGGTCTTGAATTTTACATCGGTGATGATGTTATCCTCCACCTTGATGTCCATTTTCATGATGTCGCCGCATTTGGCGTTGCCAACGGTGCCCGAGCCGGACGCGTCGGTGATCTCCCCTACGTTGCGGGGGTGTTCAAAGTGATCCATGACCTTTTCCGAGTACATGGCGTGTGCCTCCTTCAATCAAGCAAATCGTTCGGGGGTTTGGGGCCTGCGCGGCCCGGGCGCGGAAGGGGCCCGGTATCAGAGGTTGCAGGCGGGTTGGGTGAGCGGGCTCATGTCGCGGAGGGTTTTCACGATGCCGGGCAAAACCTCCAGCACGTAGCGCACATCCTCCTCGGTGTTGCCGAGGCCCAGCGTAAGCCGGAGGCTGCCGTGGGCGATCTCGTGCGGCAGGCCGATGGCCAGCAGCACGTGGGAGGGATCCAGGCTGCCGCTGGTGCACGCCGAACCGCTGGAGCCTTCCACCCCGGCCAGATCCAGCCGCATCAGCAGGGATTCGCCCTCAATGTAGCGCACGCTCACGTTGACGTTGCCGGGCAGGCGCTCGGTGCGGTGGCCGTTGAGGCGCACGTCCGGGATTTCTTTGAGGATGCCGTCGATCAGCGCGTCGCGCAGGGCTGTCATGCGCGCGGCGTAGGCCGGCAGCTCCGCCGCGGCGATCTCAATCGCCTTGCCCATGCCCACGATGGAGGCAAGGTTTTCGGTGCCGGCGCGCAGGTTGCGCTCCTGTGCGCCGCCAAAGATCAGGTTTTGCATGCGCACGCCCTTGCGGATGTACAGCGCGCCCACGCCCTTGGGCCCATGGAACTTATGCGCGGACATCGACAGCAGGTCGACGTTCCAGGCGTTCACGTCCACGGGAATCGCGCCTACGGCCTGCACCGCGTCGGTGTGGAAGAGCACGCCGGCCTCGCGGGCGATGCGGCCGATCTCCGCGACGGGTTGCAGGGTGCCG
>JAAYUF010000152.1 GCA_012517815.1 Clostridiales bacterium
GCGGTGCACCGCATCTGCAGGGCGATCAGCTTCGCGTATTCGCCCACGCGCTGGCTGTGCCCCTGCGTATAGGGGTCGCGCGCCTCCATGCTGGACACAAACGCGGAAATCAGCTTTTCCCGGTAGCGCGTCGCATCCAGATAGAGCTTCCATGCGTAACGGGCCAGAAGCAGGGGGCAGATCATCACCAGCGCCAGCCAGATGCCCGTGGGCATGGAAAGCAGCAGACTGATGATCAGCCCCAGCGGCATGGCCGCCAGCACGTTGGAGGTGAGCCCCGCCAGCGCCTTGCCCATTTCGCGCGGCACGATGTCGCCGTTGAGCAGGAACAGGATCAGCAACCCCAGATAGTTGAACACAAACGTGAGCACGGAGAAAATCAGCGTGGGCAGAAACACCAGCGGGAAGACGAACGTGCCCGGTTGCCAGGGCAGCAGACGGCAGACCAGCCCCGGGATGATGATCGCCAGCAGGATGTCGCTCAGGTTGAAGAGCGTCTTACTCAGGCTGGTGTTGTAGATGCAGCGGATCTTGCCGGCATCCTTTTCAAAGGTGATCAACGAGCTGGCGAGGTACACAAAAACGGCCGTCTCAATACCGTGCAGCAAAAAGGCGGCCAGTACGGCGATGACGGAGAGGTCCAACTGCTGGTCAAATTTCATGATGATGGGAAACGAACGGCAAACGGCGCATAAACCGATGAGAAACAGGATATTCCAGCCGTATTGGGAAAAGGGAACCCCTGCCAGGCCGAGGATAAACTGGCGAATGCTGACGACTGCCAGCGCCAGACCAATCAAGCTCATGATCCCTACGTAGGTTCGGGCTTTTCTGTTCATAGGCACCTCAACGGGAGAAAGGATTACCCGACATCTGTCTATGGGGAAAACGGGACGAACGGGCGATGGAACTCCGGGAACAGTTACCTCCAGGTCACATACGCGCCCGCGGAGAGAACGAAAGAAGCCAGCGCCAACAAAGCCGCCATGATCTTCGCCTTCTTCATGAGAATATAGCCTCCTATTCGATAGGCTCTGCCGTTCGCTATCAGGCATGCTATATTCCGCTACGCTAGAAGAAAGCCCGTTCGTCCCGTTTCCTTTCAGATGGATTGGCACCCTGCGATGATCGCCAGACTGCGGTTCATGGCGTCCAGCGTGCTCTTGACAAAACCGACCGCCGTATCCTCGCCCTGAGGGGCCGCGCCGATAAGCAGGCGATTTTCCCTGGCGCAGGAGTATTCCAGAAGCGTTAGCGCGATGAGCGTGCCGCCGACCGTTGCGGACTGCGCCGCGACGACGGTAAACAGGTCCTCCACGCCCAGCAGGCCATGCACCGCGCTCACGGTCGCCTGCACGGCCGCGCGCATGCATTGGGTCGCGGTGTTGCGGCAACCGGCTTCGCCTGCGAATTCACGCTCGCCGTGGCGCAGACGAACGCTTACGTGATAGCGTTTCTCCTCCACGCGGGTGGCGACTTCCATGCACTGGATGCGAATGCCCACTTCGGCGCTTGCGGGCTGGGGCGAGTCCTCCGCCTGCTCGCGCGCCTCAAACGGATTGACCGCGAGCTGCGCGATGCTGATCACCCGATGGTCCACCTTCAGGCCGAACGCCGCCAGCAGCGCGCTTTGCACGTCCCGGCTGATCAGCTTGGGGTTGCGGCTCAGCCCTGCGACGATATGCACCTCGCGCACGGTATCCTCGCCATCCATGAGAATGCTGGCGGCAAACACATCCGGCAGCTTCAGCAGCAAAGAACGATACAGATCATTCGGCGTCCTTTTTTCATCAACTGTTTCTGTCATTTGCCTTCAAGCTCCTCACGTATTGAGCGTTGCCCCCATTATACATGGAAACCCGCGTGAAAGCAACTGACACGGCGCCCCGCGCCCGACCCGACGGAAGATTTTTACTGCCCTTGGGGGAGCATAACGCCCTGTTTTGCGTTTGAACCCGCGAAGGAGGCGGGAGACGCTTCGCCGATCCGGCAGAGCCTGCCCAGCCTGAAGCTCGGCCCGAAAGGTTCCGCGCGGCGTAAGAAGGAGAAGCAGCACAGAGCGCGAAGTGATATGCAAAGGGATCGCCTGTCTGGCGCACGCATGGATGATGGGCCGGCGAAAGATGCTGATCACCGGGGGACACAGGCGCCGTCGGCACAGAACCCTCACGGGAACGGAACCTGCGGAGGGCTGAACCCTTCCGCGGGCGGGATTCAGCCGCCGCAGACGCAACCGGCGCGCGGAAACGTTGCGCCGCACCAATCCATATTGGGAGGGAACCAAGGAGTATGACGGAAACCTACGAAACGGATGTTGCACAAAGCGTTACGGATGGCACGTATTTTGAAGCGCTGGATGTCTTTACCTGCGGCCTTGGGCTCTATGCCGTCCTGTGCCTGGCGGGGCATGCGAAACAGTACCAAGGCGTATGCCTGATGGAGATCATCAATCTGGACGGAAGATCGCTGAGCCAAGCGCTGGAAGCGTCGGGCATCCAGGATTGCCTGGATGATTACTGTTTCATCGCAACACGGGACATTGTGGCGCAAAGCAAAGCCAAAAAACGGCTGTCGGATCAAACGGCGAACCCCCGGGGGCTTGCCGATGCCGACGTGGAAAAGGATGCGAGAACCCTGGAGGAAATTGAGGACGCGCTGGGCTGTCCCATTCTGGAACACCCGCAGGCAAGGAAAGCGCTGTATGTTCATAAATGGGGCGTGATCGAACTGATCACGCGCGATTGATCCAACCCGCCGGGCGGCTGATAGCGGCACGGTGCGCCGGCCGTCCGCATGGTAACGATGGGAGGACGGGCGCCCGCCGAAGGTACGAGCCGTTGGCGGGTGACCGTCTACGAGCTGCGCCGATCGGGTTTCGCAGCCGGGTGTTGGCCCAAACCCTTACAAATGGGCAATTTCTGCACGCAAAAAGGACGCCGGCCTCGCACGCGAGACGGACGTCCTTTTTGGGAACGCTCAAATCGGGGGGACAGTCCGTTGACGGATGCGCGCCGAAACGGAGAAAGCGGCGGCAGGTCTATCGGACCGTTCCGGGGCAAAGACACCTGCGTGACAGGACATGGGAGCGGGGAGCGGCCGACGGGAGATCGGAACCGTGCCGGCTGCGCCGCCTGCACGGGAAGGCGCTCCGCGAAGCGAAGAAGGGCGGTTCAGGCTGGTTTTTATGCCCGGCGCCGGCCCTCAGCACACCCGATCCGCATCGTACACGATGGAGGCGGTCCCTACGGTATGCTGCATCAGGCGATCCGGCTTTTGATCCTTGCCCACTTCGGGATTGTAGAACGGGTCGCGCGCCGTCTCACCGGCAAGGACTTCGCGGCAGCAGCGGATGGAATCCACGAGCATGGTTTTTGGCAGCGGCGCAAGACTGTGGCCGAAATAGAGCGTCATGCCATCCCCCACGCGAGAGCGGAAACGCTCCAGCGCGGCAAGATGCACCGACAGCGGGGGGCAACGCTTCAGCCACAAAAACGTGTTGCGGCAGACCGCATCCCCAACGAAGGCATAGCCGTCGCGCCAGTTGACAAAGCACAGGCTGCCCTTGCTGTGCCCGGGCAGCGCGACCGCCTCCAGCTGCACGCCGCCAAGGTCGAACACGTCCCCCTCGGATAACGGCTGAAACGCAAGCGCCGTGCCCCGGAGCATCTTCTCCTTGGCTTCCGCCAGCAGCGCGGCGTTGCCCTCGACCATCAGCTCCAGGTTCTCCCATTTGCTCTTGGGGTCCAGCGCCCATGGCACCAGCTCCGCGTCCAACGGATTCATATACACCGGATCGAACAGCTCCGCGCCGCCGATATGGTCGGGGTCGCCATGGGTCAGCAGGGTCACGAGCGGCAAGCCGGTCAGGGTACCCACCTTGGCTTTCAAGTCGCCCAGCACGCCCATTCCGGTGTCGATCAGCGCGGCGCGCTCGCGCCCCAATACAAGCCCCATGGTCAGGATCTGCCAGCTGCAAAGCCGCTCCCCAAGCATCCAAAAAGTAGGCGTAACAGATTGCTGTTCGTAAATGTCCATCCACATTCTCCTAGCCGCGAAAATAATCCTGCGACGGCGCGCCTTCCATCATCAGGTGCAGTTCATACTTGTCGGGGCGCAGCTTGCTTTCCACATACTCCATCACGCCGCCCTTCCAGTACGCGATGCGCAGGCAGTACAACAGCGGCGTGCCGATGGGCACGCTCAGCAGGCCCGCGTCCATAAAATCGGCGGTGGCCGCGCTGATGATCTCGTCGCCGCGCTCGAAATAGATGCCGTACTGCCGCTCTAAAAACGCGTACAGGTTGCCCACCTTGCCGGAAAACGCGTCCAGCCCCGGGTAGTACTCCTGCCGCAGGTAATTGGTAATAAAGCAAAACGGCACATCCTGCAGGCATAGCAGGCGTTGCATCTGGTATATGGGACCGCCCTCCGGTATACCCAGCGCCTTGGCGACCTTGCCGCCGGCCGTTGCGGGCTCGATGCGCGAGCCCCGCATGGTAAAGCGCTCGTCTTCGCTCAGGAAAACCTCGCGCACGCCTGTTACGTTATGGAATTTATGGTAGCGATCCTCCGGCCGGTTGCTCAGCACGATGGTGCCGTAGCCCTGCCGCACGGAGATCAGCCCCTGACTTTGCAGGATGGAGATCGCCCTGCGCACGGTGGTGCGGCTCACGCTGAAAAGCGCTTCCAACTCCGTCTCGGTCGGCAGCACTTCGCCGGGTTTATACAGGCCGGTCGTGATGCTGTTTCGCAGCTTTTCATAGACGGTTTGATAAATAGGCGCCTGTGCCATGCAATCACACTCCCCCAATAACAAGATACATGTGGCCGTCAAACATATCTAAAACATTCCAGTTTTTGCCTCGTCATCATTTTGAGCTGAATCGGGCCTGACGGCCCATTGCGTCCAAGGTTCTTGCTCATATACCATGATACGATGTTTGTTCTGGAATTAATACTGCCCGTTTATCCAATAATGCATCGAAATGTTTGTACAGAATGCCCATTTACATCACGGATAGTTGTATGCTATTGTTCAAACATCACTAAATGGTATCTACATAGTGTGGCACCAATTTTGAAACGGAGGCGTATTCTCATGAAAAACGTCCGGCGTATTCTCGGTTTCCTCCTCTCCCTGCTGATGGTCGTATCGCTTTCAGCCGTCGCGACCGCCGAAGGCGCACCCCTGAAGGTGTACGCGGTGTCGGTCATGTCCGGCGGCGCGGCGTGGGGTCAGTACGAAGTGGGCTTCAACAAGGCCTGCGAAGAGCTGGGATATGAGGGCCACTATCTGGCGCCGCAGAGTTTCAACTCCGCGGCCGAACTGGTCAACCTGACGGAAACCGCCATCACCAACGAAGCCGACATCATCCTGCCGGTTGTGGTCGATGCCGAAGCGTTTGCCGACGTGCTGACCCGCGCCAAGGAAGCGGGCATCGTGCTGGTTGGCATCCAGGCGCCGGACGACCATCTGGACGCGTACATCGGCACCGATCCCACCAACCTGGGCAACGCGATTGCCGAAGCGCTGGTCGCGTCCGTAGGCGACGGCCCCATCAAGGTTGCCACCATGCAGACCTCGCTGACCGCGGGCATCCAGCAGGTGCAGTGCGACGCGTTTGTCGCCAAGCTTGCCCAACTGCGGCCCGACGCGGTCGTGATCGACAGGCTGGAGTGCAACTCCAACGCCGCCATCGCCGCGGACAAGATCTCCGCGCTGTATCTGGCCAACCCGGACTGCAACGCCATGATCTCGCTGGACAGCTACGCAGGCCTCGGCGCCGCCTCCTTTGTGGAAGAGAAGGGCCTGCAGGGCCAGTTCCACGTCATCGGCATCGACGATGCGGCAGAAATCCTCATGTGCATCAAGAACAAGACCATGGATTGCACCGTTGCCCAGATGTGGTATGATATGGGCTACAAGAGCGTGTACCTTGCAAAGGCCATCCACGACGGCGAAGCCTTCGAATACGCCAACGACTCCGGCTCCAGCATCATCTATGCCGCGGATGTGGACGCGTGGGCCGCGCAGAACGGGATCACGCTGGGCGAGTAATCCTGTTTCAATTCAGGAAGGCATCATCCCTCACGAGCGGTTTTCTTCCGCGGCGGGAAGCGTTCGCGACGAAGCCACAGAAGAAAAGCGCCGTGAGACGGTGGCGCTCATGATTTGAAATGGTATAATACCCATGGCGACAAACGCTTTGCGGGGCTGCTGCAGTGCAAACAGGCGGCAGCCCCCATTTTTGCGGGGGGTTCACTATGAAAACCAGGGATTTTGCCAGAAACCTGCTGGCACGGAACGAGTTGGGCACCATTATGCCCATGGCGCTGCTGTTGATCGTTGTGGGGTTTGTCAACCCCAGTTTCTTTGCCGCCAATAACATCCTGGATATCCTTCGCACGGCCAGCTTTGCCTTCATCATCGCGGTGCCCATCACCTTTCTGATGGCGGGCGGCGGCATGGATCTGTCCATCGGCGCGGCGACCAGCCTGGGCGGCGTGATCTGCGCCTTCGCGCTCAAGGCCGGCATGCCCGTGGCCGTGGCGATCCTGCTGGCGCTGCTGGGCGGCGCCATGGTCGGCGTTTTCAACGGGCTGATCATTGTGAAATTCGCCCTGCCCGCCTTTATCGCCACGCTGGGCGTGCAGTACGCCATCAATGGCATAATCGCCATCACCACCAAAAACCTGGCCATTTCCGGCTTCTCAAGCGCGTTCAAAGTGCTGGGTCAGGGCAAGCTGTTTGGCGCGGTGGCCTACCCGGTGCTCTACGCGCTGGTCATCGGCATTGCCGGGCACATTATGCTCACGCGCACCAAGTATGGGCGTTCGGTGCTGGCTATCGGCGGCAACGCCGAAACCGCCTACCTTTCCGGCATCAATGTGCGCGGCAAGCAGATCAGCATCTATATTGCCACGTCGGTGTTCGCCGCGCTGTCGGGCGTGTTGCAGGCGGCGCGCTTTGCCAGCGCACAGCCCGCTGCCGGCAGCGGTACGGAGTTGACCATCATGGCGTCGGTCATCATCGGCGGCACCAGCATGTTCGGCGGCACGGGCACGGTGCTGGGCTCGGCGCTCGGCTGCGTTCTGCTGGCTACCATCACCAACGCGCTGATCGTCATGAACGTATCGACCTTTTGGCAGAACCTGATTTTCGGCGTGATCCTGATCGCCGCCATCTTTATCGATAAATACCGCCGCAGGGCGAGCGGCGGCGAATAAAACCGGGGGAGGCGTTACCATGGACTACATTTTGGAAATGAGACATGTCACCAAACGCTTTCCCGGCGTGGTCGCGCTCAACGACGTTTCCATCGGGCTTCACAAGGGCGAGATATTGGCCATCTGCGGGGAGAACGGCGCCGGAAAATCCACCCTGATGAAAGTGCTCAGCGGCAGTTACGCAAGCCACGAATACGAAGGCGAAATCTGGATCGACGGCCAGAAGGCCGATTTCACGTCCGTGGCCGTGGCGGAGCATCACGGCATCGAGATGGTCTATCAGGAAATGAACATGATGCTGGATGCCAGCGTGGCGGAAAACATATTTGTGGGTCACCTGCCCGGCAAACTCGGCTGGGTGGATTACCCCCGCCTGTATGCGGATACGCAGCAAATCCTTGACGAGATCGGCCTCCCCATCAAACCCAGGGAAAAGGTGCGCGGCCTGAACAGCGGGCAGCTGCAAATGCTGTCGATCATGCGCGCCATCAGCCGCAAGCCGCGCATCATGGTGCTGGACGAGCCCACTAGCGCGCTGACCGATCAGGAGACCGACCTGCTGATGAGCCATATGGTGCGCCTGCGCGATAGCGGCGTCGCGATCCTGTTTATCACCCACAAGCTGGAGGAAATCTACCGAATTGCCGACCGCGTGGCCGTCATGCGCGACGGGCAAATGGTCTCCCTCCACCAGGTGAAGGAAGTTGAAAAACGGCAGCTCGTGGAGGAAATGGTAGGCCGCAAGATTGAGAACCTCTACCCCAAAAACCAGCCGCAGATTGGCGAAGAAGTGCTCAAGGTAGAACACCTGAGCGTGCCGCACCCCACCGTCAAGGGCAGAAACATCGTGGAGGACGTAAGCTTCTCGCTGCGCAAGGGCGAGATACTGGGCATCGGCGGACTGGTGGGCGCGGGCCGCAGCGAAACGCTGGGCGCGATCTTCGGGCAAATCACCGGCGGGGTTAAGGGCAAGCTGACGGTATTTGGCCGCGAGGCGCACATCGGCTGCCCGCGGGACGCGATCCGCGCGGGCATCGGCTTTGTGACCGAAGAGCGCAAAAAGAGCGGTTTTGTTTGGGTGCTGAGCATCCGCGAGAACATCACGCTGGCCAGCCTGTCGCACATGCCCAAGCGCTACATCATTGACCGCAAGGCCGAGCGCGTCAGGGCGCAGGCCATGTCCGACAGGCTGCGCATCAAGGCGCCGTCCATTGAGACGCGCATCGTGAACCTGTCCGGCGGCAACCAGCAAAAGGTGGTGCTGGGCAAGTGGCTGCTGGAGGAGCCGCGCATCCTGCTGATCGACGAGCCCACCAAGGGCATCGACGTGGGCGCCAAGGCTGAAATCTATACCATCATGAGCGAACTGACCCGCGCCGGCATTTCCATCATCATGGTGTCTTCCGACATGCCGGAACTGGTATCGATGAGCGACCGCTGCCTGGTGCTGAGCAACGGCAGGCTGACGGGCACGTTTGAGGGCGAGCAGATCACGCAGGCCAACGTGATGCGCGCCGCTATCGCCCAGTAAGGGGGCGAACGCATGAGAACCGTACAGTTCGAAAGGCTTCGACCGGCTGAAATCCTGGCGGAAAAAGCGCGCCGCTCCATCGTGTATCTGGCCGTCGGGCCGTTGGAGTGGCACGGGCCCGCCATGCCCTACGGCACGGACCCTCTGGCCGCGTGGCACGCGGCCCTGTTGGCCGCGCGCCGCACGGGCGGCGTCGTGCTGCCGCCGCTCTATGTGGGCACCGAGCGCGAACGCAGCGCAAAACTGTTGCGTGACGCGGGCTTCGCGGACGACAGCCAGTACATCGTGGGCATGGATGTGCCCAACAACAGCATGAAGAGCCTCTATTGGCCCGAAGAGGTGCTGGGCGTGATCGTGCGGGAATACCTGCGCCTGCTGGTGGCACAGGAGTACCAACTGATCGTGCTGGTCAACGGCCACGGCGCGTCAGGGCAGATCGTCACGCTGGACAGGCTGGCCATTGAGTTTTCCAACACGACGGCCTCCCGCGTGATGGTCGCAATGGCGCTGGGGCACTTCGACCCGGACGACCGCGACATGGGCCACGCGACCCGGCTGGAAACGTCCATCCAGATGTACCTGGACGCTGACAATGTGGATCTCTCGCAGTTGCCCGCCAAACCGGAAAAGCTCAGGAGCACGGACTGGGGCATCATCGACGGCTTCACCTTCGACGGCAACCCGCCCCAAGACAAATGCGTGGTCTATGATCCCCGCGACGCCGACGCGGATATGGGCGCCAGGTACCTGGCTGCGGGCGTCGATCACCTGGTGGATGTGGTGACCAGGGCCTACCAGGCGATACGATAGGATCGGAGCCTATGTGCGGCAGCCGTATCACCCCTTGCGCGCAGGGCGAAGGGAGTTTGTGGCCGGGCGACTTACATTCTGGAAAGCTGGGCCTCGCAACCGTGGATTCGGGTGCGAGGGCGCCAGCTTTTTGGCGGTGACGGGTATCGCCACATCCGGCGCGGATGTGGTAGAATGGCGTTAGGATTGATCAGGCTTGCGCAGCCCGGTCGGGCGGCCGGTTTCCTTTTCGCGCGCTTGGCCCCCGGGTTGGCGCCTTGCCCCGCCGGGCCGGTAAACGGGCCATCCCCGGTGCGTTTGACGGCGTCGGACGCGACGGGCGGCCCGCGCGCCGTGAAGGCCGTTTGCTGCCTGAGAGGGAGCGCCGACTGGGAAGAACCCGAGCTTGTTGCAAAATCCCGTATGGATCATCGAAGGGTTGAGAGGGAGTGCTGCTATGGAGCGAAAAAAGGCGATCGTGACGGGTGCGAGCCGTGGCATCGGCAAGGGGATTGCCCTTGCGCTGGCGCGCGAAGGGTATGATGTGGCGATTTCCTACGCAACCAAGGCGGCGGAGGCGGAAGCGCTGGCCGCCCACCTGCGCGATGCCTTTGGCGCGCGGTGTTATCCGTTTCAGGCTTCGCTGGACCGGGCGGGCGAGGCGACGCGTTTTTTCAACCGGGCCTCGGAAAGCCTGGGCGGGCTCGACCTGCTTGTGAACAATGCAGGCGTTACCATCTTTGAAAGCCTGCTGGAACTGCGTGAAGAGACGCTGGATGTTTTGATCAACCTGGATTTTCGCACCTGCCTGGTGCTGATGAGTCAGGCGGCCCGCCTGATGGTCGATAGCCGCACGCCCGGCAGCATCGTCAACATCACCTCCACCCGCGCGCGGCAAACGTACCGGCTGGACGCGATCTACGGCGGGGTGAAAGCCGCCATCGAGCGCGCGACGCGCTCTGCCGCGCTGGAGCTGGCGGCCTACGGCATTCGCGCCAACATCATCGCGCCGGGTTTGGTCTGTGTGCGCAGCCAAAAGGAAATCAGCGAAATCAGCCCGGACGCGTTTCTGGCGCGGCACCCGGATTTTTGGGAGACCCTCGGCCCAAAGGTGCCGCTTGGCCGCGCGGGCACGCCTGCCGATATCGCCGAGGCGGTGGTATTCCTGGCCTCGGAGAAGGCGTCCTACATCACCGGCGCAACGCTGTGCATCGACGGCGGCCTTACGTTGCCCGGAATGCCGGAATACGATGAGGATTACGGCGGCACATGGCTGCAAAGGAGCGAATAAGATGAGTTTGACAACCATACGGGACGTGCGTGTGATTTTGACGGCGCCCGCGGGCATCGATCTTGCGGTGGTCAAGGTGGAAACCGGCGAACCGGAGTTGTACGGGCTGGGCTGCGCGACGTTCACTCAGCGTTACGAGGCGGTGGCGACCGCCGTGCGCGAATACCTCAGGCCCTTGCTGGTAGGCAGGCGCGTTGACGCTATCGAGGATACCTGGCACCTGATGATGAACAGCGGTTACTGGCGCAACGGGCCGGTGCTCAACAACGCCGTATCCGGCGTGGACGAGGCGCTGTGGGATATCAAGGGCAAACAGGCGGGCATGCCTGTGTATGAGCTGTGGGGCGGCTGCTGCCGCCCTGCCGCAACCCTGTACACCCACGCCGAAGGCGCGACGTCCGAAGAGGTCGAGGAACACGCCCGCGCCTTGATGGCGGACGGATACCGCTACATTCGCTGCCAGCTGGGCATCTATGGCGGGCATATGGGCGGCGCGCAGCAACAGTTGAGTACGCCCAAAGCCGCGCTGGAAGGCGCGTATTACGATCCCGGCCAGTATACGCGGGCTACGCTTTCGATGTTCGAACGCCTGCGCAGCCTCCTTGGGTATGAGGCGGAACTGCTCCACGATGTGCACGAACGGCTCACGCCGGCGGAAGCCATTCGCTTTGCGTGCGATCTGGAGCCCTACCGCCTGTTTTTTCTGGAAGATCCGCTTGCGCCGGAGGACTCGGCATGGCTGGCCAACCTGCGGATGCACACGCATACGCCGCTGGCGATGGGGGAACTGATTACCAACCCCGCCGAGTGGATGGGGTTGATCCAAGGGCGGCTGATCGACTACCTTCGCGTGCACGTGAGCCAGATTGGCGGCGTGTCGCCCGCGCGCAAACTGGCGGCGCTGTGCGAGGCATACGGCATACGCACGGCGTGGCACGGCCCGGGCGACCTGTCGCCCGTCGGAGCCGCGGCGCAACTGCATCTGGATGTTTCATGCCACAATTTCGGCATTCAGGAAACCGCGCAATTTACGGAGGCGGAGCGCGAGGTGTTCCCCGGCACCCCCCTGATCGAAAACGGGTATATGTACCCCAACGACAGGCCCGGCTTGGGCATCGATATCGACGAGCGCGCGGCCGCGCGCTACCCGTGCCGCAGGCGCGAGCACAAGTGGTTGCAGGCCAGAAGGCCGGACGGTTCAGCGGCGAGGCCGTAAAAAACAGCCGCCTCGTGCTCCCGCGGGCGATCGCCGTGGGCAGGCGTCTGCTGATCAGGACGGCATGGTCTGAACTTTGGCCCGGGTCACGAGCGGTGTTTGCTTCGGGGGGAGCGGGGGCCAAGCCGGCAGGGCGGCGACGGGCCATTCAGGCCGGGTTTGCGGCAATGCAACTCGTCATTCGCTCGTTATGGCGCCGGGAAATCCCATATGATTACAAATCATGAACGCCGGCCGCTCACGGGCGCTTCTCTCCCGTGACTTCGCCGCGGAAGCTCGACGCAGCCGCGCTGTGCCTTCGCTTGCGCGAATCGTCCCAGATGAAGAGCGCTCGTGAGCCTTGGCGCGGCGCATGGATGGGAATCGCAGGAAAGGTCCGGTTAACCTTTCACCGCCGCCCCCACGGTCATGGCACGCTCCACCTGCTCGCTGAAGATCACATACACGAGGATCGCGGGCAAACTCGCGATCATCATGGTCGCGCCCATGCTACCCCAGTCCGTGGTAAACTGACCCTGAAAAAACAGAACGCCCAGCGGCAGGGTTTTGAGCTTCGCCATGCCGCCCACCAGCACGTTTGCCAGAATAAACTCATTCCAGCAGGCCAGAAACACATAGATCACCACGGTGATGGTGGCTGGGCTCACCAGCGGCACGATCACATGCCAGAACGCGCGGTAAATGCTCGCCCCGTCAATGCAGGCGGCCTCCTCCATCTCCTTGGGGATGCCCTGAAAAAACCCGAAGAACACCATGGTGGCAAATGAAAGGTTGATGGCCGCATAGGGCAGGATCAGCGACCCGTACGTGCCCAGCAGCCCCAGCCGGTTCACGGTTTGCACCACGGGGATCATGATGGCCTGCACGGGGATGAACATGCCCAGCGCCATCAGCGTGCGCGCCGCTTTGCGCAGCCGCCACCGCATGCGGGATACCGCGTAGGTAAACAGCAGCGCGCACGCCACGGTGAGCAGCACCGCGGCCGCGCCCACCAACAGGCTGTTTTGAAAGTACAGCGGCACATCGTACTTCAGCCAGGCGTTTACATAATTGCCCCATTGCCACTTGAGCGGCAGGCCGAAAGGGTTGGTCACGAAAATTTCCTCGTTGCTTTTCAGCGAATAGAAGAACATCCAAAGAAGCGGGTACAGCGAGATCAGCGCGTACAGCCAAAGCAAGGCGGAGAAGAAAACGGCCCCCGCGCCGCGCCTGCGTTTTTTCACCGGAGCGCCCCCCTTTCCAGCGCGGGTTTGCGTTCCCTGTCCCTGAACAGAAAACCCAGCAACAGGATCACCGCCACGCACTCCAGCACCAGCACCGAAGCCGCCGCCAGGCCATAGCCGTATTTGTGGCTCACAAACGCGGCGCGGTACATGATATAGGTCAGCGTATACGTAGCCGTGCCCGGGCCGCCGCCCGTCATGATCTGAATTTCGGTAAACGCCTTGATGCCGCCCGTGACGGAGATGAGCAGGCAGAAATAGTACGTCTCTTTTAATAGCGGCAGGGTGACGTACCAGTGTGTTTTCACACTGGTAGCCCCGTCGATCTCGGCCGCCTCATACAGCTCGGTAGAGATGGATTTGATGCCCGCCACCAGCAGCGCAAACTGATACCCCATCCACTGCCACGCGTTTACGAACGCCACCGCGTAAATGGCGGCGTAGCGCTTGCCCAGCCAGTTTTGCCGAGCATCGGACCCCAGCGCGGCCAGCAGATGGTTGAGCAGGCCGTTGTCCGCGTCCAGGATGCTGGCCCAAAGCTGGCAAACCACCGTGACCGAGAGCACCACAGGAATGAAGTACGCCGAGCGGAAAAACCGGCGAAGCGGCACCCGGGGGTTGGAAACCGCAATGGCAAATACGCTGGCCAGCGCCATCTGGTAGGCGGTGATCAACAGCGCGAACTTGAGCCCGTTTCCGTTAGCCACCGCAAACGCGGAGGCGTTCCACAGCGCCGCGTAGTTGTCAAGCCCTGTGAACACCGCGTTTCCTACGCCATTCCAGTCAAAAAAGCTGAAATAGAACACCTGTACGATGGAGGAGAGCACAAACACCGCAAACAGCGTGAGCGCCGGCGCGATGAACAGCACAATGGCGACAGGGTTGCTCAGGTACCGTTTCAAAAGCACACCTCCAAACCGGAAGCGCGGGCGGCTATGCTGCCGCCCGCACCCCTCCGCCTGATCTCCCCGCGCATGGGCGGGGGGCGGTTACATACCTTCGGTCGCCGCGGCCAGTTCGGTTACAAATTCCTCGGCGGTGTATTCGCCGCTGATCAGCGCCTGCGTCCAGGTGGCGATGCTCTCGGTGAAGGTCGCGTTGGTCAGGCCCCAGGTGAA
>JAAYUF010000153.1 GCA_012517815.1 Clostridiales bacterium
AGCTTCACCGCCGCGATATGGTGGAAATTTACAGGCTGGCGGAATAAGGGGAGTACGCCGGACAGCCCGCGACCCGGAGCCCGCCGCGAAGGCCCGCGGCTTTGCGGGCAACGCCCCCCGGCGTGCCGTAAGCCCGGTTGGCAACAGCTCTGCCGGCTCGCGCGGGATGCCCTGCGCCGCCCGGCCAACGGAACAGCCCCGGCCGCAAGGCCGGGGCTGTTCCGTTGGCCGTTTCATTCAGGCGGCCGGCGACGCCGCGGGCGAGGCCGAGGGTTCCGCGGATGTTTCCGGCTGGCCCAGCGTATCGTCGAGCGTGACTTCGATGGTGCAGGTGACGCCGTCCTTGCTTGTGGCCGCCACGTCGGCAAACAGCTTTTCCAGGTTGGCGACCGCGCTTTGCCACGCCGCGTCCCGGTAATCCTGATTGGCGACGCATTCGTCATAGAGCTTCTGCTCGATTTCGCCCAGGATTTCCGCGTAGCGCTCGGGCGTCAGGGGATAGAGCCAGTCGTACTTGTAAATCTTTTTCTCGTCGACGGTCAGCTTATAGGAAGCCGGCGCGGGCGAGGGCAGGCGCACCTGAATCACGTCCCGGGCCAGGTCCGCGCTTACGCTTGCCAGGTTCATATCCACCGCGAACGTGAGCTGGAAGGAATAGGGCACCATGACCTCCTGTACCTTGCCCAGCACCCACGCGGTCTGCGATACGGTTTCCTGCCCGGTCAGCGTAACCTCGTAGACGTTCAGCTCGTTCATTTCCTTCAGGTTTTCCCCGAAGCGCTCGCTCACCCAGGTGGTGTTGCCGTCGCCGAAAAAGCGCCGGTACAGGTTAGGCCCGAAGCGCACCGCCAGAAACGCGAGCGCGAGGCACAGGATGATGATAAACAGCCACCGGAAAAAGCGCCGGATGCCGTGCCGGCGGCGCCGGGGGCGTTCCGCCGGCTGTCCGTTGGGATTATACGGTTGGTTTTTCATCGCGCGTCAACCTCCTGTCCTGTTACGGGCCAAGCCACTTGCCGATTTCCACAAAAAGCTGCACCAGCAGCCGCTCCAGCGCATAGGCGGTAGCCAGCGCGCCGGCGATCATCAGATAGCCGCGAAAGAAACGGGCGACGCGTCCGCGGTGCCTGCGGCGGGGCGCCTCAGGGGGCGGGGGCGTCTGAGTCGGGTAGGGCGGCCGGTTGGGTTCCTGCATGGCGCTGACCTCCTTGCGATGCCATTCCTTTGAACAGTATACGACAACACGCCAGAAAATGCCATATGTTTTGTTCGAAACCGGCCGTGATTTGTCCGGAAACCGCGTTCCGGACCAGCGTCTGCATGAACCGCCGAAATGGACGCGCGGGGGCGATTGTTACACGCGAAACGTTTAAGTAACCTTCGCGTGTTAAATTCATGTGATTTTTCACAGCCTTTCTCTTGAACTTGCGGCATGAAATTGTTATACTGTTAAAGCTATGAAGGGATGCCGCCGGCCGGCGTCAGCAAGGAGATGCCTATGCCCGACCAGATTCGTATCCGCATGTTCGGCGGGTTCAGCCTGTTTGTGAATAACGAGTGCTTTGATCAGGTCATTGCCAAGTCCAAAAAGGGCATGTCTTTGCTGCAATACCTGATCCTGAAGGAAGACGCGGTCATCCTCAACTATAAGCTGATCGAGGTGCTCTGGCCCAACGAAGAAAGCACCAATCCCGAAAACGCGCTCAAAACGCTGATCAGCCGCTTCCGCGCGATCCTCAACGGCTGCAGCGAGGGGCTGGGCGGTTGTATCGCGGCCAGCCGCGGCGGCTACCGTTTCACGCTCCTGCCCAACATGACGGTGGACCTGTTCGAGTTTGAACAGCTGGCCGAGCAGCTGGACGGGCAGACCGAGCTGACCGACGACGCCAACGAGCTCTACCAGAAGGTGCTCACCCTGTACACCGGGGACCTGCTGGCCGGCAACGATCAGGACGATTGGGCCATCAGCCGCAGCGTAAGCCTGCACAGCCAGTACATCAAAATCGTGTACGCCTATCTGGCGCTGCTTAAAAAACACGAGCGCTACGAGGAAATCATCCAGAACTGCCGCTTCGCGCTGGAAACCGACCCCTTTGACGAGCGGCTGCACCTGGAACTGATGCAGGCGCTGGTGAAAACCAGCCGCAACAACGAAGCGCTGATGCAATACAAACACGTGACCAATATGCACTTCCGCTACCTGGGCGTCAAGCCCCCGGAAGGCATTCAGGAGTTTTACAAGCAGATTATCCAGGCCGGCGACACGCTGGACATGAACATCGACACCATCCGGGACGAACTGGCCGAGTACGGCGACGTGCACGGCGCGTTTGAGTGCGAGTACGCGGTTTTCCGCGAAATCTACAACATGCAGATGCGTAACCTCGAGCGCCTCGGCTCCAGCATGTACATCGCCATGATCATGATCACCAGCATGGATGGCGAACCCCTGTCTCCGCTCAAGCTGGACGATATCATGAAGGGCCTGTGCGACGTGCTCAAGGCGCACCTGCGCAAGGGCGATACCATCACGCATTTCAGCCCGTCGCAGTACGCGCTGCTGCTGCCCACCGTCAACATGGACAGCGGCCGCATGGTCATGGAGCGCATCAAGCGCTTCTTCTACCAGAAGTTCCCCAATTCCAACGTGATGTTCAGTTACCGCATCGGTCCGCTGAGCTCCAACATGACCACCATGAAAAAACAGATGGAGTCCGACCGGGCCAAGAGCATCGCCAAGCTGGCCGCGATGGAAAAGAAGGTCGCCGCCCCGGCCGGCGAAAATGAGTGAGTTTTTCCCGCCGAGCGTGTTTCACCTCCATACCCCGCGGGTATAAATGGAACGTTCCCAAATTGAAAGGAGGAAAATACGATGGCAGTGATTAAACTGACGAGAGCGAATTTTGAAACGGAAGCGCTGCAGAGCGCCAAGCCCGTGCTGATTGATTTTTACGCGGACTGGTGCGGCCCCTGCAAGATGGTCAGCCCTCTGGTGGACCAGCTGGCCGAGGAGAGCGACGCCTATAAAGTGGGCAAGGTGAACGTGGACGAATCCCCCGAGCTCGCGGCCAAGTACGGCGTCATGAGCATCCCCACGCTGATCGTGCTTAAGGACGGCAAAGTGGCCCAGCAGGCCGTCGGCGCCCGCAGCAAGGACGCGATCCGCCGGATGATCGGCTGATCCTCCTCAGGCGGCCGATGACGCCGGATCATCCGCGCGCCGATCTTTGAAATGAAGAAGAGCAAGCTCCCGGCCGCGCACCGCGCGGCCGGGCTTTTTCGTGCCGTGCGGAGATCGAGGTCAGGCGATTTCACTTCATGCGCGCCTCCCTCTCGCGGCGCCCTACTCGTGTGGCTTTGCCGCGAAAAGCTCGACGCGGCGCCGTTACGCCTCGCTTCCGCTCCCCGTCCCCCACAAGCAAATCGCGCGTGAGCCCGGACGCATTTATGCACTGAAACCGCAGCAGGGCGCGGCCGGGGACGACGGACGGCCGGTGGCGACCGCGGGCGCGGCGAACCATATGCCCGAAGGGTTGCCGCAACGGTTGGCGGCGAAGGCATTGTCTGCTATAATAGAAGCGTTGGAACCGTATCACGATCGGAGGAATGGCTTTGGAGTCTTTGATTGGCGATGTGTCGCTTGCCCCGCGCGGACGGCAGAAAATCCAGTGGGTGCGCCGACATATGCCGGTGCTTTCGGGCATCGCCGAAACGTTTGAACGCGACAAGCCTTTTCGGGGTTTGCGCGTGGTGCTTTGCATCCATCTGGAGGCGAAAACCGCCTATCTGGCGGAAGCGCTGCATCTGGGCGGGGCCGAGGTGATCGCCACCGGCAGCAACCCGCTGAGTACGCAGGACGACGTCTGCGCGGCCCTCTCGGAAAGCGGGGTCACGGTGCTGGCCACGCACGGTTGCGACGGCGAAACCTTCCACCGCTATGAGTGCCTCGCGCTTTCCACCCTGCCCCACGTGGTGGTCGACGACGGCGGCGATCTGGTGCACATCCTGCACGAGGAACATCCCGAGTGGGCGGTCAACCTGCGCGGCGGGTGCGAGGAAACCACCACGGGCATCCACCGTCTGCGGGTGCGCGCGCACGCGGGCAAGCTCGCTTTCCCCATGTTCAACATCAACGACGCGGATTGCAAGCACCTGTTTGACAACCGCTACGGCACCGGCCAGAGCGTGTGGGACGGCATCATGCGCACTACCAATCTGACGGTTGCGGGCAGCACCGCGGTGGTGGGCGGCTACGGCTGGTGCGGCAAGGGCGTGGCGATGCGCGCCAAGGGCCTTGGCGCGAAGGTGATCGTAACCGAAGTGGACCCCGTGAAGGCCATCGAGGCCGTGATGGACGGCTTTACCGTGCTGCCGATGGGGGAGGCCGCGCCGCTTGGCGACTGTTTTGTAACCGTGACGGGCTGCGCCGACGTGGTAACGCCCGCGCATATGCTGCTCATGAAGGAAGGGGCCATCCTCTGCAACGCCGGCCACTTTGACGTGGAGGTGGACGTGGCCGGCCTGCGCGCCCTCGCGACGGACAGCTTCGAAGCCCGCGCAAACATCGAGGGTTTCGTGCTGCCCAACGGCCGCACGGTGTACCTGATCGCGCAGGGGCGGCTGGTCAACCTGGCCGCAGGCGACGGCCACCCCGCGGAGATCATGGACATGAGCTTTGCCCTGCAGGCGCTGTGCGTCCGGCGAATGGCGGAAACCGGCCCGGCGCTGGCCAGGGACGTGCTGGCCGTGCCGTAGGACATCGACCGGGAGGTTGCGCTGCGTAAGCTCAAGGCGCTGGGGCTCGGCATCGACAAACTGACGCCCGAACAGGAGCGTTACCTCCACGGCTGACAGGGGGAAGACCCCGGCCGACGCGCGCGGATGCCCGGCGCTCCGACACCTCCGCTCCCGCCAAACCCTTTCGCAAGACGCGCGCAGCGCGCGGATGTCCGGCGTTGGGCGGACCGATCATCATTCGCGCGGACGGTTCGGCTACGCATCCAATGGGCGGACGAGCGCCCTCATCGCATCCTGACGCGCGGGGGCGGCAATTCTACATGCAATCCACAATTCCGATTTGCTTTTCGGGCTGTTGTGTGGTATACTCTGATTTCCGTGCGATTTCCGCAGAGGAGTTGTCCGGGGCCGGCATCGGGGGCGCAACGCGGTTTTCCGCCGCCTCGGCCCAAGGACGACAGCGAACGAATCCCCCGCTCAGGGGGCGCAGGCACACGAGGATTGAACGCCCGCCTGCGTAACATTCCATACCCGATGCGTGGAATGCGACATGGAAAGGATGAACACATGATTTTTCAAGACATGCCGCTTATCGCGCCGATTGTGAAAGCGACGCGCGAGGCCGGCTACGAGGAACCCACCCCCATCCAGCGGGAAACGATCCCGCTGGTACTCCAGGGAAAGGACGTACTGGGCTGCGCGCAGACCGGCACGGGCAAGACCGCCGCGTTCGCGCTGCCCATTCTCCAGCGGCTTTTTCTGGAAAAGCTGGACGGCAGCCGCAAACCCCGCGCCCTGATCCTGACCCCGACGCGCGAACTGGCCATACAGATTCAGGAAAACTTCACCCTGTACGGGAAACACCTGCCGCTTCGCTCCTGCGTGATTTTCGGCGGCGTCAACCAGGCGGGGCAGGTGGAACAGCTCAGGCGCGGCGCGCAGATTCTGGTCGCCACCCCCGGCCGGCTCAATGATCTGATCGGGCAGGGCTACATTGCGCTGGATCAGATTGAGATATTCGTGCTGGACGAGGCCGACCGGATGCTGGACATGGGCTTTATCCACGACGTGCGGCGCGTGATCGGCCAGTTGCCGCCCAAGCGTCAGACGCTGTTCTTTTCCGCCACCATGCCCGACGAGGTGGAAAAACTCGCCATGAGCATCCTTCACGAGCCCGAGAGCGTCAAGGTCGATCCGGTGAGCAGCACGGTGGACACCATCCGCCAGGTGCTGTACCTGGTGGACAAAGCCAATAAGAAGTACCTGCTGGCCGATATCCTGAAAAAGCCGGAGGTCGAAAACGCGCTGGTATTCACCCGCACCAAACACGGCGCCGACCGCGTGGTGCGCGAGCTTACGCACATGAACGTGCGCGCGATGGCCATCCACGGCGACAAGAGCCAGAGCGCCCGCCAGCAGGCGATGGGCCAGTTCAAGAACGGCGAACTGAAAGTGCTGATCGCCACCGATATTGCCGCGCGCGGCATCGACGTGGTCGGGCTTTCCCATGTGTTTAACTACGATCTGCCCAACGAGCCGGAGGCCTACGTGCACCGCATCGGGCGCACGGGCCGCGCGGGCCTTGGCGGGGACGCCATCAGCTTTTGCTGCATCGACGAGATGAAGGACCTGGCGGCCATTGAAAAGCTGATCGGCTTTCACATCCCCAGGCGGGACAGCGAATGGCCCATGCAGGTATTCACGGAAACCGTGAAGGAGCCACGCCCGCCCCGGCCGGAACGCGTGGCGAACGTGAACCGCCGCGGGGAAGCCATTGCGGAACGCAGGCCGAACGAACGCCGCGGCCGCATGGGCGAAGGCGCCCGCGACCTGCGCGCGCACGGCGGAGAATCTCGCGCACAAGGCGGAGAATCGCGCGCGTACGGCGCGGAACCGCGTGCGCACGGGAGCGAGCGCGCGATGCCGCCGCACCGGCGCGCCGAGGCCGGCCATACGCCGGTGAGCGCCCCGCACCGCGAGCAGCCGACCGCCTGGACCGGCGGTTCGCCCCGCGCGACCGCCCCCACGGGCGGCGAGCGGCCTTTCCAGCACGCCCAGCGTTCTGAGGCGCGCATTGAGAACCGCTTCACGCATCCGCGCGAGGAGCGTGCGCCGCAGCGGGGTAGCGAACAGCAGCCCCGGAAAATCCGCAAATTCGAATCCCGGTAAGCCAACCGGCGACCAAGGACGGCCCCTTCCGCGCTTGCGCGGGAGGGGCCGTCGGCCTGTCGGGAAGCCCATGCCAGCGGAGCCGGGGCAAGGGCGCCGAGCGCGCGCGCGCCCTGCGGGCCCATGGGTTAAGCCGAAAGCGAAAGGTAGCCGGCCCGCCGGACAGGCGTTATGCACGGCCGGCCGGCGCGCGCCGGTCAGACGGGTGGGCGCGAGGCTTTCCGTGGGCCGGGCCCTGTGGGATTCAACCCGACCGTGGAACCGGCCGAAAACGCCCAATAGGGTTGCACATCATGAAAGCCGGCCGTTTACGGCGCTATTCTCCCGCGGCTTTGCCGCAAAGCTCGGCGCAGCGCCGCTGCGCCTTCGCTTCCGCGCCCCGTTGCGGAAGAATGCCGTTGGAGCGTGCTGATGCATTCATGAATCGCAATCGCATCAAAGCCTGATTCCGTTCCGTTTGAGCCGTTGCGGCGGACAACCGGGGGCCGATGCGGCGCGCGGAGAAACGCGGGGCACAGTTCCTGAGCCATATGAAACGGGAAGCCCCCGCGCAGGCGGGAGGCTTCCCGTTTCATATGGCCGACGGTACCCTTATTTACCCTTTTCCGCGGGCGCGGGCAGTTGGATGCCCAGTTCTCCCGCCAGAGCCACCAGTTTGTCCAGCGCCTCCACGATCTGCTCGGGCTTGTGCTCGCTGATCACGCAAAAGCGCAGCCTCGCCTTGTTTTTAGGCACCGCGGGGTACACCGCCGGAGGTACGAACACCCCGCGTTCGCGCAGCTTGTTGGAAAGCAGGAAGGCGTCCTCGTCCCGGCCGATCAGCACGGGGACGACGGCTGTGTGTCCGGCCAGACAGATGTCCAGGTTGCGCTTCTTCGCCTCGGCGACAAAACAGTCGATGTTGCGGCGCATGTCCGCCATGATCTGCGGGTTGTGCCGAAGCTGGCGCACGCTTTCCAGCGTGGCGGCGGCCAGCGGCGGGGAGATGCCCACGCTGAAAACGAAGCCCGGGAGGTTATAGCGCATGTACTCGATGATGGCGCGCGACCCCGCCAGATAGCCGCCGCAGGCCCCCAGGCCCTTGGAGAGCGTGCCCATTTTGATGTCGATATCGGTGGGCTCAAGCCCGAAATATTCGTCCACGCCGCCGCCGGTTTCCCCGATCACGCAAGCGCTGTGCGCCTCGTCCACCATCAGGAAACAGCCGTACTTTTTCTTGAGCGCCACGAACGCCGGCACGTCGGCGATGTCGCCGTCCATGCTGTAGGCGCCCTCGATGATGATCAGCACCTTGGCGTAGCGGTTGCGCTGCGTGCGCAGGATGCTTTCCAGCGCCTCGGGATCGTTGTGCGGGAAAGGCTTGCTGGTCGCGCGGCTCAGGCGGCAGCCCTGCTCGATGGAGTTGTGGGCCAGCGCGTCGTACACGATCAGGTCATTCTTGCCGCAGAAGTTGCCCACAGCCGTCACGTTGGTGGAGTGTCCGCCCACCAGCACGAGGCAGTCCTCCGCGTGCTTCCAGTCGGCCATCTCCCTTTCCAGCTCCTGATGGAGCTTCTTCTCGCCCGCCAGCAGGCGGCTGCCGCTGGCGCTGGTGCCGTATTTGTCGATGGCGGCCTTGGCGGCCTCCATCACCTCAGGGCGGCCGCTCATGCCGGTATAGTTGTAGCTGCCGAAGTTGAGCACCTCGTGCCCGGCCATCAGGCTCTTGTCGCGCAGCGGGGATTCGTGGCACACGAAGTAGGGGTTTTCCTCCCCGGTGGCCATCAGGTCGTGCATGCGCTTCTGGAAGGCGACGCACTCCGGCGCGTCCTCAAACCGGGTGATGGGAACGATCTCCTCGTCCGGCTGGGACTGACTCTCGTACGCGCCCACGCCGTTGAGCTTGGCGTAGATGAGGGCGCTCATATCGTCCACCGTGGTGCACTGGCCGTATTCCTCCACGGGGATGGTCACGCTGAACTGCTCCTCGGCCTTGAGGGAAGCCGCGAGCACCTGCAGGCTGTCGCCGCCCAGCGCCTCGATGAAATGCGCGTCGTCGGCAAACGCGCCCACGTCCATGGACAGGGCGTCGGCAAACAGCGCGCGCACCTTGTGCTTGATCTCCTCCATCTGCAGGTCGGCGTGCTTCACCTCTTTGGCGACCACCTCGGGGGCGGGCTGCTCGATGGGAGCGGCCTTGGGCGCGCCCATGCGCAGGTCGCGGTAGGCGAGCTTATTCTCCTCGATCTGCGCTTTCAGGGCCAGGCGCTTGACCTTGATGCCGTTGACCAGCGGCAGCTTTTCCGGGGTGACCAGCACGCGGCTGAGGCGCTTGAGGGTGGCCTGCCGGGCGTTGACCGCCGCAACCTGGCGCATCATGCCTTCCAAAAAGGCGTCGTCCTTATACCGGTCGCCCACGTTGGCCACCAGCGCGATGTCCTCGTACTTCTGGTTTTTACCGGGTTTCCTTACGCCCAGCACGGTAAACTGCTCCATGCCCTCCACGGTGGAAAACGCGTCCTCCAGCTCGTCCGGATAGACGTTTTCGCCGGACTCGTTGATGATGACGTCCTTGCAGCGGCCTTCCACAAACATGCGGTCGCCCTTTTCCAGGCGGACCACGTCGCCGGTGGGGTACCAGCCGCCTTCCAGCGTATCCGGCGGCATGAGCTTGCCATCCACCAGCCGGCCGGTATGGATGCTTTCGCCCCGGATGAGCATCTCGCCGCGGCGGCCGCGCGCTTCGCCGGGATCCACGCGATATTCCACGTTGTTAAGCGGCTTGCCCACCGAGCCGCTCACGCGCTTGCGCAGGTTGAGGCTTGTTTCCACGCTGGTCACGGCGGTTTCGGTCATGCCAAAGCCGCACACCGTGTAGTAGCCCAGGGCGTTGAGCGTCCAGAGATGCTCGCTGGGCGTGTGGCTGCCGCCCAGAATGATGGCCTTGAGGTTGGTGCCCAGCAGTTTGGCGTCCACGCTGGAAAACAGCACCTTCTCCGCGAGCCAGAGGCCCGCGGAAGGCGCCACGGCCTGCACGCCCAGGCTGATGCCCTTGAGCGTCCGGAACATGGCGCGCTTGAAGGCGCTTTCCTTGGACAGGTTGCGCTGCAGGCCCGCGCAGAAGTTGTTGGCCAGCAGGGGCACGGCCATCAGCAAATCGGGCTTGAACCGCTGCGCGGCTTCCAGAATGGCCTGCGGCGTGCGGTTGGCCACATAGATGTTGGCGTAGCCCAGAAAGTTGACCCACATGAGGTTGGCCATGAAGCCGAACACATGGTGGTAGGGCAGGAACGCCAGCGCGCGGCGCTGCTCGTCGGCGATCAGGCGGCGGTTCTGGCGGTAGAGGAGCTCCGAGGAGAGCACCTGCTCCAGCACCGCCCGGCCCTGATACACGAACACGCGGCTGGTGCCGGTGGTGCCGCTGGTGCACAGCGCGAGCTGATCGCCCCACACAGGGGCAAAATCCGCGGGGGCGTCCGGCGCGTCAACGAGCTGCTGCGGATCGATCAGCTTTACGCCCTTTTCCAGCGCCCGCGGCTTGGTGGTGACGATCGCCCGCGCGGCGGACTGCCCCAGCAGGTAGTTGATCATCTCGTCGGGGAGCGAAATATCCAAAAGGATCGCGTTGTAGCCCGCCTGAATCACGCCCCAGAAAACGGGGAACCACTCCTTGCAGGTGTCCATCGAAATCGCCACGTACGCGCCGGGCTCCGCGCCGACTTCCGCCCGCAGGCAGGCGGCGTAGGCGCGGGTCTGGCGGGCGTAATCGGTAAAGGTGAGCGATTTTTCCTCTCCGTTTTCCAGCCAGAGGGCGGCCACCTCGTCACCGTAGCCGCAAATCAGTTCGTACAGGGTTTTCAGGCGCATATCGGCGCGCAGCGCGTTGCTGATGCGCAAAACATCGTGTTGGGCCATTACGCACGACCTCCTTTTCCGTAATAGTCACGTAAAATCCAAAAGCTCAGCGCGGGCGGGAGCACATCGTGCAGCGCCGTCATCAGCCGCTGGTCGGGTTTGGCGACGCGCAGGCGAAAGCGCATGCGCCGCCGGTTGGCGTTCTTGAGCACCTTGCGGCCCAGCGCGATGGGGGAAAGGCCGCCCGTTTCGTCCCGGTGGATCACGGCGCAGGCCGACCGGTACGCGCCGGCGTAGGGGGAATCCGCCCGCATGGCTTTCCCGTGCAGGCGGGTGCGCTGGCTGCCGCCGCGGTGGTCGCCCGGTTCCACCAGGCTTACCTGTACGCCGAAGGCGCGGACTTCCATCGCAAGGCACTCCGCGTAGCCCTCCACCGCGTGCTTGGAGGCGGTGTAGGCGCTCTGGAAGGGGATGCCCAGCAGCCCGTTGATGGAGGAAAACAGAATGATCCTTCCGCTGTGTTGGTTTCTCATGGCGGGCAGGGCCAGCGATACCATGTCCGTCATCCCCAGAAAGTTGGTTTGCATCACGCGCGCATACTCCCCCTGCGAGGTCTGCTCACAGGGGCCCAGCACCAGCACGGCGGCGCAGTACACCAGCGCGTCCACACGCGGGCTGATCCGGACCGCCTCCTCGGCGAAAGCCAGACGGCTTTCCTCGTCGGTCACATCCAGGTTCAGCCTGTGAATGCCGCCGGCCGGGGTCGCGTCCGCCTGCGCGCCGAAGCTGCGCGCCCCCGACACCACCAGCCAGCCGTCGGCGGCGAAGGCTTCCGCCGTCGCCAAACCCAGCCCGCTGGACGCGCCGATGATCCATGCGGTTCCCTTTGTCACGATTGGTCCCTCCGAATGATTGCGAATCAGTGCCATAAACAGACAGATTATACCCTAAAGCCCGGGAGCATGCAACCAAATTCCTTAGCCCATCTAAATAAAAAACCGTAAAGCCTTTGTAAAGCAAGGGTTTGCACGATCAACTCGTGAGCGGTCGTTCATTACAGCAATCGCCCGGGGCTGTTTTTACGCCCGGCGCGCACCCCGCGGGCAGCCGTGCCGGGCCGCGGACAGCCTGCCCCCGGGATGGATGCCGGACGGCGCGTGAACCAAAAAAAACTCTCCGGCCAAGGGAGAGGCGGGGGATTCTGGCTGGGAACGGCTGGCGGAACAACGCGACGCGCGCCGGGCGCGCCGCCGGCCCGGCCGGTTGACC
>JAAYUF010000154.1 GCA_012517815.1 Clostridiales bacterium
GCCATGGGCGAAGCCGCAGGGCGGTTTTCGCACCCGACGGCTTCGCGGCCATGCGTGTTACTTGGCGTAGGCGATAACTTCTTCCTGCCAGAGATCGCCGAGGGTTTCGGAGGTCTTGTCCCAGCCTTCGCTGTCGCTCAGGAGGCGGGCGTTTTCATACTGCGCGCTGTCCAGCAGCTTGGCCTGCACATCGGCGGGCAGTTCCACGTCGCGCACGGGGTGGGCATAGCCCTTCGCCAGGTTGATCTGCCCCTCGTCGCTCAGGATGTACTCGCGGGCCAGCGCGGCGGCGTAGATGTGCTTGGAGTAGGCGTTGATGATCGTCGTGTAGCCGCTCTGGATGGAGGCTTCCGAAGGGATGTTGATGACAAGGTTGGCGGCGGGGTTGGCTTCCAGGATGGCGTCACGGTAGGTTAGCGCATTGTAGTCCCACAGGAAAGCCACGGCGATCTCGCCCTTGGCCAGGCGGGCGGGGCTAAGTTCGCCCAGGTCCAGACGGCCCTGCTCGGCCAGCTTGCGGAAGAAATCCAGACCGGGCTGGATGTTGGACTCGCTGCCGCCGTAAGCAAGCGCGGCGGCCAGCACGGCGTTGCGCGCCTGATTGGCCTTGGTCACGTCGCCGACGGTTACCTTGTAGGCGCCGTTGAGAATATCCTCAAAGCTCTGGGGAACCTTCTCAACCAGATCGGCGTTCACCATCATGCTCATGGTGCCGTAGTAGGCGATGATCCAGTTGCCGTCGGTATCCTTCGCCCAGTCGGGGATGCTGTCCCAGTAGCTGGTCTTGTAGGAAGCGGCCAGGCCCTGCGCCACGGCCACCGGCCCGAAGGACTGGCCCACATCGCCGATGTCCTTGGTAGCGTTCGCCTTCTCACTCTCAAAAATGGCAAGTTCTTCCGCGCTGGACATATCCACATCGGTATGGGTGATGCCATAGGTCGCGGTCAGTTCCTGCCAGGTTTCGCCCCAGTTGGCCCAGTTGTCCGGCATGCCGACGCTGTGGACCTCGCCGTCCAGTTTTGCTTTTTCGATCAGTTCGTCCAGGGTAAGGGCATTGAGATCCACCACGGGTGCGGCCATTGCGATCGTATTGCCCAGCGCAAGCACCACTGCCAGCGCCAGACCCAGGAATCGACGGCACGAATTCATGATTCTTTCCTCCTGTAACGTTTAATCCTTTACAGTAGGATCATAGCATCGTCCCCAATCCCCCGCCAGCGCGCTTCGGTGAAATGTCGATTAAATCTGTGTTAACCGCGTTGAGGCAACGCCGGCTGTCCGGGCCGGATGCGCATCCGCGTGCTTTGCCGGCGCGCTAGAACGAATATACATACGGGTCCGTCGGCGCCGCGCAGGGTTCGATCTGATCCACAACCAGCCGGAGCTCCTGATACTCTTCCAGATCGACCATCTGCAGCCGCCCCGTGACCGATACCCACGCGTCTTCCGCCAGCGATTGGGCATCGGCATACTGGCACTTGAACCCGATGGTATACAAATCGGCCACACAGCAGGTCATCAGCTTACGGGTGGGCGAAAAGCAATCCGCCGAGAAGTATTTAGGATCCTTCATCACCTGCCCCATGGTATGAATCGTGTAGTTCAGAAACGGCGCCGGGTTATTGTAGATTTCCGTGAGCCAGAAGTAGGTTTCTTCCTGCGCAACCGTAATGGTTTGTCCGTCTGCGTCATACCCGTGCAGGATACGCCCGGCATAGGCCGGCGTTTGCATCGTGTACGGTTCGTTGGCGAGGGCTGAACCCTCGTACGCGGCATCCGCCGCCGGTATCAAAGGGGCGCTCCACAGCCCTTTTTCTGTGATCGAAGCCGTCAGCAGCGCGAGCGGGATCAGCAGCGCCAGCACCTGCGTGTAGCGGTGAATATGGGCGACTTCAAACATTCTGATCAGATTGAACGCGCTGATCGACAGCAGCGCGACAACCGCGAAATACAGGTAGGGAAGCGTCCGGGGCGTAACGTAGTTCAGGTACACGCGCGTGACCAACAGCCATAGCAGGCATAGCGCCAATAACAGCGCCACAATCCCTTCCGCGACCCTTGAGGCGTTCACGGTTCTTTTCATGCCAGCAACACCCCCAGCCCCAGCGTAAAGAACAGGTAAACCGTGAGAAAGTTGATCAGGAAGGTCGCCAGAAAGAGCCGGACCATGAAGCTTCTGGTAAAGCTTGCGGACATCAGGATCAGGTTCTTGATATCCATCATCGGGCCGAAAACCAGGAAAGCCATCACCGCGCCCATCGGCAGGGAAGCGCCCATATTCTTGCCGACCACGGCGTCCGAGGAAGAGCAAAGCGACAGTAAAAAGGCCAGTGCCATCATGGCGAGCATGCCGATCAGCAGGCTGTCCATCTGCATCGATTGCAGACGCTTGCCCAACACCATCTGCAAAACGGTGGAAACGCCGATCCCGATCAGCAGGTACTTGGCCACTTCGAAAAACTCTTCCCGAAAATGCGCGATCAGGTCTGTCATCCGGCTGCGAACGCGACGGCCGCGCGCGGAGCTTGTGGCATGGTCGTGCGGGAGGTCGCATTCGGCGCCTGCACGCGCCGTCCGCGGCGCGGCGACAGCCGCCGCGGCCGGCGCTACGCCGGGCTCGCATTGGTCCGCAGGGCCGTCGCCCGCGTGCGCATGGCGCTCAGCGGGGTCGCAAGGATGCGTGTGGGTGTGGCGGCAGGCGCAAGCCGCTTCCGCGCCGGCCCTGAATACGCTTTTCTTCTCCCTGGCAAACAGCAGGCCGATCAGCACTGAGCAGAGGATGCCAAACCCCATGCGAACCAGCATGATACGCGCGCTTCCCCCAAAGGCATAGTAGGTGGACAGCAAGACCACGGGATTGATGATGGGGGCGGATATCATGAACGTGACCGCAGCCGGCAGCGGGACGCCCTTGCGGACCAGGCTGCGAAACACAGGGATTGACGCGCAGTCGCATATGGGAAGGATGAACCCGCCCAGCACGCCAAACACCATGCCGCCCAACAGGTTCTTGGGAAAAACACGCTGCAGCAGATCTCCCGGAATGAAGACCTGAATGGCCGAGGAAAGCAGGATGCCCAGCATCAGGAAAGGAAGCGCCTGCAGGTAGGTGCCAAGGAAGACCGAAATAGAATCGGGCAGGGAGTATTGAAAGCGCCCCAGCAGAACCAGAATGAAAATGCATACCACAATGGCCAGCGAGAAGCGGATGGCCTCAAGCCGGCTTTTGCCTGCAAGCACGGACGCGATCTCCCGCCGGTTGTCGTGTGCGATCACCTCCAGATTCGGTTGAAAGGGTAACAGCCGTCTGCGTAATCGGGCGATCGTCCGGCGGTCGACGTCGCCGACGGCCACAAGGTCGCACTGCGCGATCGAATCCACTCGCGCGTTGCCGTCGATGAGCCGCTGCGCGTCATCCTGCCCTGTGGCGCACCATACGATCGAGCGCAGCCCGCAGAGGCCCCGGAGCGCCGGGTCCTGCATGATTTCGATCAGATTCCGGAGCGGCCGGCGATCGCTCCAGTCCACCCATACCGAGTCAAAGGAACCCGCCCGTAGCCACTGCGAAATCAGCAGCGCCGCCTGCGGCAACGTGAGGGCTTCGTCAATCCGGCAGACGGGAACCGAGGGTTCGGCTACCGTCGTTTCCTTGTGGAAACAGACGCGCAGAGGTTGTTTCATCATGCAAAACGAAGCCAAAAAGGCAAGTCTTTGGGCGGAATCCGTACCGCCGATCACAAAAGCAGGTATCTTTTTGCCAAACATGTCGAGATCTCCTTATGCCCGCTAAGGGATATTGGGATGCAACCCTTCTGCGTGGCGCCATCCGGTTGTGCGGCGTGGGGCTCGTCCCCCGCGGGGATGCGGTCGCCCCCGGGCGCCGTCAGGAGGTTAGCCGTCACGCAGCGGATAGGGGGCTAAATCTGCCCGGTTCCGTTGCAGCATGCGCAGCCTTTGCCCATGCAGCAGGGGCATACGCCCGGATGTTCCAGCATCCACAGGTTCCAATCGGTGTCATCGGTGTCGCCGGTGCCATCGTCCGACGAGGAGGAGATCACAAACCCGCTTGCGACCGCTTTGGGCAGCGGCTCGGCGTTGGACACGGCGGAAGGCCCAAACAGCGCGGCCTGGACGACGGCCGAGGCAATGCCGTCCTCCTTCAGGCCGTTTTGACGCTGAAACAGTTTGATCCGCTCAACACAGGTTTCATTATAAACGTTGTTCATGGTTGAGCCTTCTCGGTAATACCCCAGTTCCAGAAGCCTTTGCTTGACGGCAAGCACATCGTCGCCCACGTTGTTGCGATAGAGAAGGCGATAGGCAAGCACATCCTCGGCATAATCCGTCATGGTCAGAAAATCGCACACGGCATAGCCGGTTTCCGTTTCATACTGCACCTGCCAGTAGGCATCTCCTTTGGAGAGGACGCGTACCAGGCTGTGGTTGGGGATGCGTTCCAGTATCGTCGCCTTTCCGTCTGGTTCCTTGCGCAGGTTGAGCGTGCCCTTTTCCGTTGTCACCTGGGCTACGCCAAGGGTTGCCTGCCCTTCGCCCAACCCCGTTCCGTACAGGCCGATGCAGAACGCAAGCAAGACAAGCGCGTTGAGAAACCGCTTCATGATTCATCACTCCCAAATGCCGCCATGAAAGGAACGGCAAGAAAGCATCGTCCAATACGGCGGCAAACGCATTGACGCGCAGCCTGATCCGTATGGTTTGCTGATGCTCACGCATAGAAATGGATTCGATTCATCCGATTCGGCTCGGCTCAATTATTCATCCTGTCAAAACGCCCGATTGGGGTGGCGTGCGAATGCCGGGTACTCGCCGCGATGCCGGACGCCGCCACCGGAACGCCGTATGCCCAGGGGAGAAAAAGGACAATCGCAATGGTGCCCAGCTCGGCGGTCAGCGCCAGGAGAATCCCCATGCGCTCGCATATCGGGCAATGCTCCCCTGTGCAGGTATGGTGCGCATTCGCCAGAAAGTACGCCCCCGACAGGCCAAAAAACGCAATCAGGCAAAGCGCCAGCAGCAGCGCCATCCATCGTCTATTCTCATTCACCTGCCGCATTCCCTTCTTTCGCCTCTGTCGTTCTTCCCATCCCGGTTGAAAACGCACCCTCTCAGGGCCGACGTAAGGGCAATTTCCGAAACACGGACTCTGCCAGGCCCATATATGCCCGCGCATGACAAAGGCCTGCTGATACTGAGTATAAGCAGGCTAACGGCACACTGTCAACCATATCCGCCAAATATACAATGATGTCGGGGAACGTGCCCGGTGTCATCGGGCAGCCTTGTACGCCGCCTAGGCGCACGGGTACGCGCGGCCAAACGGGGCGCGGCAAGCCGCGCCAGCGCGAAGGAACCGCGGCGATACGGTCGCCTGCGCGCTGGTGCCGATTTAATCGGTTGGGCTAACGCATGCTCTGCTTGCGCCCGGTTGCGGTCAGCCCAAAGAAGTCCGGCGTGACCGAAAAATCCTCGAAATCCGAATTCCGGAGGATTTCCGTCAGCTCGCCCACGGTATAGGCCGCGTTCAGCGAGGTGATGAACCCCGGACGGATTTCCTTGGGCTTTGTGGTGTGGTAGATGAGCTTCGCAAGCAAGGGGTTCACATCCCTGCGCATATCGGTAACACAGAATAGGCCGCCCGCTTTCAGCACTCGGTGAATTTCCTGAAACACGGCAAGCGGTTTCTCCCATTCGTGCAGAGAGCCATTGGAAAACACGCCGTCAAAAGCGTTCTCCTCAAAGGGCATCGCCATGGCGTTGCCCTGCATGTACTGCACCCGATCGGTCAAACCGTACTGCTGCGCATTGCGCTTGGCGACGCGAATCATCTCATCGCTGATTTCAAGCGCTGTGAGCTTCGCATCCGGCGCGCGCTTGAGCCATTCCAGCCCGACATACCCCGGCCCGGGGCCGATCTCCAGCACCCGGCCTCGCGAGATTCCTTTGCGCACAAAGGTATCCACGTTGTTCCAGCCCTTGTCGCGCATGGTCCTGGCAAAATCGTCAAACACGGTTACTTCCATTGCGTCTTGAATTCCTTCGTTGGTTTCAATGATCCGTTGCCTGTGCATCGGTATTTCCTCCTGACAGCAATGCTTTGATGGTTGTCTGCGCCCAGGTTTTTTCCGCCTGATAATGAAGCGTATGATGGCTGAAAATGATCCCGACACACACCCGATGATCTTGCGGCAGATCGGCCGAGATGGCGAGTTGGTGCCTCCGAATTTCAGCCAGGCTGCGTTCCATCTGGGTAACATACGTTTCCAGCCGCCGGATGATTTGCGAAAAATCCAAATGGTCGGCAAAATAGAACAGCGCGTCCGCATCGAAGGTTGGCCGATAGGTGAGCGCCAGTTGACGTTCCAGCCCGTCCAGAAAAGCTTCCCGGCCCTTTTGTGTAATCGTGAATATCGTTCGCTCCGGACGGGTTCCTTCTGTTTCTCTCTTGGCGCTTACCCACCCCTCCCGCTCCATTTTCTCCAGATGGTAATAGATTGTCGGCAGTTTGATGCTGGTAAAATCGGCCACATTCTCCGCAAGGGTGCGCTTGATCTGGTACCCGTGTTGGGGCCCGAAGCGGAGCAGGATTCCCAGAAGATAGATTGGAACCATATCGAGCCCTCCATAGTCAGCGCTGACTATTTGCATTATAGTCAGCGCTGACTACTTTGTCAACTGTTCTTTCACATAAACCGACGGCAGATTCGGTTTCCCTTCATGAACACATCGAAGTGCGCCGGCGATGTTCTTCTGGGGCGAGGGGCGGAAACGAAGGTGTAACGGGACTTCGTCGAGCTCTTGCGAAAAAGTCACAGGCGACAGGCGCCGTAAGCGTGCGGCGTTCACGGTTTGAAACCGAAGGAATCCGCGTACTCCGCACCGGCGCCGCAACCGTCGCGCCTGAATTGTCAAGGCGCCGCGGTTGTGGTATGCTGTATGCGGAAAGGGACTCAGATGGGAGGATTGCCATGGCACCGATCGTTCATGATCATCGCGCGCTGAAGGCATGGGGGCTTAAAAATACAAAGCAGCGGAAAGCAATCCTGAATATTCTCGTGCAATCCGACGATCCCTTGACGGCTGATGAGATTTACATCCGGCTGAAGGCAGAAAACACGGAGGTGAGCCTTTCCACCGTTTACCGCGCGCTGGAACTGTTGTGCGCGCACAGTGTTTTGCAAAGCGTAACTTTGTCCGGTGATAACCGCATGGCCTACGTTCTGGAGGAAAAAGAACACCATCATTACATCGTATGCTCCCGATGCAAGCGGATTCTGCCCATTTCCCACTGCCCTTTGCAAGCCTTTGAGAAGGCGCTGGCAAAGGAAACGGGCTTTGTGCTGCAAGGCCATCGGCTTGATCTGTACGGGCTTTGCCCCGAATGCCAGCGAAAGCAGAGCGAGGACGCCGATGCGGCGGCTGCGGCGCTCCCGAAAAACGGCTGAACCGCCTCCGGCGGCAGAATCGTACGCAAAGCAGGCCCGGGCAGCGCGTTGGGTGCGCTGCCCGGGCCTGCTTTTTGCCCGGCAGGTTGGCGGGTGCTCATGCCCGACTTGTCGCCTGCGATGCGTTTGCCGCTGCGTAGCGCCCGCTTCGGGTTAAGCCGCCTTGGCAGGCTTGCCGCCCCTGAGCCGCACGAGTAGCAGCGAAAGCAAATAGCAGGCGACCGCCAGCATCACGATGGCTGCGCCGGAGGCGATATCCAGCCGGTAGGAAAGCCACAGCCCGCCGAAGCTGTACAGTGCGCTGACGCCGATGGCCAGCCACACGCGGGTTTTCAGGCGCGTGGTAAACAGCGCGGCGGTCGCGGCGGGCGCGGTCAGCAGCGCCAGCACCAGAATGATACCCACAACCCGGATCAGCACCACCACGGTAACCGCGATCAGCACCATGAGCAGCGTGTCCAACCGTTTGGTATTCACGCCCCGCGTGCGGGCGAAATCCTCGTCAAACAGAAACACCTGCCAATCGGCATACAGGGCGATGAACACCGCCGCCACCGCCACCGTCAGGCACAGGATAAACAGCAGATCCGCCCGCGTAACCGAAAGGATGCTGCCAAACAGGTAGGCGCTGATGTCCGGCGGGTACCCTTCCATCATGGCGATAAACAGGATGCCGCACGCCATGCCCAGCGCCCAGAAAAGGCTGATGAGCACATCCGAGCGCGCCACGTCGCGGCGCTTAAGCACACCGATGCCCAGCGCCGCCAGCACGGAAAACAGAAACGCGCCGAAGATCGGCTCAATACCCAGGAGGTAGCCCAACCCCACCCCGCCATAGGAGGTGTGCGCGATGCCGCCGCTCATCATCACCAGTTTTTTTTCGATGATGATCACGCCCATGATGCCGCACACCTCGCTGCCCAGCAGCGCGGCCAGCGCGGCGTTTTGCATGAACCGATAGGTTAAAATTGCCTCCAGCATGGCACTCCCTCCTGCCGCGCCGTTTTCGGGGGTCGGCCTGTCGGTTGCCCCGGCAGCTGCAACCCCACCCGGCTGCCGAACACCTGCTCCATCCTGTCCGCGTCCAAAGCGGGTTCTCCCTGGTAGAGCAGCGTGCGATTGATACAGGCGATGCTGTCCACCCGGGTGACGATATCCAGCAGGTCATGGGAAACCAGCAGGATGGTCATATCCTGCCGCAAGGTTTGCAGCAGCTCAAAAATCGACACACGGGAAGGCGCGTCCACATTGGCGGTCGGCTCATCCAGCAGCAGGAGTTTGGGCTGGCTGACCAGCGCGCGTGCCAGCAACATCTTTTGAAACTCACCGCCGGAAAGCTGGCTGGCCTGCCGCCTGGCCAGTCTTTCCAGCCCAAGCCGCCGGATCACCTGCCGCGCCGCGTCCCGATCCTCCGTGGTATAGCGGAAAAACGGTCGCGTGCCGGGAGGGATGCGCCCGGCCAGCACCGCTTCCGCCACGGTGATGGGAAAGCGGCGGTTGAGCGTGGTATGCTGCGGCACATAGCCCACCAGCCCGCGCGCGGCCTGCGGCGTTTGCCCAAAAATCTCCACCGTGCCCGACGTCAGGGGAATCAGCCCCAGTATACCGTTTAGCAGGGTGGTTTTACCGCCGCCGTTGGGGCCGATCAGCCCCAGATATGCGCCCTGCCGAACATCCAGACAGACGTCCGCGATGGCGGACGTCTGTCCGTAATGGATGCTCACATGGTGTACGCGCAGGGCGGCGGGCGCAGTCGCTCCGCCCTCCATTATTTCGCGGACGCCGCAATCGCGTCCGCCATGCTCCTGAGGTTCTCGATGTAGTTTTCCGCAAGCGGCGCCAGCATTACCTTCGTGCCGCCGATTTCCTCGGCAAACGCGTCGGGCTGCTTGCTGTCGATCTCCGCCTGGGAGAACACGGTGGTCAGTCCCTTTTCCTTGGCCAGATCGACCAGTTCCATCATCTTTTCGGGCGTGGCTTCCTTGCCGTTTTCCTCCAGCGAGTACATGGTCAGGCCATAATCATCCGCCAGATAGCCGTAGGCGGGGTGGTAGGCGATAAACGCCTTGGTGGCCATGCCGCTGAACGCGGCGGCGATGTGCTGGTCCAATTCCGTAAGCTGGGCCACATAGCTTTGCGCATTGGCCTTATAGGTATCGGCATTGGCCGCGTCCGCCTGGGCAAGCGCATCGGCAATGGCGTTGACCATCACGATGGCGCGTTTGGGCGAAAGCCAGATGTGCGGATCGCGGCTGCCGGAAGGGAAGGTTCGATCCGGATACGCGGCGGCGACCAGCGAGGGCAGATCGACAACCGTCATATCGGCGGCGGAAGGCAGAATGTTGGCCGCTTCGGTGGGCACGCCGATGGTGAAGTAAACGCTTGCCTTGCTGAAGGCCTCCATCTCCATGGGGGTGGGCTCGTAGTTGCCCGGGCTGCTGCCGGCGGGCACCATCACCACCACATCCGCCAGCCCCTGCGCCACGCCTTCCACAAGCGCTTTTTGCGGCAGAATGGTGACGGCTACCGTGAGGGCGGGGGTTTCGGCCAGCGCGGATGCGCCGGTCAGGCACAGGGTAAACGCCAACAGGAGCGCGGACAATTTTCGGATCGTGGTTTTCATGGGAAATCCTCCTTGCGTATTTCTTCCCCGACACAGCCTGCCTTCGCACGCATGCCCCGCGTTGTCCCAGTATGCTCGTTAATCCTTTTATGGAAAGGCATTCGGCATGGCATGCGAGCATGGCGCGCGCGGCGTTCTCCATCGGGAACTGTATTGCAAACGATTCTCATTTGCATTAGCTATTATAGCACGCGCGCAGTAGAAGTCAACCCTCAGGTTAGTTTTCTCTAATAAAAAAGCCAGGCAACGTTTCACAGCCCGGGGAGCCGGGTATATCACAGACATGGCCGGTTCAGGCTTGATCATCGCCAGGCGATGGAAGGAAGGAGATTTTCCATGGAAAATGAAGTCACGTATAACCGTATGCCCCTGATCGGCGATGCCGCCCCATCCTTTACCGCAGTCACCACACAGGGTACCATCCGCTTCCCCGAGGATTACAAGGGCAAATGGGTGATCCTCTTCTCCCACCCCGCCGATTTCACCCCGGTATGCACCACCGAGTTCATGACCTTCGCCTCCATGGCGGATGAGTTTAAGGCCCTCAACACCGAGCTTGTCGGCCTGTCGGTGGATTCGCTCTACGCGCACATCGCGTGGCTGCGCAAAATTCAGGAGTTGGAGTGGAACGGCAAGAAGAATGTGGAAGTCAAGTTCCCCCTCATCGAGGACATCCGCATGGAGGTCGCCAACAAGTATGGCATGATCCAGCCGGGGCAGAGCAACACGCAGGCCGTGCGCGCGGTGTTTGTGATCGACCCGCAGGGCAAGATCCGCACGATGCTCTACTACCCGCTTTCTACCGGCCGCAACTTTAACGAGATCAAGCGCATCATTCAGGCGCTGCAAAAGGCCGACGCCGACAAGGTGGCTACCCCCGCCGACTGGCGGCCGGGCGACGATGTGATCATCCCCACCCCGGGTTCCTGCGGCACCGCCAAGGAGCGCATGGCCTACAAGGGCGACGATCAGTATTGCCTGGACTGGTTTATGTGCTTCAAGCGCGAAAAGAAGGCGTAACCCAAGCCGGCAAAGCAAAGCGCCGCGGCAGATCGCCGCGGCGCTTTGACGCTTCCGGTGATTCAGCCGCCTGGTCGCGCTATTCGCCTTTACGGGGATGTATCCCAGCATGCCCGTCGTAAAGAACATTACAAAGTAAATGGCCGTAAACAAACCGATGTTGATCAGGTCTTTGGCCGTAATCCCCTATTTCATGTCAATCCTCCCCAATACATGGTTAGCTTACTCTAACCGTTAGCTCCTGAAATGGCGCCCTTCAGGCGCCGATACAGGCCACAGTTACGATAATCGAACCATGCCGAGCGCGCTACTCCGTTTGGACGGAAATGCTCCGTTCAGACGACGGGCGCGCGTTCTCGGAAGCGCGGGCACAGGGTTGCAACCGTTCGGCGCGCCCGTGCCGTGAACTTCCTTGCGGCAATCTCGCCAAACCGGTTGGCGCGCCCGTCGCGGCGGGGGTTTGCATCCCGTCCGGCGGTGTCGCGGCCGCGATCAGCCTTGAGGCGAGGCCGCGCGAAGGTTATGTTCACATCCTTTCGACGCCGGAACAAAGGTAACGCTGCGGCTACCGCGGGAAGCATCGGCAGGCGCAAACGGCATCCGCTGCCGGTTTCGCTCTTCAGGCGCTATGGGGAAAACCGCCGCGCGCATCGCCCGCGATCAACGAAAAGCGCCGCGGTACTCGCTGGGCAGATATCCCGTACGCTGCTTGAAGAGCATCGCAAATCTTCCGCCCGCGAGATACCCGACGGTTTGCGCGATTTCCGAAATCGCAAGGTTCGTTTCGCGAAGAAGGCGCTGGGCTTCTTCAATGCGCCGCTCGGTCAGGTATTCGCTCAGCGTGCAGTTGTGTGAGTCCCGAAACGCCTGCTTCAGCTTGGTTTTTCCCATGCAGGCCAGCTCGCAGAGCGTATCCATGGGCAGATCCTGGTCCATATGCGCGTTCAGGTAAACGGTGACGCGCTCAATGCCAAGCCGATCCTCGATGCCGGCGTTCTCGCCGGCCCATTCTCCGGGGCAGAGCAGCGTGAGGGTTTCCAGGAGGTATGCGATCACCTCGCAGGCTTTCGCTTCGAAAAACAAAGCTGCCGCCATTCCGTCGCCCCGATAGCGAAGCGTCTGCACAAACACTTGGGCGAGTTCGCTTTGGCGGCGGGTCAGGGTGGCGCGCATGCACCGGTCGTCCGGCAAGCCGCAGGCCAAAGCCGCGGCGCCGCCCGCCTTGTAACAGAAATACCGCCTGGATACCTCCAGCCACACCTGGCAACAGCCGATTTCCGACGCCCGCGCGTCGCCGCAAGCGCAGGCTTTTCCCTCGTTTGCACCGAACGCGCCTCCGGTTTGCGCCGGTTCGTCCAGCAGGCAGAATGGAAAGCGAATGCTCTCCTGCAACAGCCAGTGCGCGGTACCCGAAGGTGACGCTTTGCCCCGCAACCACCAAAAGGCAAATGTATCCGGTTGATGGTACAGCAGCGTTCGACCGCTTTCCCGGGAAGCGCGGCCTTGCGCGCAACGGTCGCAGCAAGTTCGCCTGTTGTCCGTCATCGCGGTATCCGCCTTTCACTCGCCCTGCGCATGCATCTCGTGCTCCTTTTGTGCGAATCGGACGGTCCTGTGTGCGAGAAAGCCGAGAATCCGGCTTTCGCCTTGCGAAGATGAAGGATCACCGTTATACTGCACTCGTAGTTAAGGCCCACTAACTATTGTAACGGTCCGATACCGACTTGTCAAACCCATTTCGTACACAAACGTGAAGGGAGCATCCTCATGAAACAAACCTCCCCAAAGGCAACGCAACCCAAGCGCGGCATGGCGCGCCTGATGGAGCTGGCCGCCACCAGGAAGCCGCTTGTCATCGCGTCGGTGGTTCTGGCTGCGCTGGCGGCCATCGCCTCCTTTATTCCCTTTATCGCCATCTACCTGTTGGTGCGCGATTTGCTTACGGCCTACCCCGCATTTACGTCGCTGGATCTGCCCCGTACGATGGCGCTGGGCTGGCTGGCGCTGGGCGGCATCCTGCTAAACATCCTGCTTTACTTTATTGCGCTGATGTGCTCGCATCTGGCGGCCTTTGGCACCCTGTACGAACTGAAGGTGGGCTTCGCTTCGCACCTGTCCAAAGTGCCGCTCGGGTACCACGTGCTTTGGGGCAGCGGCAAGCTTCGCAAAATCATGGATGAGAACATTGAAAAGATCGAGGGGTTCATCGCCCATCAACTGCCGGACATCGCCGCGTCGCTGGTTGCGCCGGTGGCAATGCTGGCCGTCCTGTTGTGGGCGGACTGGCGAATGGGGCTTGCCGCCATTGTGGGAATCGTCATCGCCTTTGCCATTCAGGTGCGCGCGTACGGCAACGAGGGCGCCAGGTCGATGATGGGCAAGTATCAGGCCGCGCAGGACGATATGAACAACGCGGCTGTGGAATACGTGCGCGGCATCAGCGTGGTGAAGGCCTTCGGCCAAACGGTGTTCTCCCTGCGCAGGATGCACGACGCCATTCGGAGCTATACGCAGATGGTCATTCCCTATACCTTAAGCTGGGAAAACTTCATGAGCGCGTTTACGACGGTTGTCAACAACATCTACCTGTTTGTTATCCCCGCCGGCATTCTGGTGGGCATGCATACAACCGACTACGCCGCGTACGCAAGCACCTTCCTGTTCTACCTGATCTTTGTCCCCTCCATCGCTTCCACGCTCATGAAAATCATGTATGTCACCAGCAACGGGATGCAGATCATCGGCGGCGTTGAGAAGATGGACGAGGTGCTGCAGACGCCCGCTCTGCCCCAGCCAAGCCTCCCCAGGCCGGTGGAGCGCCACGACGTGACGTTTGAACATGTGACCTTTGCCTACCAAAACCAGCAGCAGGCAGCGCTGCAGGATATCAGCTTCCATGCGCCCGAGGGGAAGATCACGGCAATCGTAGGCCCGTCCGGCGGCGGCAAGAGCACGATCGCGCACCTGATTCCCCGTTTCTTCGACGTGGCTCAGGGCAGCGTCCAGGTGGGCGGCGTGGATGTCCGGGAAATGGACAGCGCGACCCTGATGCAGCACGTGAGCTTTGTATTTCAGGATGTGTTCCTCTTCAAGCAGAGCATCCTGGAGAACATCCGCTTTGGAAACCGGCAGGCCAGCGATGCTCAGGTCATGGCCGCCGCGCACGCCGCGCAGTGCGACGGGTTCGTCGCGCAGCTGCCCAACGGGTATCATACGGTGATCGGCACGCAGGGCGTACACCTTTCCGGCGGCGAGCAACAGCGCATCGCCATCGCCCGCGCCATTGTCAAAAACGCGCCGATTGTCGTGCTGGATGAAGCAACCGCGTTCTCCGATCCAGAAAACGAGTACCTGATCCAGCGCGCGTTTGAAAAACTGATGCGCGGGAAAACGGTCATCATGATTGCGCACCGGCTTTCCACCGTGCGCGGCGCCGATCAGATTCTGGTGATCGACAACGGGCGCGTGCTGGAGAAGGGCACGCATGACGCTTTGCTGGCACAGGGTGGGCGGTACCGTCACCTGTGGCAGCAGTATAACCAGACGCTGGCCTGGAGAATGGAACGGAAGGAGGCTGTCGCCCATGCCTAAGCTGCAACGCTGGCTAATGTTGACGGACAAAGGGTATCGTGACCTCAGGAAAGCGATCTTTGCCTGCACGGTGACCAACCTGTCGCTCATGCTGCCTTTCATGGTGACGATCCAGATTTTTGCGGAACTGCTCAAACCCCTGATGGGAGAAACCCTCATCCTCAATTCGCTCTGGTTTTTGCTGGCTTGCGGGGTGATTGCCGCGGCGCTGGTTTTCCTAGCCAGCAAAAACGACTACAAGAAAACCTATGTGACCTCCTATCTGGAGGCGGAGCATTCCCGCGTGAGCGTGGCGGAACAGATTCGTCGCTTGCCCATGAGCTTTTTCAACGCCAAGGATCTGTCGGAACTCACCGCCAACATCATGGCGGACTGTTCCACCACCGAGCACGTGCTCAGCCACATTATCCCGCAGCTGTTCGCAAACGGCCTATCCATCACGCTGGTTTGCCTGTTGATGGCGGCGTTTGACTGGCGCATGGCGCTGGCGGTGTTCGTCAGCGTGCCGCTTTCCCTTGGCGTCATCCTGCTGAGCAAGAAAATCCAGAACCGTTTGAGCGAAAAGCATGTGAACGCCAAGCTGAAGGCGTCCGATCAGGTGCAGGAATACCTGGAGGGCATCAAGGTAATCAAAGCCTGCGGGCTGGACGGCAGCAAGTTTGCCGCGTTGGACAACGCCCTGCATGCCATGATGAAAATGGCCGTTCGAATGGAGTTTGGCACAGGGGTGTTTGTGACGGGCGCGCAGATGCTGCTGCAGGCGGGCGTGGGGCTGACCGTATTCGTAGGCGCGCAGCTCCTGACGGGCGGGCAGATAGCGCTGATCCCGCTGCTGATGTTCCTGGTCATCGTGGTGCGCATCTATGGGCCGGTGGTGGTCGAGTTTACGCTGCTGCCGGAACTGTTCCACCATCGGGTTGCCACGCGCCGGCTGCGCACGCTGATGGAAACGCCCATCATGGAGGGCGATGCCGACAGGAAGCTCACGCACTGGGATGTCGCCTTTGACCACGTTTCCTTCCGCTACAACAACCATGCGGATGATGAGGATATGGTCATCCATGATCTGACCATGACCATCCCGGAGAACGCCATTACCGCGCTGGTAGGCCCCTCGGGCTGTGGCAAGAGCACCATCAGCCGGTTGATCGCCCGTTTCTGGGATGTGAACCAGGGCATCGTGCGTGTGGGCGGCGTAGACGTGCGCACCATGGACCCGGAAAACCTGATGAAAAATATGGCTTTTGTGTTTCAGGATGTGGTGCTTTTCAATGATACGGTGTACAACAACATCCGAATCGGGAACCTGAACGCGACGGAAGCGCAGGTGATGGAGGCGGCCCGCGCGGCACAGTGCGAGGAGTTTGTCAGCAAAATGCCCGACGGGTATCAGAGCATGCTGGGGGAAAACGGCTATACCCTCTCGGGCGGCGAACGCCAGCGGCTCAGCATCGCGCGCGCGTTGCTCAAGGATGCGCCGATCGTACTGCTGGACGAGGCGACCGCCTCGCTGGACCCTGAGAATGAGGCGCTGATCCAGCAAGCCATTACCAAACTGATCCACCGCAAGACCGTGATCGTGATCGCGCACCGCCTGCGGACGGTGGCCGGCGCGGACAAGATCATCGTGCTGGATCAGGGAAAGCTGGTGGAGGAAGGCACGCACGCGGACCTGATGGGTCGGGAAGGGCTCTATCATCGCCTCTACCAAATCCAGCAGGAAAGCCTGGGCTGGAGCGTGGCGGCTGCCGAGGAGGCATAGGGGCAGGCATGCCCTGCCTTTGCGAAACAGGCAGCAAGGCAAGAACCTCAGGCAGCGGGAGCGTGCCGGTCTGATCCGGCATGTTCCCGCCTTGCTATTCGATCCTTTGCCGCGGCAAAGCCGGGGCGCGGGCGCCGGAGGGAAGCGCGCGGCCTGCGGCCGCTGCAGCCAGGCCGAAAGCGATGCGGAGACGGGGGTTTACAGGCGCGGGGCAAAGCAGTGCCCTGCGCGCCGATGAAACCTCCGGGTACAACCCTCGCGGAGCTTGGCGCGGCGATTCGCAGCGCGATGCCGGCGCGGCGGCACAGTCCACAGGGCGTTAAGATGATCGATCTTTCACATACTAAACATCTTTCGCGGTCTGGAGCGTGCCAGCTTTGTCCGGCACGCTCCGCCTGCTGATAAAGGCTGGTGTTTTCGCGGGGTCCGGCCAGAAGCTTATCTGAATTCTGGATTTTCCGAATCTAGCATCGCCTCCGACGGCTTTGTCAACACGCTGTGTGTACCGGCTCTTTGGGCACGCTCCAGCGTATGATCCCGGTAGAGAAGGCACGTGATCCTTGCGCAGGATGGCGATGCTCTTTTTGCCGTAACGATCGTTTGTACAAGTCGGGAAGGCTGTTGGAACCAGCGGCGTCCTTGTGTGAGATTCATTCCGGCCTCCTGGATTTGAAATTTATTATTGACATATGTCATCTACTATGCTATGCTCGCATTGTAAATGGCATATGTCAATAAGAATGAGGAGGTGAACATGATGCCGAGAATGGATGGAACCGGCCCCATGGGCTGCGGACCCCGCATGGGTTGGGGAGCCGGGCGGTGCCGCAACGTCGGGTTTGCGCCGCGCGGATACGGTTTGTGCCGGAGTATGGCCAATATGGCCTGCCCCGTGCAACCTTCCCGTGAGGCCCTCACCGAGGCGAAGACGATCCTGCAGAAGCGTCTCGCCGAGGTCGACAGACAACTGGATACCCTCTGACGTATGGACAAATGGCCAAAGGACGCTTTGGCCATTTCAACGGGAGGAACGTTACATGCCGCGACCGAAAAAATGGCGGATGGTATGCTGTTTGCCGCCTGTCCTGGAGTTTGTTCCGGTCAATACCCCTTGCGCCGCCGATGAGATTGTGGTGATGACGGTGGATGAATACGAAACCATCCGCCTGATCGATCACGAGGGATTCTCGCAGGAAGAATGCAGCGGTTACATGAAAATCGCCCGCACCACGGTGCAACTGGTGTATAACAACGCCCGGAAAAAAATAGCCGCCGCGCTGGTCGAGGGTCGAACGCTTCGCATCGAGGGCGGCGAGTACCGCCTGTGCGAAGGAAAGGAAACCTACTGCGGCTGCGGCGGATGCCGGAGGCACCGGTGCGGCCAACCCCATCCGGAAAGGGAGGACATCACACGATGATCATTGCGATACCCGTGAACGAAAACAAGGCGGAGCCGAGCGTCTGCGTTTCCTTTGGCAGAGCGCCCTGGTTTTACTTCCGCAACACCGAAACCGCAACCAGCCAGGTGCTTGCCAACCCCGCGGCCATCGCGGAGGGCGGCGCGGGCGTCAAGGCCGCGCAGTTTGTGATCGATCATCACGCCGACGCGCTTATCACCGTTCGGGGCGGCGAAAACGCGGCCGAGGTGCTGCTTGCCGCAGAAGTCCAGATCTACAAGGCGCAGGGCGGCGGAGCGTTGGAAAATCTGGCCGCTTTGGCGGAGGGGAAGCTGGAGAGGCTGCAGAGCTTTCACGCCGGCTTCCACAACAAGCAATGAAGGTAGCGGTCCTCAGCGGGAAAGGCGGCACCGGTAAAACCTTTGTGTCCGTCAACCTGGCGGCGGCCGCCCAAAACGCGACCTACATTGATTGCGATGTGGAGGAACCCAACGGGAGCCTTTTCCTGAAGCCGGAAAACGTCACGGTAACGACGGTCCATACGTTGCTGCCCGCATTTGACGCGGGCCGGTGCAACGGTTGTCGGAAGTGCGTGGATTTCTGCCGTTTCAACGCTTTAGCCTTCATTAAGGGCAAACCCAAGGTTTTCCCGGAAATCTGTCACAGCTGCGGCGGATGCGTCCTGGTCTGCCCGGCGGGTGCGGTTTCGGAACACAAACGCCCCGTAGGGCGGGTTGAACGCGGCATGCATGGGCGGGTGAGCGTTGTTTCAGGCGTCTTGAACCTTGGCGAAGCCTCCGCCGTACCCGTGATCCGGGCGGCGCTTGCGGAGGGTTTGACCGGGGAAGGGCATACGATTATCGATTGCCCGCCCGGCAGCGGTTGTCCCGTTCTGGAAAGCGTATCCGCCTCCGATGCCTGCTTGCTGGTCGCCGAGCCAACGGCTTTCGGCCTGCATAACCTGCAAATGGTCGTGGAGATGGTTCGCCTGCTCAGCAAGCCCTGCGGCATCGTAATCAACAAGATGGAAGCCCCTTACGAACCGCTGGAGGAGTATTGCAGGCAAAGCGGCATCCCGGTGCTGAGCCGAATCCCCTACGGCGAAACGCTCGCGCGGCTCAACGCCGCCGCGCAGATCGCCTGTGAGCAGGACCCAGGCAGCCGGTTGCTGTTTGATGCGTTGCTCCAGCGTATGGAAGCGGAGATGAAACCTTGAAAAAGCTGTTGATCCTCAGCGGAAAGGGCGGCACCGGTAAAACCACGACCGCCGCCGCGTTCATCGGTTTCGCCAAAGCTGAGGCTTTCGCGGATTGCGATGTGGACGCGCCCAATCTGCATCTGGTGGTGCACATGGATACGGAGCCGGAGCAAACGACGTTTTACGGCTCGCCTAAGGCGTCGATCCAACCCGAAGCGTGCGTAGGTTGCGGCCTGTGCTCGGAGGCCTGCCGCTTTCGGGCCATCCGGCCCGAAGCCGGGCGTTATACCGTAAACGCCTACGCCTGCGAGGGTTGCGGCGTATGTGCGTACATTTGCCCGCAACAGGCGGTAACCCTCAAGGAAGATATCGCGGGCGCGCAAACGCTGTACCGGGGCAATCGCGTGTTTTCCACCGCCACGCTTCGTATGGGGCGGGGCAACTCCGGCAAACTCGTAGCCGCGGTGAAAACCGCGCTCCTGGAAGCCGCGCCGGATAAAGAACTGGCCATCATGGACGGTTCGCCCGGCATCGGATGCCCGGTCATCGCTTCCATCAGCGGCGTCGATCTGGTGTTGATCGTTGCGGAACCCTCGCTGTCGGGGTTCAGCGATATGAAGCGCATCCTGAAAACGGCCGCAATTCTCGGCACGCGCGCCGTCGTATGCGTTAACAAGGCAGAGGGAAGCCTTGGCAGCGCCGAAACGATCGAGCGTTTCTGTGAAGCGCACGACATCCCCTTTGTAGGACGGATACCCTACGACCGTCAGGCTTCGGCGGCCATCAACGCGGGGTTGAGTCTGGCGGAGGTGCCCTGCCCGGCGCGGGACGCGCTGCATAAGGTCTATACCCAAACCATGAATCTGCTGCGCGGAGGCGCCGCGTGAGGATCAGCTTGCCGACGGAAATTTGCCGTTTGCGGAGGGTTTTCTGTCGGAGCGCGGGCTGAGCATCCATCCGAAAACCGAGAGGGCCTTGCGTCCTCTTTGTTATGGGATCACGAATGATGAGAAGGAGATCAAACCATGAAAATTTCCGTAGCGTGCATGGGAACACAGGTGGCGGGCCATTTTGGACATTGTGAAAATTTCAGGCTCTACGATACGGCGGATCAGGCCATCATCTCGGAAACCAGCATAGCAAACCCCGGCCACAGGCCGGGCTTTCTCCCGAATTTCCTTGGCGATATGGGCGCGAACGTGATCATCGCGGGCGGCATGGGCGGCGGCGCGGTTGAAATTTTCAACGAGCGCAACATGGAAGTGGTCGTGGGGGCGACCGGAGACGCGCGCACGGCTGTCGAGCGCTATCTGAGGGGCGAACTCCATTCCACGGGCTCCATTTGCCACGAGCACGCGCACGCGGACGAGTGCGGGCATTGAGTCCATTCCGGCGCCCGTACCGCGGCGGCCGGTGCGCCTCCAGTCGAGGGGTAAATAGGTTAGAAGGCTAAAAACTCTGTGCAGCGCCGTCCGCGTCTGTGCATCAATCGGCGAAAGGCGCACCGCACACGGGGCGCCTTTCGGTGCCCCTCGGGCCGATTATTGGAAGACCGGGCGCGTCCGTCTGCGGCGCGCCCGGTGTATTGTTACGCCCTGCGGAGGCATCGGAACCGGCCGCGGCAAGCGGAACCAGCCGCGGAAAACGCGCGCAGGGCAAGACGGGGACCGGGGTAGCAATCCGCCCTTTCCGCCTGCGCCGGCAATATGCGCCGCGTGCATCATGCGGTCGGCGCGGATGGAGCAAACGTGATTCGGCGCACAAGGAGGTCCGAAGCCGCGAACCGGAAGCCTGCTTTTTAGCAAACGCCGCTTGAAGCGATGCTCAGCCCTGGCGCGGACGGACGATTGTACCCGCATTCCCCGCGAACTTTTCCCTTTGGAATAATCGTCGCTGTCCTTGCTCCTTTTCTGCGCTTGACCTTCTGTCGGTCGGCTTTCCAAACCTGTCGCGCTATTCGGCATCCGCGCGTCTGCCCGCTCCCAGATACGCCGCCTTCGGACACTTCCGGCTCCGCGCCGTTCGGCGTTGGGGCAAGCGTAAGGAGGATAACGGCGCAAACATTGCTGCCCGGCATGGCGGGATAGCGTCGATTCGCAAGGCTTTTCCTGCGTCTGAGCCCCGCGTGATGACGGCCGCGGCGCGACCGTCATCACGCGGGGCGCGTCGATTGAAGAAGGAAACCGCAGCCTGAAAGGCGAATGGATGGAGTAGCGCACCCTTCGCCACCGGCACGCGGCTGATTCACCCCCGGTGCCCGCCCCGTTTCCGATCAGGCGCCCCTTCGTGGGTCGACCGTCTCGGTTGTTCTGCCGCCCGTTCCGCCAGGCCCTTTCAGGAGGGAAAAAAGATGGCTGGTTTGATCCTCCGCCGTTTCACCGCGTTGGCCGTGCTGCTGACGGTTGCGTGGGCGGGTTCCGCGTGCGCCTTTGATACCGAGACGGCAACCGGCGTTAATTTCGGTGAATACGGGAAACAGGCATACGCTTACCTTCAGTATATCGACCAAAACCTTCAGGATCGGGACAGCGACGGCGGCAAAGATACCGTCCGCGCGCAGGAGTGGATCATCCGGGAGCTGGAAACGGCCGGGTATGCGGACGCCCAGATCGAGAAACAGGATGTACCGTTCCAAACGGACAGCGGTAAGAAGCGCACCACCCAGAACATCATCGCGACGCTGCCTGGGCAAACCGAACAGCAGATCATCGTCGGCGCGCACTATGACGCCGGCGACGAAGGCAACGGAACCGGGGATAACGGCTCCGGCGTTGCGCTGCTGTTGGAAACCGCCTGCCGCCTCGTTCGGGAACAGCCGCTACCGGAAACGCTGATTTTTGTATTTTTTGGCGCCGAAGAGTATGATCTGGACGGTTCCGCGGCCTATGCCCGCTCGATGACCAAACGGGAGGTTGCCGATACGTTGTTCATGATCAACCTCGATTCTCTGATTTGCGGGGATTTCTGCTACCTGTACGGAGGCGTGGCGGATTTTGAGAACCGGCGGGTCGACGAGCTGGATGCGTTCCGGCGGGTCTATGCCATCGGCGTTCGGCTTGGGCTGAGCCTTCACGTGATCCCATGGACGTTTGACCATCCCGCGCCGGGTTTCCGGGAGCCGGACTATCCGTCCCCCTCCGCCGGCGATTGGAGCGATCATGTGGCCTTTGCGGAGCGCGGCATCCAGTATGTCTACTTCGAGGCCAGCAACTGGGAGATTCCCGGGCCGGACCGCCAGTATGACGGCGACAGCGAAACGGCGGATGCGGGCAAGTTCATGCATACCCGGAGGGATACGCTGACCAAGCTGGAGGAACTGTTCCCCGGGCGGGCGCTGTATCATTTGCGGGTTTTCTCGCTTCTCCTGAATGCCGTGCTGACGGACCATGATATCTGAAATGCTTGCGCCAGGTTTGAGGCAGAAACAGCAACCCGGTTCGGCGGCGGATGAATGCCTGTGCTAAAATTGATGTGGGAGGCCCGCGTATGACCGTTGAGGATCTGCTGATCGCTTCCAAAGAAGAACTGCCGGAGGCAGCCGTTGCGCTGCAACCCTCCGATCTCCCGCAGCTGATCGCGCTGTTGTCCGAAAAGAACGACAACATCCGCTATCAGGCATTCCTTGCATTGCAGTACCGTTCCCGCAGCCTGGACGACGTGTACCCGTATTGGGAACGCTTCCGGTCCAAGCTCACAAGCGACAACTCCTACCAGCGCAGCATCGGCCTGATGCTGATCGCGGAAAATGTGCGTTGGGACACCCAGGGCAGGATGGAAGCCACCATCGACGCGTTTCTGGAATGCCTGAACGATGAAAAGCCCATTACGGTTCGCCAGTGCATTCAATCGCTGCCGATCATTCACAGGTATCAGCCCCGGCTGGACGAGACGATCACCGCCCGGCTTACCGCGATCGACCTGATGAAAATCAGGGAAACCATGCGCAAGCCAATTCTGATGGATGCGCTGCAAGTGTTGGCCGCCATCCGAAAGGAACACCCCTCGGAAACCATGGACCGCTTTTTCACCGATGCCCTCACCGGCGGCATTTTGGATGCCAAGTCGAAAAAGCAGATACAGGCCCTGCTGTAACCCGACGGATGCGCCGCACGCGCCGGCCGCCATCCGAAAGGAACACCCCCTCGGAAACCATGGGCCGCCATAGCGCCTACGCCCTCACCGGCGGCATTTGGGGTGTAAAGCCGAAAAAGCAGATACAGGCCCTGCCGTAACCCGACGGATGCGCCGCACGCGCCGGCCGCCATCCGAAAGGAACACCCCTCGGAAACCATGGACCGCCATAGCGCCTACGCCCTCACCGGCGGCATTTGGGATGCAAAGTCGAAAATGCAGATACAGGCCCTGCCGTAACCCGACGGATGCGCCGCACGCGCCGGCCGCCGTCTGGAAGGAACAACCCTCGGAAACCAAGAACCGCTTGTTCGCCAATGTCCTCGCCGGGAGCAGTTTATACGCCGATACGAAAAGCCGGTACAGGCCCTGCCGCCACGCGCGCGGTGGCCAATCCGTCCCGGCGGCAGCAAATGCGCACGGCGCAAGGGGCATTACGCCGCACGCGCTCCCAAGCCGGGAACCCGGCACACGCCCCACACGCATGTCCCTGCGCGCTGGCGCATTCGGTGCCAAAGTTCGATCATGCCCAGGTCGGGATTGCGGCGCCGCATATCCATGATGAGCTTAATCTCCGCTTCTGTGTGTTGATTGGGATGGTGTTTTGGACGCTTGGACTTTGGCTTAAGGGATTCGATGCTGCCATCATACCTCGCCCGCCAGAAGTAGATGTAGGAGCGGCTTTTGTTATACTTGCGGCTTGCTCGTGCAACGCCATACTTTCTGGCGTA
>JAAYUF010000155.1 GCA_012517815.1 Clostridiales bacterium
ATCAAGCCTTCCACGATATTCACCTCGTTTGGCGCGCCGGAAGCCCGCAGGCTTCCGGCGCGGCGTAACCTTTACTTTTTCGGATGACCGGTATCAGCCGACGACGAGGTCGGCGTGGCGGCCTTGGCGATTCCGTCGCGCATCTCGGTGTCCGCGATCACGTTCTTCATATGGTAATACTCCATCACGCCAAGCTTGCCTTCCCGGAGGGCGGCGGCCAGCGCCTTGGGCACATCGGCTTCGGCTTCGACCACGTGGGCGCGCATCTCCTGAACGGCGGCTTTCATCTCCTGCTCCCGCGCCACGGCCATCGCGCGGCGCTCCTCGGCGCGGGCCTGCGCGATATGCAGATCGGCTTGCGCCTGATCCATCTGCAGCTGCGCGCCGACGTTGCGGCCGACATCCACATCCGCGATGTCGATGGAAAGGATTTCGTACGCGGTGCCGGCGTCCAGGCCTTTGTTCAGCACCGTGCGGCTGATCAGGTCGGGGTTTTCCAGCACCTGCTTGTGGGTTTCGGAAGAACCGACGGTCGTGACGATACCCTCGCCGACGCGGGCGATGATCGTTTCCTCGCCGGCGCCGCCGACCAGTCGCTCGATATTGGTGCGCACCGTCACACGCGCCTTGGCGCGAAGCTCGATGCCGTCCTTGGCGATGGCCGCGACGACGGGTGTTTCAATAACCTTGGGGGTAACGCTCATCTGCACGGCCTGCAGGACGTCGCGCCCGGCCAGGTCGATCGCGCTGGCTTTCTCAAAGGGCATTTCGATGTTGGAGCGCTGCGCGGCGATCAGCGCGTTGATCACACGATCCACGTTGCCGCCGGCCAGGTAGTGGGTTTCGAGTTTGGGCAGCGTGATGTCCAGACCGGCTTTTCGCGCCTTGATGAGCGGTTCCACCAGCCGCTTGGGCTGGATGCGGCGCAGCCGCATGCCGATGAGGGAGCTGATGCTGACGTGTACGCCGGCCGCCAGCGAGGTAATCCACAGGCCCAACGGGACGAAACGCAGGAATACGGTGATGAGAATCAGTGCGACGACGATGGCCAGAACAATCCACAGAACCGACGATACGTCGGCCTCGCCCAGCGAACTGGCATACGATGCGGCTAGCAGGGAACTGAACATGCTTTTCTCCTCCTTATTGATTAACCCCATCGCTGGGGCAAGGGCGGCGCGCCTGCGTCGCCCATCGTTACGCGGTTATACGCGGCGTACCACAACCCGCGCGCCTTCCACGCGGCTGACGCGCACCAGCGTGCCCTTGGGGATGTATTCCCCGTCGGATACGACGTTGAGGCGCACCCCGTCCAGCTCCGCCATGCCGGCGGGCCGCAGCACCGTGGTGGTCATGCCTTCACGGCCTAAGAACACATCCATGTCGGCCGTCGCGGAGTAGCCTTCGGCGGCGGTTTCGCTTGCCTTCAGGATAATCGGCGATTTGGACAACCGGCCTTTGGTAGCGGAACGCAGCGACATGGATACCGAGATGCCGATCACGGCGAGAATGACCACCGTGAGGCCAAGCGCTGCCAGACCGCCGTGCTTGAGATAGGTCAGCACCACGGCCACGACCTCCAGAACAATACCCGATACGCCCGCGACGCCAAAGCCCGGCATAAATGCTTCCGCCACAAGCAGCGCGATGCCGACGATGGAGCAGATGACGATAGGCAGGTTAGCGGCGATCAAGTCGAACATTTTTCATCCCTCCTCTTTGGTTTCATCATCCTAGCACGGGCGGCGGTCCTTGTCCCGCGATTGTGCGCCAAACCATCCGTTTGCGCGTTCAAGTGTCCGAATGCGCGCCGCATCGCGGAACCGCGTCTGCGGGCGGGCCGTTGCGCCTGCCGGCGCGGTGGCTACCGGGAGGCAACGTTGGGCAGCGTTGCGCGCAGACGCTCCAGATCCGCCTGATAGACCGCGGTCAGTTCGCGCCGGTAAATCACCGCCGCGGGGTGGTACAGCGCAAAGAGCGGCAGGCGCAGCGTCCGGCCGTCCTCCCCGGGAATCAGGGCCTCCGTCCAGCGGCCGTGGCATTCGCCGATGTTCGCCTCCGCGGGGACAAACGCGCGCAGAGCCACATTGCCCAGCGTGACCAGCGCGGCCGGCCGGACCAGCGCGATTTCCCGGTACAGCCAGGGGGTAAACCGCACGATTTCTTCCCGGGTCGGCGGACGGTTGACCGTGCGCCCCGCCGCGCTCACCCTGTGCGGCCTGATCTTGACGACGTTGCTGATGTACAGCTCGTCCCGCGACAGCCCGACCGCGTTTAGAAACGCCGTCAGGTTTTGGCCGGCCTTTCCGACAAAAGGCTTTCCCTGCAGGGCTTCCTGCTGGCCCGGCGCTTCGCCGATCAGCATCAGCAAAGGGGCCTGATCGTTTCCGTCGCCAAACACCAGCCGCGCCGTTTCCAGCCCCGGAACGGTCCGTACTTCCGCCGCGCAGGCTTCCCGCAGCCGGTGAAGCGTATGCGGGTCCATCAGGGCTCCTCCTTCAGCAGATCCGGATACTGGCCCAGTTCAACCAGCATCCGGCGCACGAGTTTCAGGTCCGTCCAGGCTTCGCGCTTCTTGTCCGGATCGCGCAGCAGCGCGGAGGGATGGTACGTCGCCAGCACCGGCACGCCCCTGCGCTCAAACCATTGCCCGCGGCAACGGGTGATGCGGTAGTTCTCCCCCAATACCCCGCGAACGGCCGTCGCGCCCAGCAGCAGCACCACGCGCGGCCTGACCAGCGCCCACTGCGCCAGCAGGTGCGGCGCGCACGCCTCCGCCTCCTCGGGCAGGGGGGTGCGGTTGTTCGGCGGCCGGCATTTGACGATGTTGCAGATATACACGCGTTCCCGGGGAAGCTGGATGGCCTCCAGCATGCGCGTAAGCAGCTGCCCGGCCGGGCCTACGAAGGCCAGCCCGGACTGATCCTCCTGCTCGCCGGGCCCTTCGCCGATGAGCATGAGGGGCGCGGACGGATCGCCCTGCCCGGGCACCTTCTGCGTGCAGCTCTCGCAAAGCGGGCACCCGGCGCACCCGGAGATAGCCTCGGCCAACCGGGCCCACGAGGTTCGCATCGGACCGCCTCCCATGAGTTACTGAAGCTGCGAGGTCAGCAGGGTGAAGGACTGGGTGATGTCGCTTTGCAGCCAGGTCAGCAGGCTGACCAGAATGGCCACCAGCATCAAAATGACCGCGAGGCCGGCCAGCACGCTGATGAGGTCGAACACGTTCATCGCCACGTGGAAGCGGTGCAAATCGTCCAGTTCCTCGTTCTCGTCGGAGTATTCCTCCTGAAAGTCGTCGTTGGTGTAGCGCCGATAGGGAATCTCACGGTCGTACGCGAACCCGTCGTCCCCGACGGGCGCGTCGTCCTCCGCATGATATTCGGGCTCATGCCGCCTTCGCATCCGCAAGCCTCCTTTGCGCCGCCCACTAAGTTTGGGGCGTTGTTACGGAATCCATCCACGGTTGGGCGGGATCGTCCCGGCCGGTCAGGCTTCCCGCCCGCATCAGGCCCGGAAACCCCAACTGCCGCAGCCCTTCGTAAGCGACCACGGCGACGGCGTTGCTCAGGTTCAGGCTGCGCGCTTCTTCCGCCATCGGAATCCGGATGCAGCGGTCGTACGCTCTGGTCAGCAGGCTTTCCGGCAAGCCGCGCGTTTCGCAGCCGAACACCAAAAAATCGTCCGGCGTGTACGCGACCTCGGCATAGCTCCGGGGTGCCTTGGTAGTCAGGAAGCGCATGTTCGCGCCCGGCCAGGCGGCCAGCAGCGCGTTCCAGTCCGGATAAATCCGGTATTGCATCAGGTTCCAGTAATCCAGCCCGGCCCGTTTGAGGTATTTATCCGCCAGCGAAAAGCCCAGCGGTTCGATCAGGTGCAGCATGCACCCCGTAGCGGCGCAGGTGCGCGCGATATTGCCTGTGTTTTGCGGGATTTCCGGGTTTACCAGCACGATGTGCAAGACCATACCCCCTTGGGCTATTGTACATCCAACCCCGCGTTTTTTCAACCGCGCGGGGTCGGCTTCGCGCCGGGCCGGGTCGCAGCGAGCCGCCCGCGCCGCCGTATCGGTACAAAAGCCTGCCGTTAAAATTGCCCGGTCGTCAGGGCTGCGTAGCGCGGCGCCGGCATCCGGTACGGGCCGCGCCTACGCGCCGCCTGCCGGTTCGCGGGTCTGCCGCCGGGCGGCTTTCCCTGCTCAGCTGACGGACACGTCCCGCATGGTTTTCCGCACCAGCGCCGCGGCGCGCGTACGCAGATCCTCGTATACGGCGGCGTTTGCGGCGTCTATGGACAGCGCCTCGGCGCAGTCGACCGCGTCGTGCAAAAGCTGAATGTTCGACAGCGCCACGCCTTCCGGCAACAGGGACACGCCATGCTGCCGGGTGCCCAGCATTTCGCCGGGGCCGCGCAGTTCCAAATCCTTGCGCGCCACCTCGAAGCCGTCGTTCGTGCGCACCAGCGTGCGCAGGCGCTCGTTTTCCTGCGCCACCAGGAAGCACCAGCTTTCCCCGCCGCCGCGCCCGACGCGTCCGCGCAGCTGGTGCAGCTGCGCCAGCCCATAGCGCTCGGCGTTCTCCACCACCATCACCGTCGCGTTGGGCACGTTTACGCCCACCTCGATGACCGTCGTGGCGACCAGCGCGCGCAGTTTGCCTTCGGCAAAGGCATCCAGCACCGCGGCTTTCTCCGCGGAGGGCTGCCGGCCATGCGTCAGGCCGACGGGAATGCCCTTGAGCGGCCCCCGGCACAGCGCTTCAAAGTGGCTTTCCACGGCTTTGCGCTGCTCGTCCGCCTCGTCCTCCTCCACCAGGGGACACACCACGTACGCCTGATGGCCGTTCTCGATTTCCCGCCGGAGGAACAGGTACATATCCTTGCGCCTGTTCTGGGGAACAATGCGCGTTTGCACGGGCGTGCGCCCGGGGGGCAGTTCGTCGATGACCGATACGTCCAGATCGCCAAACATCGCCAGAGCCAGCGTGCGCGGGATGGGCGTCGCGCTCATCACCAGCAGGTCGGGCGGGGTGTCGCCCGCCTTGCGCAGCAGCCGGGTGCGCTGCTCCACGCCGAAGCGGTGCTGCTCGTCCGTCACGCAAAGCCCCAGTCGCGCGTAGGAAACGCCTTCGCCGATGAGCGCGTGCGTGCCGACGACCACCTGCCACGCGCCGGACGCGATTGCCGCGAGCGCTTCGCGCCGCTCCCGCACGCCCAAGCCGCCCAGCAGCAGCCCGCACCGCAGGCCCATGGGTTCCAGCAACTGTTTCGCGCTGTGGAAGTGCTGCCTGGCCAGAATCTCGGTCGGCGCCATCAGCGCCGACTGATATCCCGCTTCCGCGCACATGCGAATCGCGCCGAACGCGACGGCGGTTTTGCCGCAGCCCACATCGCCCTGCACCATGCGCGCCATCGCGGCGGGCGCGCGCAGGTCGTCGGCCACCTCGCGGAGCGTTCGCCTCTGCGCGCCCGTGGGCGAAAAGGGCATCGCGCGCCAGAACGAATCCTCCGCGCCCCGGGGCACCGAAAACGCGCGGCCTTCCCGCCTCGCGCCGCGCATCTCACGCACTGCGACCTGGTATAATAGCATCTGTTCAAACGCAAACCGGCGTTGGCCTTCGCCCGCCTCCGCCAAATCCGTCGGCGCGTGCAGCGCCAGCATCGCCTCAGGCAGGGGCATCAGCCCATAGCGCGCCAGAACCGTCTCCGGCAGCGTTTCGGGGCATAGGCTTTCCACCGCAGCCAGTGCCTGCTGAACCAGCTGTTCGCGCGTTTTCTGCGGCACGCCGTCCATGGGCCGGTACACCGGCACCACGCGCAGACGCTCCTCCAGCGACGGATTGGTGAGCTGGAGCCTCCGCCCTACCCGGTTCACTTTGCCGAACATCAGCATTTGCGGGCGTTTGAGCAGCGCTTCCCGCATCCAAGGCTGGTTGAACCAGCAGCCCAGCAGTTCGCCGGTTTCGTCTCGCAGGGCGCAGGTCACGCGGCTCCTTTTCCCGTAGCGGTATAGCCGCGGTTCGCCCACGCGTTCCAGCAGCAGCGTCTGCCGCTCGCCCTCGCGCGCCTGCGCGACGGTCGTGCGCCGTCCCAGGTCCCGGTACTGGAAAGGCACGGCAAATAAAAGATCACGCAACGAGTCGATGCCCGCTGCGTGTAAGGCCGCCAATCTTGCTTTGCCGACGCCCAGTAGGTCCTTGAGCTCCATATCACTCCACCGAGATCAGGTAATAATACAGCGGCTGCCCGCCCTTGTGGATTTCCACATCGCAGTCGTCAAACTCGTCCGAGAGATCGTCGGTCAGCTTCTGCGCGTCCTGTTCGCCGACGTCCTTGCCGTAGTAGACGGTGATCAGCTCGTCGTCGTCGGTGACGATCTGCTTCATCAGGTCGAACGCCACGTCGTGGATGTCGTTGCCGGTTACGGCGATCTTGCCGTTGTACAGCCCGATGATGTCCCCCTGCCTGATGTGCAGGTCCTCCATCTCGCTGTCGCGCACGGCGTAGGTGATGGTGCCGGTACGCACACGCTGGGCGGCGTCCTCCATCCGCCTGGCGTTTTCCTCTGCGCTGACTTCCGCCTGGAAGGCGACCGCCGCGGCGATGCCCATGGCGACGTTCTTGGTGGGCAGCACGATCACCTTCTGGCCCTCGGCCAGCTCGGCCGCCTGCTGCGCGGCCAAGATCACGTTGCCGTTATTGGGCAGCACAAAAACGCACTCCGCGTTCACCCGGGCGATGGCCGCGCTGATGTCCTCGATGGAGGGGTTCATCGTCTGCCCCCCCTCGACGATCTGGTCGACCGCCAGATCGGAAAAAATCTGGTTGAAGCCTTCGCCCAGCGAAACAGCGACCACGCCAAAAGGCTTGCGCGGTTCGGCTTTGCCGCCTTTCTTCGCGCTTTCGGCCATATTGTCGCGGCGCTGCTGCACCATGTTCTCAATTTTCAGGTTCACCAGCTCGCCCAGCGACTGGCCGTATTCCAGCGCCTTGCCGGGCTCGTTGGTGTGCACGTGCACCTTCACCAGCGACAGATCCCCCACCACCAGCACGCAATCGCCGATCCGGTTCAGGCGGCGGCGGAAGGAGTCGATGTCCTCCTCCATGATGTCCGGGAACAGGTTCTGAATGAGGAACTCGGTGCAGTACGCGAAGGTGATCTCGTCCATCGCGTTGTGATCATCCTCGAAGGCTACTTCGCCGTCGGAGGAGAACTCGATCCGCTCCTGGGGGATTTCTTCGCCCTTGAGCACCGCGGCATAGCCCATATAAAGCAGCAGCAGCCCGCGCCCGCCCGCGTCCACGACGCCGGCAGCCGTGAGCGCCGGGAGCATCTGCTGTGTCTTTTTCAGGATCGTATCGCCGGTAGACAGGATGGTGTCAAACAGCGCGTCGTAATCGTCGGGGTTCTTCTCCGCCTGGCGGACCGCGTCTTCCGCGATGACGCGCGCCACGGTCAGGATGGTGCCCTCCTTGGGCTTCATCACGGCTTTGTAGGCCGTTTCCGCGCCGCTTTTAAGCGCGGCGGCAAACTGAACGGGCGTGATCTTTTCCACGCCTTCCAGCGCGCGCGCAAAACCGCGGTACAGCTGCGAGGTAATCACGCCGCTGTTGCCGCGCGCGCCGCGAAGGGCGCCCTTGGCCAGGGCTTCCGCCGCGTCTCCCGCGCTCAGGTATTCCTTCTGGCTCAGTTCCTTGGTCGCGGACGCCATTGTCAGCGACATATTCGTGCCGGTATCG
>JAAYUF010000156.1 GCA_012517815.1 Clostridiales bacterium
CGCGGACGCCATTGTCAGCGACATATTCGTGCCGGTATCGCCGTCGGGAACCGGGAAGACGTTGAGCGCATCCACCGACTCGCGATTCTTATCCAGCATCGCCGCGCCTGCCAAAACCATGTCGCGCAGCAGCAGACCATCTATCATCTTCGTCTGTAACAAGGGCTTGTTCCTCCTGAGGCAGTTTTAAACGCGCACACCTTCAACCGAGATATTCACGCGGCGAACCTTGACACCCGTCATGCTTTCCAGCTTGTACCGGACGGTTTCCACGATCGTCTTGCAAACTTCCGCGATAGAGATGCCGTACTCGACGATGATAAACAGATCAACGTCAAGCATATCGTCAACCAGGCGCAGTTGAACGCCTTTGGTGAGGTTTTCTCTCCCCAGCCACTGAACAAGACCGTCTTTCGCCCTCTTGCTGGACATCGCGACGATGCCGTAGCATTCCAGCGCGGCGTAGCCTACCACCTTCAACATCACGTCCTCGGTGATGTAGACTGTGCCGATATCGTTCTTGATCTTACATTCCATAGTTCCATGCCTCCTTGCAACGATGGACGCATCACCGGCAATGATGACCCGCACGCGAAAGCGCATGGCAGGTCATGTTGATTATACATGATGAAGGCTTAATGCGCAACCGCTTAACCGCAACAAATTTGGTCGCAGGCTGCGGCGCGCCCTGCCGCCGGCCGCTTTCAGGGGGCTTTGCATGACGGCATTACATGGTTTTGTCACGCATTTGACACGTCGTCTTCATACAAAGAAGGAATTTGATTTACAAAAATGCAATATGTGCTATAATATGGAGGAATGCGCGCGTCCGCAGCCGCATGATGCTTGGACATTGGCCTAGGAGATGCAGCATGAACAGCAACCGCATGAAATATGCCAGCACGCCGACGTACGGCATGCAGAAGCGCAATTTTGCCAAAAAGCAGGCCGCCGCCGCGCAGACGAACCCCACGCCTGATTTTACCCAGCAGCCGGCCGTCGACCCCAACACCCCGCTTGCGCCTTTTTCCGCGCAGAATCCCTACCTGATGCCGCCGGGTCTTTTTACGGGCGCGCAGCCCAACGCCATGCCGTATCTGAACAACGCAGCCGGGATGCCCGCGCAGGGGATGATGCCTCAGGCGCCGGGCGGCGCGCTTCAGCCCTCGTTCACGCAAGGCGCGGCGCCGGGCGCCTATCCGGGCTACATGCAGGGTCAGCCGGTTTCTTCGGCGCCTCCGTTTCAGCCGCAGATGGGCGCGATGCCGGCATCGGGCGGCCAACCTTCGTTTACGGCGCGTTCGCAGGGCTATGTCCCCAACGCGTTTCCACAGGGGAATAACGCCATACCGCCCAACGTGATGCGCGGGGACGCGTTTTCGGGCGCAAGCATGCCGCCGTCCGGCCTTCAGGCCGGCTACGGCGGCTTCCCGTCCGGCGCGGCAAACGCGGCCGGCTTGAACGCGCCGGCCGGCATGGGCGCGATGAACGGAATGGGCGGCATGAACGGTTATTCCCCGGCGAGCTTCCCCGGCGGGGGCGTGCCGGTCGGTCAGCCCGGGTACGGCATGTCGGGTTATTCCGGCGGCATGGGGAGCCCGGCGATGCCCATGGGCGTGAACGGCGGCCGCGCGCCCTTCGGCGGAATGGAAGGCGGCGGCATGCCCGCCATGCCGACGCCGCGCCAGCCCTTCGATATGGACAGGTTCCTCAAGATCCTCCTGTACGGGGTGCTTCCGGTTTTATTCATTCCCTGCATCTTTGTATCCCCCACCTTCGATTTCCTGCGCTACCTGTTCATCATCCTGTCGGTGGTCACGCTGAGCGTGCTGTGGTACCGCCAGTCGTTTTCCTCCGGCCTGCGCACGGCGGTGTCGGTCGCGTATCTGGCGCTTTGCATTATCGTAATCGCCCTGCTGATCAGCGGCAACAAGGATGTCACGCAATCCGGCTCGGCCCTGAGCCGAAACGCGGCCGGGCAGGCGTCGGCCGAGCCGTCGGTATCGCCTGAAGCCGCGCCGCTTGCCGCGCAGGAAACCCCCTCCCCCGTGGAGGACCCGGGCGAGTCCGAGGCGGAGCTGCGCCTTTCCACCTTCATGGATTACTGGTCGGTCAACCGCGTCGAGGACATGGTTAACCTCGTCATGCCCAGCTGGGCCATCGCGCAGGAAAGCCCGGCGCAGGCGCTGTTTACCGTGATCAGCAACCGGACGCCCACGGAGTATGAGATCGAGAGCATATCCGGCACCTCGACGGATTCGTCCCGCACCATCACAATGAGCGCCTTCATCGACAAGAACAACGGCAAGGAACCCGTCCGCTACCGGTTCATGATCCTGATGGTCAAGGAAAGCGGGGAATGGTACGTCGACCCCAACTCGCTGGCGACCAACGATACCGTGGAAGCCACTGAAACGCCCGTTGCCGGCAAGGAGACGATCTCCCAATCCCTCGCGCCGCGCATGACCGTAACCCCGATCCCGGACGCCAGCACCAAGCTTTACTATAACGCCAACGGCGGCTCCTATTATCATCTGGACCCCAACTGTTCGGCGGTGAACCCGAAATACTTGCCCATGGCCTCCTTCCTCTACAGCGAACTGGACGACCCGCCCTACAGCTCCCTGCTGCCCTGCCTGAAGTGCGGCGCGCCCACCCAGTCCCTTAAGGCGCTGGAGGCTTCCGCGACGGCGACGCCCACCGCCGCACCGTAACGCGGGTCCGTCGGGTTGCCACGCGGAGCGCGGCGTCCAAGGGCTTCCATTCCCCTTCATACGGCGAATCCCAGGACAAAGCCGGTCGGGACGGCGGGCGACCAAGAGAGCACAGCCCCGCCTCCCTGCTCCGGTTCCACGCCGCGTGACGTTTCCAAAGGCGAACCAAACGCCCCGCAACCGGACGGACAGGGCCGAATCCTGCCGGCGGAGGGCCGCCGCGCCCAACGTGTGCCGCAAGCGGCAACTGCGGGTCATCTTGATGGGAGCATCCGTCCGCTGCGCGGCTGGAGCGATGCCGCCTCAAGCGACGGCATTGGCAGGACAAACGCGCCTAAACCGCCTCCAATCAACGCAAGAGGCCGCCTGTCGGGCGGCCTCTTGCGTTGATTGGGTTGCAGCATGCCTGCGCGGTTCCGCTTTACAGCGTCAGCTCGTACTGGCGGTACACGCGGTAGCGGGTCGCGCCGGCGCGCTCCGTGGCGAGGATGCTCTGGAGGTTGGTTTCGTCGATGGTGGACGCTTCCACTTCCTCCACGCCCAGCTTGCGGGCGTGCTCATAGGCGGCCAGCGTCATGGCCACGTTGACGGCCTTGTTTTGGAAATCCGGCGTCACGAACATCATGCTGCAACGCACGGCGCGCGCCCGCCCGAACACCAGCGACAGCCACCCCAACGGGAACAGGCGGCCGTGGTGTTTCCGGAGCAGCTGGTTATAATCCGGAAAACACACCAGAATGCCCACCGGCCGCTCCCCTGAATACGCCATCACGATCAGGTCGGTGCGGGTATAGCGAAGGAGGGATTTCATCTCGTCCAGAATGTCGTCCTGGGTGGGCGGGGTCAGTTCCCATTCGTCCGGGAAAGCCTCGTCGATCACGCGGGCCGCCTCGCCCGCCAGCTTCTCCGCGTCGGCGCGGCGCAGGTTCACACGCTCCACACGGAACCTGAAGCGCTTCTGAGCCATGTCGCTCAGCTCGCGGTAGGTTTCCGCCGGGAAATCGGTCAGGCTCAGGCGGTAGGCGAAATGGTCGCGGTGCTTTGTGAAGCCGTACGCGGTGAAGATATCGTTGTAGTAAGGCGGGTTGTACGGGTTAAGCACCACCGGCGGGCCGTCGAAGCCCTCCTGCAGCAAGCCCTTGCTGAAGTCGTCAAAGCCGGGGGTATTCGGGCCGACCACCCGGGTCATGCCCAACTCCCGCAGGTAACGCGTTGCCGTATCCAAAACGGCGCGCGCGTATTCGAGGTTGTTCTCACTCTCAAACAGGCTCACGTAGCCGCGCTTCTCGCCGATGCGCTCGTTCAGGCGCGCATCCACGCCGGCCAGCACGCGCGCGACGGGCCGGTCGTCGTCGTACGCCATGAAGAAGGCGTGCTCGCCGCTGAGCAGGGGGTTGTTTTCCCCCAGCAGCAGTTTGCGCTGCATCTCGACCATCGGCGGCACCCAGTACGGGTCGCCCCGGTACAGCCTGCGCGGCAGTTCCATAAAATCGCGGATGCCCTTGCCGGTTTTCTCGAGCATGGCTACATGGATCACGCAAATTCCTCCTTCGCGTATGGAACACCGGCCGGATCCGATCAACGGCATCCGGGCCTATTCGGCCGTCTGCGGACGGCTTTCCTCTGTTATGATTGTATCACAAACTTCGCCCGCGCTCAACGCCGACGTCATCGCCGTTTCGATTTTTGTAAGCAGGGCTTCCCGGCCCTCGCCGCTTTCGGAGGAAAACACCACGACTTCCCAGGGCTGCACCAGCATGGCGCGGCAGATGGGCGCCAGATGCTTCTGGCGCGCGCCGCGGCTGATCTGGTCCGCCTTGGTGGCGATCACTGTGTAGGGAATGCCGTTCCCGCGGAAAAAGGCGCCCATGGACACGTCGTCGGCCGTCGGCTCATGGCGGATATCCACCAGCAGCAAGGCGTGCGTGAGCAGCGTGCTTTCCCGGAAGTAGCGCTCCATCATGCGGCCCCAGCGCATCTTTTCCGCCTTGTCGACCTTGGCGAAGCCGTAGCCCGGCAGGTCGACCAGATGGAATGCCTCGTTGATGAGAAACACGTTGATCAGCCGCGTTTTTCCCGGCGTGCCGCTGACCTTGCAGAGCTTTTTCCGGTTGCACAGCGCGTTGATCAGCGAGCTTTTTCCCACGTTGCTGCGGCCGACCACCGCCAGCTGCGGCAGGGTGATCGGCGCGGCCTCGGAATAATCCGCCATGCTGGTGAGAAACGAAGCGCTCCTGATATCCATGTTCAAGACCCCTGATAGGCGGCGGGCGGCTGCGCGGCGGGCGGCAGGGCCATCGCAGGCGCTTGCGTCGCGTCGGGCAGCGCGGAAACCAGCGCGCGGGAAAGCACCTCGTCCACCCGTTCCACCGTGACCACGCTCAGCTTCGCCAGCACGTTTTCGGGAACGTCTTCCAGGTCCTTGGCGTTTTCCATGGGGATCAACGCCAGGCGAAGCCCGGCGCGGTAAGCGGCCAGCAGTTTTTCCTTCAGGCCGCCGATGGGCAGCACGCGGCCGCGCAGGGTGATTTCGCCCGTCATGGCGATATCCTGCCGCACGGGGATCCCGGTCAGGGCGCTGGTGAGCGCCGTGACCATCGCCACGCCCGCCGAGGGGCCGTCCTTGGGCACCGCGCCTTCCGGCACATGGATGTGCAGGTCGTGCTGTTTGTAGAACTCGGCGGGGATGCCCCAGCCGTCGCTGTGCGCGCGCACCCAGGAGAGGGCTGCCTTGGCGCTTTCCTGCATCACGTCGCCCAGTTTCCCGGTCAGCTGCAGCGCGCCGGCGCCCTGCATGAGCGTGCATTCCACCGCGAGCGTTTCGCCGCCGACCGCCGTTACGGCCAGCCCGTTGACGACGCCCACCAGACTGTGCCGTTCCGTCGGCTCGCGCAGGTACTGCACGGCGCCCAGGTATTCCTTGAGCTTGCGGGAGGTGACGGGCACGGTTTTCACGCCGTTTTGCAGCGTTTCCACGGCCGCCTTGCGCACCACGCGCGCCAGCGTCCGTTCCAGCGTGCGCACGCCGGCCTCGCGCGTGTAGCCTTCGATCAGCTCGGCCATCACGCGGTCGGTCATCGTCACGCTGCGCGGGGGCAGCCCGTGCGCTTTGATCTGCTTGGGCAGCAGGTGCTTTTTCCCGATGGCGAGCTTCTCCAGATCGGTGTAGCTGGGCACCTCGATGATCTCCAGCCGGTCCAGGAGAGCCGGGGGGATGGTATCCATGGTGTTGGCCGTGGTGATGAACATCACGCGGCTCAGGTCGAAAGGCAGCTCCATGTAATGGTCGCGGAACGCGTGATTCTGCTCCGCATCCAGCACTTCCAGCAGCGCCGAGGCGGGATCGCCGCGGAAATCGCTGCTCATTTTGTCGATTTCGTCAAACAGGAACACAGGGTTGACCGTGCCCGCCTGCTTGAGCCCGGCGATGATGCGGCCGGGAATCGCGCCCACGTAGGTGCGCCGGTGGCCGCGAATCTCGGCCTCGTCGCGCACGCCGCCCAGCGACATCTGCACAAACTTGCGGCCGACCGCCTCGGCGATGGCGCGCACGATGCTGGTTTTGCCAACGCCGGGAGGGCCCACAAAGCAGAGGATCGGCCCTTTCATATCCTGCTTGAGGCGCAGAACGGCCAGATACTCGATGATGCGCTCCTTGACCTTGGTCAGGCCGAAATGGTCCTTGTCCAGCACGCGCACGGCGCGTTTCAGGTCCAGATTGTCCACCGTGGTCTTGCCCCAGGGCAGGTCCAGAATCCACTCCACGTAGGTTCGGCTCACGCCGATCTCCGGCGTGCCGGGCGCCATGTGGGAAAGGCGCTCCAGCTCGCGCTCCGCCTTCTGGCGCGCCTCGTCGTTGAGCGGAGTATCCTTGAGCTTGTCGCGCAGCTCGTCCACGTCGGTGGCGTCCTTATCGCCCAGCTCCGTCTGGATGGCCTTGATCTGCTCGCGCAGGTAGTAATCCTTCTGGTTTTTCTCAATCTGCTGCTTGATGCGCGCCTGCACGGTCTTTTCCAGTTCCGCCAGCTTCGTTTCCCGAAGCAGAATGCCGCAAAGCGTTTCCAGCCGGTCCGCCGGGTTGAGCTTCTCAAGGATCAGCTGCCGATCCTCCAGCTGGGTGAGCACATTGGCGGCGATGGTATCGGCCAGCTGTTCGGGCTTGTCCATCGCCATCACGGAGCGCTGCGTTTCCGGCGACACCCGCAGGCTGGATTTGCTGTATTCCTCAAAATACTCGTGCGTGGTGCGCACCAGCGCCTTCATTTCGTTGGTCACACGCGCCGGTGCGGGCCGGACGGGCCGCACATCCGCCAGCAGGAAGGGATCGTCCTGCAGGATGGTTTCCAGCGTGGCGCGGCGCTCGCCCTCCACCAGCACGCGTATGCTGTCTCCGGGAAGGTTAAGCACCTGCTTGACCAGCGCGATGGTCCCCACCGCGACCAGATCGCCCGCCTCGGGGTCCTCCACGTCGGCGTCCTTCTGGGCCACCAGAAAAATCCGCTGGTCGTCCAGCATCGCCTTTTCCAGCGCGGCTACGCTCTTGACGCGGCCCACATCAAAATGCAGCACCATGTGCGGAAAGACCATCATGCCCCGCAGCGGCAAAACCGGGATGCGGGTCAGGGGTGTTTTTCGCAAGGTCTGTGCCATGTCGTTCCTCCTTCGCGGCGGGCTGCGGCCGCGCCGCGCGCGGCCCCCGCCGAGCTTTCATTATATCGGCTCACCGTCGGGAATGCAAGGGAAAGCCAGCGAACCGCGTGGCTTGGCTGTCTCGGCGCAAAAGCCGGAAAAACCGCCGGTCTTTCCGGGGAAGCGTAGCCTCCCCGCCGGTTCCCCGCCGTTGGAAGCCCTTCGGTCCTTCGGACGGGGCGCCTCGGTAACGGCGCCGCCCCGGAACCCCCCGCTCGCTTTCCCGTGCGGCGTTCATCCCCACCCTTTGAGTCTACCCAAACGGGCGGGGCTTAAACCTCCTGCGCTTGGTTGAAAACACGCCGCACCCTCACGGATGCGGCGTGTGCCTGTCAGCGTTCACTGATACGCTCAGCCCGCGTTGCTCCCCTGCTTTTTCTTGGCGGCGGGCGGCCGCGCCGAGCGCGGTTTGCGCACGGGGGTTTCGCTCTCCACCAGAATGGGCGCGGCCTGACCGTCTGCGCAGGCCTCGGTGATAACGCACTGCTTCACGTCGTTGCGGCTGGGCAACTCAAACATCGTATCCAGCATCAGCTTTTCGATGATAGCCCGCAGCCCGCGCGCGCCGCTTTTCCGCTCGATGGCCTGATGCGCGATCTTGATCAGCGCCGCCGGCTCGAAGAGCAGCTCCACGCCGTCCAGATCCATCAGGTACACGTACTGCCGCACCAGCGCGTTCTTGGGCTCGGTCAGGATGCGCACGAGGTCCTCCTCGCTGAGCTGATCCAGCGTGACCACGATGGGCAAACGTCCCACAAACTCGGGGATCATGCCGAACTTGATCAGATCCTCCGGGCGCAGGTGACGGAGCACTTCGTTGATGTTGTCGTTCTGTTTGGACTTGACCTCCGCGCCAAAGCCGAGCGTCTTTTTGCCGATGCGCTGCTCGATAATAGGCGCCAGCCCGTCAAACGCGCCGCCGCAGATGAACAGAATGTTGGTGGTGTCGATCTGCAGGAATTCCTGATGCGGATGCTTGCGCCCGCCCTGCGGCGGTACGCTGGCAACCGTGCCTTCCAGAATTTTCAGCAGCGTCTGCTGCACGCCTTCGCCGCTGACGTCGCGGGTGATCGAGGGGTTTTCGCTCTTGCGGGCGATCTTGTCGATCTCGTCGATGTAGATGATGCCGCGCTGGGCCAGCTGGATATCGTAATCCGCGTTCTGGATCAGCCGGAGCAGGATGTTCTCCACATCCTCGCCCACATAGCCCGCTTCCGTCAGGCTGGTGGCGTCCGCGATGGCGAAGGGCACCTGCAGAATTTTGGCCAGGGTTTGCGCCAGAAACGTCTTTCCGCAGCCGGTGGGGCCCAGCATGAGGATATTGCTCTTTTGCAGCTCCACGTCGCCCTGCGCGGGCGGCGCGTCGATGCGCTTGTAGTGGTTGTACACCGCCACGCTCAGCGCGCGCTTGGCCATCTCCTGGCCGATCACGTACTGGTCGAGCACGTCCTTGATCTCGCGGGGGCGCGGCACGTCGACCGGCGCGATCTCCTCGCTGGTGGCGAAGTCGTCGTTGATGATCTCCTGACAGAGCATGATGCACTCGTCGCAGATATGCACATTGGGGCCGGCGACCAGCCTGCGCACCTGTTCGCTGGTCTTGCCGCAAAAGCTGCAACGCTTGAGCTTGGGGATGCGGGGGGTCATATCGTCCGCCATTTTGGGTTCACCTCTTACTTGCCGGCGCGGGGTTGGTAGATTTCGTCGATGATGCCATACTTGAGCGCTTCCTCGGCGCTCATGAAGTAATCGCGTTCGACGTCCTTATCCACTTTCTCCTGCGGCTGGCCCGTCATCTCGGCAATCAGCCGGTTCATCTTGTGCTTGGTCTTCAAAAGCCATTCGGCGCGAATCTGCACATCCGTCGCCTGGCCGCTCGCGCCGCCCAAAGGCTGGTGGATCATGACTTCGCTGTTGGGCAAGGCAAGCCGCTTGCCCTTTTCGCCCGCCATCAGCAGGAAGGCGCCCATGGAGGCGGCCATGCCCACGCACACGGTGCGCACGTTGGGTTTGATATACTGCATGGTGTCAAAAATCGCCATGCCCGCCGTCACGCTGCCGCCCGGGCTGTTGATGTACAGCGAAATGTCGGCATCGGGGTTTTCCATTTCCAGAAACAGAAGCTGCGCAACCACCAGATTGGCGACATCATCGTCGATCTCGCCTCCCAGAAAGACGATACGGTCTTTCAGCAGGCGCGAATAAATGTCGAAGGAACGTTCGCCTCGGTTTGTCTGTTCAATGACCATTGGGATCAACGTGCTCATGATTTTCACTCCCATCTGCCGGCCCGGGCGTTCAGCCGCGGTAGGCCGGCGTTTGTTGTCGCTGTTTGGAAAGGCGGCGGGCACGCGTGTGTTCGATACCATCGCGAGCCGCCGCCATGCCATGTTACGGTTTCTGCGGTACCTGTTCCGCGTCAGGGTTACTCCGCCTTTTCCTTGCCTGCGGCCGCTTTGCCGGTGCGGGCGCTCTTGGGGGCCGGCTTCTCCTCGCCGGCGGCATCGTCGGCCGCCGGGGTTTCCGCCTTCGCCTTGCGCGCGGCAGGCTTCTTCGCGGGGGGCTTGGGGGCGGGCTCGGCTTCCGACGCCTCCGGCTGCCTGGGCGCGGCTTTTTCGTCCGTCACCTTGGCGTTGTCCCACAGGAGGTCCAGCGCCTTGTTGATCTTGGCCCGGTGCTGGAAATAGGCGATCTGCGCGTCGCTAAACTCCGCGCGCACCTGCTCCAGCGTCTTGCCGACGGATTTGGCGTACTCTTCCAGCAGGGCGTTCACGTCGCTTTCCTCCGCCTGCAGGTCCTCCGCCTTGATGATCTCCTCGATCACCAATTCGGTTTTCAGGTTGTTGCGGGCTTCCTCGCGGTACATGTCTCGCATCTGGGCCTCGGTCTGCCCGGTCAGCTGCAGGTAGCGCTTGATGTCAAAGCCCTGCTGCTGCATGCGCCAGTTCATCTCGCCCAGGATGTCGTTGAGCTTCTCCTCCACCATGGGGGCGGGGATATCGATCTGAGCGGCGTCCACAACCTTCTGCACGAGGCCCTGCCTGGCGGCTTCGGTGGATTGCTCGTCGGCCGTCTTTTGCAGGTTCGCGCGGATATCCGCGGCATAGGCGTCCAGCGTTTCAAACTCGCTGACTTCGCTGGCGAATTCATCGTCCAGCGCCGGTAATTCCTCCCGGCGGATGGCGTTGACCTTCACATGGAAGACCGCGTCCCTGCCTTTGAGGTTTTCGGCGTGGTACTCGTCGGGGAATCTGACGTTGAGGTCCTTCTCCTGGCCCACCTTCAGGCCGATCATCTGCTCCTCAAAGCCCGGGATAAAGGAACCCGAGCCGATGGTCAGCTTCTGGCCTGCGGCGGTGCCGCCGTCAAACGCGACGCCGTCCACGGTTCCGCTGTAGTCCAGGCTAACCTCGTCGCCGTTTTCCACGCCGCCCTCGGTGATCTCCAGGCTGCGCGCAACGCGCTTCTGCTCCTGTTTCAGGCGCTCGTCGATCTCGCTTTGCGCCACCTCGCGCAACGTGCGGGCAACCTCGACGCCACGGTAAGCGCCCAGGGTGACTTCCGGCTGTACGTACACCTCGCAGGCAAATGTGACGGCCGCGCCCTTTTGGATCGGGTCCACGCTGAGCTCAGGCTGGCTGACGGGGTGGAGGTCTTCCTTCTGCACCGCTTCCATATAGGCGTCGGGGAAGATCAGTTCCAGCGCATCGTCATGAAAGATCCCATCGCCGTACATCCGCTCGATCAGCTTACGCGGAGCTTTGCCCTTGCGAAAGCCGGGAACGTTGATGCGCCCGCGGTTTTTCAGGTACGCCTTATCGACGGCCTTATCAAACGCGTCGGCCGGTACTGAGAACGAGATCTTGACTTTGTTGCCGGATAATTTCTCCACCGTATGCTCCATGTGTTTACCTCCCAGGCTCGGTTTGTTGGTTGAACCGTCGCCGCAATTCCAAAGTGCGCTATTTGTTAGTATAGCATCGATTGCCCTGTTGCGCAAGCTTTAATCGCAACTTCGTGCCGTCGATCTTGCTCGCATCTATTACGGTATCCAGTGACGTCGGTTTTGAATCCTTTTCCGCGCGGGGTTTTCCGGCCGCGAAGGCATCTGCCACCGCAGCCTGCGGTTTTACAGGCGGCGCCCCCGTCTCTGCCATTTCAGGCGAAATCCCGGTTTCCTCATCCTGCGGTTATGCCGGGCATCGGCGTCGCGTGCCCCTCCGCGCGGCGCCGGCCGCCCTCGCTTCGGCCTGCGCAAGCGCGCCGCTCCTCGCAGCCGCCCGGTGGGCATGGGTTCCCTCTGCGAAGGATCACCCGGCACGCGGCCTTTCATCCTGTGCCTGTCCGCCGCCCCGTTGGCCCTGACGCCTCTTGCCCGATCCCGGTCGCCGCTGTTTCCCTCCCTCGCCGTTCCGGGGGACGGCCTTTCGCGCAGCCCTTGCTTCCTCAGTATGGCTAGCGTTCCCGCGCTTCCCGCAGCCTACGACGCGGGATCATCCCGTCCGGCGGTCGAGGTTTGTCTCCGATTCTGGAGATTCTCTCCCGAAATCCCATGCGGACGAAAGTTATTTCACGCATTTGAGGCGTCTTGTGCTATAATCGGGATGAAAAAACACCGCTGCCTGTCATCGCCCGTGTGCGCCCGCGGCCGCCGCGCCATGGACGCGCGGGAGGCTGCCGGCGGGCGGCCGCTTTGGGAAGCCGCCGAAGCCAAAGCCTTCGCGCAGGCGTCCGTCGCCTGATCGCCGCGATATCACGCATTGCCTTTCCGGGATGTGCCGCGTTTCCCGTCGCCGGAAAGCGCCCAGTAGGAGGAATGCTCTCATGAAACCGCCCGTCCTGCTCTGTTACCAACTTCAGGCGGAAAAAGCCAGGCTGATCCACCTGCTGGCCATGCGCCTGATGATTCGGGTACGCACGGTGCTCCCCGAGGAGTTCGGCCAGACGCTCGCCGCGCTGTGCGGCTACGAACCCCTTGCGGAAACCACTGCCGCGGGGCAGGCGTTCAGCGATGAGATGCTCGTGCTGGGCAATTTCCCGCAGGAACTGATCACGCGGTTTTTGATGGGGTTCCGGCAGTCCAAGATCGCGCCGGTCGCGCTCAAGGCCGTGTTGACGGAAACGAATATGCGCTGGAACTCCTACACCCTGCGCAGCCAGCTGGCCGCGGAACGCGACGCGATCGCGGCCGGCACATCCGCGGATCATCCGGTTTCGACGTGAACGCCCGCAGTTCGTCGCCCTGCGCTGGAAGCGATCGCACCGTCCCGCAGGGGCCACGGTGTGGCTGCAGCATCCGCGGCGAACAGGTTTGGTTGTCATGACGGACGTTTCCCCCTTCGCCCACGCCCGGGAAGGAGCTGATTTTATGGCCATACTCGCCGCCTATGCCGTGCCCCACCCTCCGATCCTCCTGCCGGAAGTCGGCCGCGGGGAAGAACGCAAGATCAGCCGTACGGCGCAGGCCTATGACGAGGTCATGCGGCGCGTCGCGCGGCACAGGCCGGACGTGCTGTTCCTCGCCAGCCCGCACGCCGATAGCTACGCCGACTACTTTCACCTTTCGCCCGGCCGCGTCGCGCACGGCAGTCTGGAACAGTTCCACGCGCCGGACAGCCGGCTGGACGTGACGTACGATGAGGCGCTGGTTCAGGAAATCGAGAATCGCGCGCGCGCGCAAGGCTTGCCGGCGGGTACGCGGGGGCGGCGCGAAGGGCCGCTGGACCACGGCACGCTCATTCCGCTTCTGTTTCTGGCGAAAACCGGCTTTGCCTGCCCGGTGGTGCGCATCGGCCTTTCCGGCCTTTCCGCGCGGTCGCATTACCGGCTTGGGCAGTGCCTGTCCGGCGCGGCGGATGCGTTGGGCCGCCGCGCGGTGTTCATTGCCAGCGGCGATCTGTCCCACAAGCTGAAAGCCGACGGCCCGTACGGCTTCGCGCCGGAAGGCCCCGCCTTGGATCGGGAACTGACGGAACGGTTCCGCTCGGCGGATTTCGGCGGGCTGCTGGCCATAGACGAACGGCTATCGGACGCCGCGGCGGAATGCGGCCTGCGCTCCTTCCAGATCATGGCGGGCGCGCTGGATCAGAAAGCCGTCGCGCCGGAGGTGCTCAGCTACGAGGGGCCTTTCGGGGTGGGGTACTGCGTGGCCGCGTTTGAGGTTACCGGCGCGGACGCGACCCGCAATTTTGACGAACGGTACGTGCAGGACCGCCGCGCCCAGCGGGAGGCGCACCGGGCGGCCGAGGACGATTTCGTGCGGCTGGCCCGCCTGAGTCTGGAAACCTACGTCCGCTCCGGCAGGCGCGCCGCCGTGCCGGAAGGGCTTTCCCCGGAACTTACAGAGGCGCGCGGCGGCGCGTTCGTCTCGCTGCACATGGACGGCCGGCTGCGCGGCTGCATCGGGACCATATCCCCCACGCGGGCAAATCTGGCGCAGGAGATCATGCAAAACGCCGTGTCCGCCGCGGTGTCCGATCCCCGTTTCGATCCCGTGCAGGTTGAGGAACTGGGGGAGCTCACCTACAGCGTGGACGTGCTCGCCCCGGCCGAGCGGATCGACGGGCCGGAAATGCTTGACCCGAAGCGCTACGGGGTCATCGTGGAAAGCGGCAACCGGCGCGGGCTGCTCCTGCCCGATCTGGAGGGCGTGGATACCGTGGCACAGCAGATGGAAATCGCCAGGCGAAAGGCGGGCATCGGCGCGCAGGAGGAGGTAACGCTCTCCCGTTTCGAGGTGGTGAGGCATCATTGATCTGCGGGCTTTGCCCCCGCGGGTGTTCGCTCGCGGAAGGCCAGACGGGGTTTTGCCGCGCGCGGGCCAACCGGGGCGGCGAGATCGTGTGCCAGAACTACGGCAGGCTGACGTCGCTCCAGTTGGACCCCATTGAAAAAAAGCCGCTGCGGCGGTTTCATCCGGGCGGCCTGATCCTCTCCGCGGGCAGTTACGGCTGCAACCTGCGCTGCCCCTACTGCCAGAACAGCGATATCAGCATGGCCGACGAACGCTGCCCCACCGCCGACGTGCCGCCGGAGGCGCTGGTGGCCAAGGCGCTGGAGCTGGTGCCCAGGGGCAACATCGGTATCGCCTACACCTACAACGAGCCGCTGGTGGGCTACGAGTACGTGCGCGACTGCGCGGCGCTGGCCCGGGAAGCCGGGCTTTGCAACGTGCTGGTGACCAACGGCATGATCAACGAACAGCCGCTTTGTGCGCTGCTGCCGCTGATCGACGCGATGAACATCGACCTGAAAGGCTTTACCCAGGAGGCGTACGATTTTGTCGGCGGCGATCTGGGCGCCGTGAAGGCGAGCATCCGTCACGCGGCGGCGGTCTGCCATGTGGAGGTGACCACGCTGATCGTGCCCGGCGTTACCGACACGGAGGCGGACATGGAGGCCGAGGCCGCCTGGCTTGCCTCGATCAGCCCCGACCTGCCGCTGCACATCAGCCGATTTTTCCCGCGGTACCGCATGTCGGACAGCCACCCCACGCCGGTGGCCGCGGTGTACCGCCTGCGGGACATCGCGCGCGGGCGGCTGAAATACGTGTATACCGGCAACTGCTGACCGATAAGGCCGCATGCCCGGCGCACGGGCGCGGCTGGCGGAACCCATCCCCGACCGAATGCTTTATTGAGGGCCCCTTGTGCCCTGGCATAGCAAGACCGTTTCCCGTGTGCCCTGTCGCGCCGGGAAACGGCCCGTTTGTTTATACATGCTGTTTTGCCAAACTGCCGCCGGCCGCGCGGCCCTGGCGGATGCCGGTTCTCGCCCGCGCGAGGCTTGCCGGCTCCCGCTGCGCACCGTGCGCGCCGGCTTTTCCAGGCAACGCCGCCCGGCTTTCGCGCGGCGTTTGTTACAGCGTTTCCGGATCGATGATGCCTGCGATGGTCAGATCGCTGGGCGGAGGATTATCCCGGCTGAGCATCAGGGCGGCTTCCGCGCGGCCGATCATGTAAACCGTATCGCCGATACCGGCCTGCCGCGTGCCGTCGCAGGCGATCACCAGTCCCTTTTCCAGGCCGTTGACCAACTGGCGCACCACCATCAGCTTGATGCCCTGAAAAGCGGGCGTTTTCACCGTGCAAACCACCGTGCCCACCACGCGCCCGATGTTCAAACCGCCGCCCCCTATCCATGACACCGTGTCGTTCTGCCCCGGCAGGTGAAGGAATCGATCACCCCGCAGATGGTGACGCTCGCGATGAGCGTCTTGTCCTGCAGGACCATCTGGGCCGAGCCGCCGTCGTTGTTGAGCAGCACGATATCGCCCACGCCCGCGTTCGCCGCGTCCAGCGCGACCACTTCCTCGCCCACCTCGTGAAGGTTCAGGTCGAGGTTGCGTACCTTAAGCATTTTCATGCCGCGGTACGGTTCGTATTTCACGGTGGAAACCACCGTACCTGTGACGCGCCCCAGCTTCATAGGCCGCTCTCCGCCTTGGATTTGTCGTACTTGCGCGCGCCCAGTACGTCCACGAAGTCGACGATGCCTACGATGGAGCTGTCCACGGGCTTTCCAGTGGTCAGATCCGTCTGCCGGGAGGAGCTTCCGCCCGCCCACATGACGATTTCACCCTCGCCCGCGCCAACGGTATCCACCGTGACAAACGGCGCGCCCTTTTCCTGCATGGTGTCCATATCGATCGGGACGGCCACCAGCAGCTTGAGCCCTTCCAGCCGTTCGGATTTTCGGGTGCTCACCACGGAGCCGATCACTCTGGCCAGTTGCACGCGTCCGCCTCCTTTGCCTTGTCATAGGTCCGTCTGCCGCGGATGTCGATGGAATCCAGTATGCCGTAGATCGTGTAATCCGAGGCGAATTTTTTGGAGGTATCCGACTGCCGGGAGGAGCTTCCGTAGGCGCAGAACACCAGGTCGCCTTCCCCGGCGCCCACGTCGTCCACGCAGATCACGTAATCCTCCTGCATGGCGAGCGTATCCAGCGCCACCGTCTGCACGATCAGCAGCTTGGCGCCGGTCAGGGTGGGCACCTTATTGGTGCTCACCACGTTGCCGGTCACGCGGCCCACAAGCATGGTCATCCCTCCCCGCGAAAAATGGTTGCTTTCGCCCGGCGCCTTTGCTACGCCTTGGGCATGGTGCTGCCGCGCACCACCAGCCGGCCGGAGAGCCGCATGTGCATGCTGGGCCAGTTGGGGTACTTGATGCGCTTGCGAAGCGTATCCACAGCCAGCGTGCCCAGCGCCGAGCGCGAAATGCGCATGGTGGTCAGCGCCGGCATGGTCATGGCGCTGAAGGGGATGTCGTCCACGCCGATGATGGAGAAATCCTCGGGAATGTTGTACCCCGCCTCACGCACGGCTTTCATGACGCCGATGGCGACGGTGTCGTTATCGGCCACGGCCGCGCCGTGGGGCACATACTCGCCCGTTTCCAGCAGGCGCTTCATGTCCTTGTAGGACCCGCTCAGCGTGGGCATGATGCGGATGGGCTCCGGTATGGGCAGCCCCAGCCGCTCCATCTCACGCTGATAGCCATGGTAGCGCTCCAGACAGTTGCTGATGGGCAGGCTAAAGCACACGTACCCGATATCCCGGTATCCCAGCCCGTAGAGGTAGCGCACGGCTTCGGCGCTGATGGTTTCGTTATCCATCACCACGCTGTCCACATGCATGTCCCGCATGCTGTGATCCAGCACCACGATGGGCACGGTAATCAGGTCCAGAAGCTTGTAGTCGTTATCGCTCAGTTCCGTGCCCATCAGGATCACGCCGTCCGGCGGCGCGGTCATCAGCTCGGTCAGGGTTTCCGTGGCGGTCGCCACCTCGCAGTTGACCATCGCCAGGTCATAGCCGTAATGCCGGCACTCGCTCTCGATCTGGTCGATGATGGAGGCGATGAAACCCTGGTTTTCCTCCAGCGCGATGCCATGGGTGCGGAACTTGATCACGCAAAGCCTGAAACGTTTGGGTTTGCCGGTGCGCTTCTGGCCGGGGACGATGTAGTTGTTTTCCTCGATGACGGTCTGCACCCTGCGCCGGGTTTCTTCGCTGACGCCTTTTTTATTGTTGATGACCAGCGAAACCGCTGCCGGAGAGACCCCTGCTAAGTTGGCAATTTCCCTGATCGTCATGCCGGTATCCGTCCTATCTCATCATGGTTTGGGAGAAACCCTCCATCAGCAATACGGCAACGGCCGCGCCCGGGTCGAGATATTCGCGGGACTGTTCGCCCCGAATGGCCATGCGGCCGTGCCTGGCCAGCATCCCCCTGGTCGCCTCAAAGGCTTCCTGCGCGGCTTTGGCCGCCAGAGGCGCGGCGGTTTTCATGTCCCCGGTGTTCTGCTCCAGCGCCTCGACGGCCGGGTACAGGCCGTCCAAAAACGTTTTTTCTCCCAGTTGCGCCTTGCCGCGGCTCTGCACGCCCGCGTAAAACGCGCGGAAGAACCTGGCCCACTGCGAACCGTCCATGGTTTCGACGCCCCGTAGTTCTTTTCCTGCATTCATCAGCCCGCTGGCCATCAGCGTGCCCATGGTGGACGGCACTGCGGAGCCCATCGCTTTGCCGGCGAAATACGCGAACTTCCCGGCATCGTTTTCGGCGCTGTCCCCAACGGCTTCGTACGCCGCGCGGAACCCGTCCGCCATTGTCAGGCCCAGATCGCTGTCGCCCACGGCCCCGTCCAGCTCGATCAGGCGCTGTTGGTTCTTTTGCATCAGCTCCGCCCAGTTTTTCAGCAGTTCCTTGAGTTCGGCCATGGCAGCGTTCCCCCTTACAGCGCGAATTGTTTGTAGAACGGCGTGTTGGCGGGGGCGGCGAGGTATTTCTTAAGCTCGTCGTCCACCTTGAGCAGGGATATGGACGCGCCGGCCATCTCCATGGAGGTCGCAAACTCGCCCACATAGGCGTGGAACACCCGGATGCCCCGCGCCGTGAGGGTTTCGTTCACGCGGCGGTAGATCACGTACAGCTCCTCCAGCGGCGTCGCGCCCAGGCCGTTGACCAGCACCGCGACCTCGTCGCCGCTTTGGTAGGGCAGGTCGCTTATCACCGGCGCCAGCATCTCGTCCACGATGGCGTCGGCCGGCAGCAGCTCGCCGCGGCGCACGCCGGGCTCGCCGTGGATGCCCATGCCGATCTCCATTTCAGTACCGCCGATTTCAAAGCTCGGCCGCCCCACGCGGGGCACCGTGCAGCTGGAAAGCGCCACGCCCATCGTGCGCACGTTGGCGCACGCCTTGTCGGCTACGCGCTTGACCTCGTTTAGCGAAAGCCCGTCCGCCGCCGCCGCGCCCGCGCACTTGAACACGAAGTAAATCCCCGCCACGCCCCGGCGGCGGTTGGGCTCGCCGGACGCGGCGGCCGGCCCGGCTACGTCCTCGCCGGCCACGCAGCTTTCCACGCGGATGCCGTGCTCAAAATCCGCCATTTCCGCGGCGGTGTCGAAGTTGAAGATATCGCCGTTGTAGTTGCCGTAGATGTAGAGCACGCCGCCCCCCTGATCGATGTGCCGGGTTACGGCGAGCATCTGCTCGGCGCTGGGGGACTGGAACACATCGCCGATGGCGCAGCCGTCCAGCATGCCTTCGCCGACATACCCCAAAAACAGCGGCAAATGCCCGGAGCCGCCGCCCGTCGCAAGACCCACTTTGCCCTCGTGTCGGCGCGCGTTCACCAGACAGTGCAGGTCGCCCTCCACGTAGGCCAGCTCGTCCGGGTGGGCCGCGTAGATCCCTTCCAGCATCTCGGGAATGAACCGTTCCGCGGTGTTGATGATCTTTTTCATGGGGGGTGTTCCTTTCTGTACGCGCGTTCGCTTACGCCCGCGCAATGCGCCGGCGGCTGAGCCAGCCGGCGGCGCGCTGTGCGGGAAATCAGCGACGGCCGCCCCGCCCCGCCGCGGCGCGGCGGGGCGGGGCGGCCGTTCGGGCTTACAGCACGCCCTTTTTGAGAATGATGCAGGCGTACAGCGAGCGCTCGCCGGTAGCCACGCAGGCATAGGCCTTGCGCGCCCGGTCGTAGAAGGCGAAGCGCTCCACCTGGCCGAAAGCCGTGCCCGGCTGGTGTTTTTCCACCGTCGCCTGAAACTGCTTCCAAATGGGCGGTTCGCCGTCCATGGTGCCCGGCACCACCTGCATCAGGTTGACGGGCGCGTCCACAAACGTATCCAGCGGGAAGAGGCTCAAAATCGCGTCCAGCAGTTCCACGCCGCCGTGACCGTCCTCGCGCACGCAGCGCTGACCCATGCTCTGGGCCGGGAAGTTCGCGTCCCCGATGACCAGCTCGTCACCGTGGCCCATTTCCGCCAGAATTTTCAGCAGTTCGGGGGACAGCAGGGGGGAAATCCCTTTCAGCATTGCCTTATCCTCCTCACAGCTTGGGCAGGATCATTTCCACATCGTCGTGCGGGCGGGGGATCACATGCACGCTGACGAGCTCGCCCACGCGCTTGGCCGCGGCGCCGCCGGCTTCCACCGCCGCCTTCACCGCGCCCACGTCGCCGCGCACCATCACGGTTACCAGGCCGCCGCCCACGTGTACCTTGCCGATCAGGTGAACGTTGGCCGCCTTGACCATCGCGTCCGCCGCCTCGATGGACCCTACCAGACCCTTGGTTTCCACCATGCCGAGTGCTTGCTTTTCCATTGTATGAGCTCCTTTCGAGGCGGGTTACGCCTTAACGGTCTTAGGGGTTTTAGCGGGGGCGGTTTCGCCATCCGCGCCGGGCAGCACGGCTTCCACGTCGATGTGCGGGCGGGGAATCACGTGCACGCTGATGAGCTCGCCCACGCGCTTGGCCGCGGCGCCGCCGGCTTCCACAGCCGCCTTCACCGCGCCCACGTCGCCGCGGACCATGACGGTCACCAGACCGCCGCCTACGTGCTCCTTGCCGATCAGATGCACGTTGGCCGCCTTGACCATCGCATCCGCCGCCTCGATCGCGCCGACCAGTCCACGGGTTTCAATCATCCCCAAAGCTTCCTGCATCATGGTTTTCTCCTTGCTATCTTAGGATTAGAGAAGTGCTTTCACCATATCCATATGGGGCGAGGGGATCACCACGCTGGATCCGATCAGCCCCCTGGAATCCTCGTTGGCCTCGATGGCCCTGGAAGCGGCCGTCACGGCGGCTACCTCCCCCGTGAACACAAGAAAGGATTTGCCCCCCATGCCGCGCCCGAGCCGAACCTCGATGAGCTCCACCTCGGCGGTTTTCACCGCGATATCCGCCGCCGCGATGGTGCTGGCCAGCGAAAACGTCTCAATCACGCCCACGGCCTGCGCCGTATCCACAGCCGGCGCGCCGGACATCGCCACGATCACGCGCTCGTCCACATTGGGGATCACGAGCCTGTCCACCAGCGACGCGCCCGCGCCTTCCGCACCGGCGATTACCGCCGCGCGCACCGCCGCCACATCGCCGCTGACCATCACGATATACTTGCCCGCGCAGGCGGTTTGCGCCGCAACCAGCTCGACCGCGGCGGTCTTGACCATCGCGTCGCCCGCCAGCACCCCCAGCGGGATGCTGTTGGTTTCCACCACACCGATTGCCGTCATGTTTCCGTTCCCCCCTCGCCTACTCGCCCGTGAGGACGATGGTCTGCCCGTCGACGGCGCTCACCCGCCCGGCGATGGACGCGTGCAGCGCCGCGCCCAGCGCGTTTTCAGGGATCCGCGCGATCAGCGCGCCCTTTGCCACCCGGTCGCCCACGCGGACCACCGGTTCGGCGGGTCTGCCCACATGCTGCTTGAGCGGCAGGCGCACTTCCCGCGGGGTTACGGTCCGTTCGCTGTACGGCGCGGGGCTGTTGTACCCGCTCAGGTGCATGCGCGCCATCAGTCGGCTGACCGGCACCTCCTTGGCGACCAGCCAGGGCTCGGGCACGATGTCCGTTTCCGGCACGGGCCGCACGCCCGCGCGGCCCAGCTCCTGCTTGAGCATGGTCATCACCACCGAGGGGGTGAGGCCCATTTCGCAGGCGAAGTTGGTGCAAAGACCGCAACTGGAGCAGGCCAGCACGCCCGCGGCGTTGCCCAGCAGTTCCGCATTGCCGGTGGAAATGGCGCGCATCGCCTTGTGCGGCTCTACGGGCAGGCCCATGGCGTGGCGGGGGCAAAGCATGGTGCAGCGGTTGCACTGGCAGCAGATGGCTCTGGCGAGCCGGGCCTGCTGCTCCACGGTGATCCTGCGCATCCGAATCTGCGGGTGGGAGCGCGGGAGCGCCAGCAGCCCGCCGGTGGTTTTCGTCACGGGATCATCCCAGCTGTCGGCAAGCGCGCCCATGCACGGCCCGCCCACAATCAGGGCGTACTCGCGCTCGTCGCCCGAAAAGCCGCTTAACGCGAGCGTTTCCCGGTAGCTGACGCCGATGGGCACGGTCACGGTCATGGGGTTGGGCACGTCCCCGCAGAGGGTCACGGCCTTTTCAATCACCGGTTTGCCATCTGCGGCGTCGGCGATGTTCATCGCGGTGCCTACGTTTACCACCACGCACCCGGCGTCGATGGGCAGCTTGCCCGTGGGCACCACCTGCCCCGTCACCTCGAAGATGACGGACTTCTCGTCCCCGGACGGGTAGTAGCTTTCCATCAGGTGCAGGCGAAGGTCCGGTTTGCCGGCGATCGCCCTTTGCAGCGCGGCGACGGCTTCCTCATAGTGGGTCTTGGTGGCGATGACGCCTTCCGGCGCGCCCGCCGCCTCCATGGCAAGCTCCAGCCCGCGCACGATCTTCGCCGCCTGGTGCTCCATCGCCAGCTGATCCACCCGGAGCAGCGGCTCGCATTCCGCGCCGTTGGCGATCACGCGCTGCGCGCGCACCGCCAGCTTCACGTGCGTGGGAAACCCCGCGCCCCCGGCGCCTACGACGCCCGCCTCACGGATGGCTGCAATTACGTCCATAACATGGCTCCTAACTGATGCGGAAATCGCCGTACAGCACGCAGCGGCGCAGGCGGGTGAAGGTTCGGGCGCTGGTGACGCCTTCGCCCGTCGGGGTGGCGATGGTCATGGTGGTGTAGCCTTCGCCGCCAAAGCCAAGGCCGGAGTAGCTTGGCGCGTTTTTCACAAAAATGGTGGTGTTCATGCGCCGCGCGGCCTTGGACATGTTGTGCACGTTGGTGGAGTGGATCATCGCGGAGTGCTTGCAGCCCTGCTCCGCGCGGTAGGCTTCCTCCACGGCCTCGTCGATGCCGTTCACGCGCACGATGGCCAGCACCGGCATGAGCATTTCCGTCATCACAAAGGGATGGTTGCGGTCCACCTCGGCGATCACCAGCCGCGGGTTGCCGGTGAAGCTTATGCCCGAATCCCGGAGGATCACGGCTGCGTCCCGGCCCACATACTTGCGGTTGATCACGTGCCGGCCGTCCTTGGGGATAAGCACGGTTTTCACGATCTTCTCGGCATCCGCCGCGGACACGCGGTACGCGCCGTTGCGCTCCATGGCGGCCATCAGGCGCTCGGCCACGGAGGCAAACACGAACACCTCTTTTTCCGCGATGCACAGCACATTGTTGTCAAAGCTCGCGCCGTCGACAATATCCTTGCCGGCCTTGTCCAGATCGGCGGTATCGTCCACGATCACGGGCGGGTTGCCGGGCCCCGCGGCAATGCACTTCTTGCCGATCTTCATGGCGACGGAAACGACCGCCTCTCCGCCCGTGATGGAAAGCATCGTCACATCCGGATGGGTCATCACCGCCTGGCCGCTTTCCAGCGTCGGCTCCTTCACGGTGGTGATGAGCGTCGCCGGGCCGCCCGCCGCCACGATGGCCTCCACGAGGACGCGCATGGCTTCCTGCGAGGCGCGCTTGGCCGCGGGGTGGGGGTTAAACACCACGGCGTTTCCCGCCGCGATCATGCTGATGGCGTTGTTGATGACCGTCGAGGTGGGGTTGGTGGACGGCGTGATGGAGCCGATGACGCCGAAGGGCGCCTGCTCGATGAGCATCATGCCGTTGTCGCCGGTCTTGCAGTAGGTGGAAAGGTCCTCGATGCCGGGGGTACGGCGCGCCACCAGCAGATTCTTCTGGATTTTATCCGCGACCCGGCCGTACCCGGTTTCCTCGTGGGCAAGCTTCGCCAGCGGCTCCGCGTTGGCGATCGCCGCTTTGCGCATGGCCTCGATCAGCTCGCCGCGCATTTCCAGCGTGGACTCCGCCAGTTTGGCCTGCGCCGCTTTGGCGTTTTGCACGGCTTCTTCCGCGGTGTCGCAAAGCCACCGGCCGGTGCAGCCGCCCTGCGGCGCGACCGGCGTCGGCGCGGGCGTCGCGGCCGGCGTGAGCGCGCCGGACAGGCTTTTGACGATTTCGTCCGTAATCCGCCGGATCTCCTGTTCAGTCAATGCCATCGTCGTAGGCTCCTTACTCAAAGTTCGATCAGCTCGATGCCTTTCGCGGAAGCGGCGTCCCGCGCCAGCGGCGTCAGGATGGCGTCCCCCGCGTAACGGATCAGCTTATGCCCCGCGCGGGCGGCCGCCAGCACATCCTCTTCGGAAATGAAGCGCCTGGGCTCGGCGGACAGGTCGAGCATGGTGGTTTTGACCTCCGGCGCGCGGGCGGGGGCGGTTGCTCCGACAGGCGTCGCCTGCGTTGGGGTAGCCGGCTTCGCGGCCGGCACGAAGGTTTTCAGCGCGCTGCTTGAGCCGGGCGCCGATATCGGCTGCGGCACCGTTGCCGGTTTGGGCGCGGCTGCTGCCGCGCGCGGTACGCAGAGGATGCGGCACAGTTGCCCGTCCCGAAGGCCGCAGGCGTTGGCCTCGTCCTTGTCGATATGGGCTTCGAGGCTGTGCGCCTCTCCGCTGCGGACCACCAGATTTTCCAGCACCGTCGCGCGCGGGCCGTCCACCTGCAGGGCGACCACATCGCCGTCCCGCAGGCCGAAGCCTTCCGCCTCCGCCGGGGACATGTGCAGGTGCCGCGCTGCGATGATCACCCCGTGATCCAGCGCCACGCGACATTCGCCGTTGACCAGCGTGCAACCGGGCGAACCCGTCGTGTCGCCGGACATGCGCAGCACCGGCGGCACCCCCAGCTTGTAGCAGTCGGTGTAGCTCAGCTCGATCTGCGTTTCCTTGCGGGCGGGGCCCACCACGCGCAGCGACAGGCTTCCCTTTTCGCATTGCAGGGTAACGGTTTCGTTGCAGGCATACTGGTCCGGCTGCTCCAGATCGCGCAGGCGGGTCAGGCGGTAGCCCGCGCCGAACAACCGCTCGACATCCGCCTGGCTCAGGTGCACGTGCCGGTTGGAGGAGTTGACCGGCACAAACCGCTCGCCCGCCCTGGCCAGCTCCGTGAGCACGATGCGGAGCACCGCGCCTTGCAGCTCTTTCTCGTTCATCTTACTTCTTCTGCGCTTCCTGCTTCTTGCGGAAGATTTCCTTCAGGCTTTCGGTGTAGGGCGGGCGCGCGACGCCGTATTCGGTGATGATCGCGGTGATCAGCTCGTTATCCGCAAAGTCGAAGGCGGGGTTATATACCTTGACGCCTTCGGGGGCCATGCGCTTCTTGTACCACATCTCGGTCACTTCTTCGGCGGGGCGCTGCTCGATGGTGATATCCTCGCCGCGGGCGATGGACATGTCGATGGTGGAGGTCGGGCCGCAGACGTAGAAGGGGATGCCGTAGTATTTAGCGAGGATCGCCACGCCGCTGGTGCCGATCTTGTTGCAGGCGTCGCCGTTGGCGGCCACGCGGTCACAGCCCACGAAAATCGCCTGCACCCAGCCGTTCTTCATCACCTGGGAGGCCATGTTGTCGCAGATCACGGTGGTATCCACGCCGTCGGCGAACAGCTCGAACGCCGAGAGGCGCGCGCCCTGCAGCAGCGGGCGGGTTTCGTCGGTAAACACGCGGAAGTTCATGCCGCGTTCCCGGCCCAGGTGGATGGGCGCAAGCGCCGTGCCGTACTTGGAGGTTGCCAGCTGGCCGGCGTTGCAGTGGGTGAGGATGCCGTCCCCATCCTTGATCAGGCTCAGGCCGTACTCGCCGATCTGGCGGCACATCCAAACGTCCTCGTCCTTGATGGCGATGCTCTCCCGGCGCAGCAGATCCTTGATCGTAGCGACCGGCTCGCCGGCGTTGTCCAGCACCACCTGCTCCATGCGCCTGAGCGCCCAGGAAAGGTTGACCGCGGTGGGGCGGGCGGAGTCGAGGTAATCCTTGGCGGCTTTGAACTGGGTATAGAAGTCCTCGTAGGTATCGGCCTTCATGCCCTTGGCGGCCAGATAAACGCCGAACGCCGCCGCCACGCCGATGGCGGGCGCGCCGCGCACCTGCAGCAGGTAAATGGCGTTCCAGATTTCCTCCTGTTTCGTCAGATGGAGCACTTCCACCTCGGCGGGCAGCTTGGTCTGGTTGAGGATCACCAGCGCGCTGTTGTCGTCGTCCAGCGCGACGGTTTCGTAGCTCATGATGTTCTTTTCGGACATGGTCGTTTCCCCCTGCGTGTTATTTGGCCGCCGCGGCGTTTACTTCGCCGCTTCGGCGGCGCGCCTCACGGCCGCCACATAATCCGCGCCCCTTTGGAAAGCCGCGCGGTTCATGATGTAATCCTTCGCGCACAGGATGTTCAGGCGCTCCGCGTAGGCGCGCTTCTCCTCGTCGGGGATGGTGGTCACGTCCTTCACCTGCGCCATGCCCACCGTACGACGGATCAGCTCCGTGCCGGCATAGGCGGCGGTATCCGTCATGATGGTGGACAGGTACCATTCCTTGAAGCCGGGCGTCCTGGCCATCACGTCGGTCACGCACTCGTCGTACACCCTGAGGAACTTCTCGCGGAACAGGTCCAGTGTTTCCACGATGGTCTGGAGCGTCCACGCGCAGAACTTTTCGTCGCCGGCCGCCTTGCCGTTGTCGTAGGCGAAGATCAGGTTGGCGACGATATTGCCGATATCATAGCCCATGGGGCCGTAAAACGCAAACTCGGGATCGAACACCCGCGTGGAATCCTGCTTAACGAAGATGGAGCCGGTGTGCAGGTCGCCGTGGATCAGCGCCTGGGCGTTGTTCATGAAATCGAACTTGATCTTGGCGATCTCCAGATGCAGCTTCTCGTCCCCGTACAGCTCGCGCCGGACAAACTCCGCATTTTTGGGGAACACGAGGTTGCGGTGGTTGCAGTCGTTGTAGGGCTCGGTGAGCACCAGGTCCTCGGTGATCTCGCAAAGCTCGGGGTTAATGAAGCGCTTGACCATGTCCTTCTTGGCCTTGTGCTCCATGGCGACGTCGGTGGTCTTGAGCAGGGTGTTGACCATGTAGGTGGAAACATCGTCCGCGAAACGCGGGAACGTCTCGTGGCGCATCAGGGCGTAACGCATCAGCGCGTGGTCGGAGAGGTCCTCCATCACGCAGGCGCTCATGACGGTATCGTACCCGAAAATCTGCGGCACCAGCCCCGGGGCGTACTTCCACTGGATTTGCAGAATTTCGCTTTCAATGCGGTTGCGGTCGGTGGAGACCTTCATCTCGGCGGAGATACGCAGCGCAACGCCCGCCTGCTTCACGATCACGCTCTTGCCCGTTTTCGCGTCCACCACGCGGTAAACGTAGTTGAGGTTGCCGTCGCCGATTTCCTTCGCGCTGAGGTCCGCGTCGCCGGGCATGTAGCCTTTTTCCTTGACGTACTCCGGCACGTCGGGGGTCTTCATGAGGAAATAGGTGTCAAAGCGGGACATGGTCAAGACTTCCTTCCTTTATCGTGATGAGGTGTTCCATTTGATTCCGGTTTGACCGCCGTCAACGGAATTCGAGGTTTCGGGTGTGCAGCGGGTCGATATGGTCCAGCGCCCGCAGTTCCTCGTCGGTGGGCGGCGGGGTTTGCTCCAGCGTGAGGTAGCGGATGGGAAAGGCGGTGTTCTCCGCGATTTCCTCAATGCTGACGCCGGGGTGAATGGTTTTCAGAATCAGCTCTCCCCCGTACATCGTAAACGCGCACAGCGGCGTCACGATATCGCTGACATGCCCGCGCGCGGTCACGAAGTCCACCTTCTCGCAGAAGGTGCGGCGGTCGTGCTTCGTACGCCAGATGATCGCCCGTTTCGCGGTGGGGATGAGCACGGCGCTGCCCGCTCCGCCCGGCAGGCGAACCTTGGGCCTTGGGTAGTCGCCGATCACCGAGGCGTTCACGCTGCCCAGGCGATCGAACTGCACACCGCTTAAAAACGCCACGTCCAGCCCGCCGCGCATGCTCAGGTCGAACACTTCCTGCAGGGGGAACGCCGCCTCGGCGGTTTCCAGCAGATCATCGCCCGCGCTGGTGTAGCTTACCAGCCGCGGCTTGTGGGGGTCGACCCCGCCGGGGATATTCAGGTGCACGGCGTTGGGGGCATGGGTCGCTTTCGCAAGCAAGGTCGCCACCATCGGCATGTGGGAGCTTACGCCGTGGAACACCGTCTCCCCGTCCCGGATCAGGCGCGCCAGACAGACCGTCATCACATCACAGGGCCTGCCCATGGCTCACCCTCCTCGCCAGCCAGCTCTCCAGCTCTTCGGGCGTGCCAAGCCCAAGGAACTCGCGGAGGTTCGCGTCCGCCACGCCGTACAGCCCGGCGCAGGCGCCGGGCGACGCGCCGCGCGGCACGTGCACCACGGCGCTCACCAGAAAATGCGGGATATCCGCCTTTTGGGCGCTCGCGGCAAAGGCTTCCTCGCCCACGATGCGCTCTGCCGTCACGATGACTGTACGGGAAGCGCGGGACAGGAGCACGTCGTCGTACTTCGGGCCTTCGATCAGCGCGTTGCCGCGTTCGTCCGCCAGTTGGGCGTGGATCACGCTCACATCCGGCCGGAGAGCCTTTACGGCGTTGAGCGTTTCCCCGGAAAACGGATCGGTCACCGGCTGAAAGTAATCGTTAACCGCCGCCAGATCGCTGATTTGCAGCCCGCGCACGGGCATGAAGGGGATGCCGAAGCTCGCCGCGCGCAGGGCGGATATCACGGTGTAGCAGGCGTGCTCGTTGGCGCGGACGCGGCCGTCCTGCACAGCCTTGCGGTAATGCTGGCAAAGGGAATACTCGGTTTCGTAGCTGATAAAGCCCGCGTCCACGCTGGCGACGCAACCCGCGTAACAGAGCAGGTCCACATCCATGCCGCCGGCGGTTTTCACCAGCCGCAAGCCGCGCTTCTTCTGGCGGGCCATCTCCATCACGGCGGCCATGGGCGCGCGGTTGAGCGTATTGCCGCCAAGCCCCAGCAGCGCGCCGTCGGGGATCCCCCGCACCGCCTGGTCGAGATCGCATCGCTTGTTCATGCCGTTGCCTCGCCTCTTTACAGGATGTTCTTGCCGGTATCCCCGCCACGGTCTGTTCTAGCGGCAGCGCGCTCGGGCGTCGGGTTGCGCGGTCGGCCCACGACGGGGGATTGCCGCGGAAGAATCGCTCCGGCGGAAATGCCGCGCCGCGGCGGCCGTTCTACCCGGTTCGCCGGGTTCCCGGGCCGCCGGTACGCCGGATTGCGGATGCCCGGACTGCCGGAGTGCGCGCTGCCGGATTGCCTCCGCCGCCTCCCCGCCTGTCGGCCGCGCCTATTTGGCGGCGTTGGCGGCGATGTGCACAGCGTCCCACACGGTGGCAAAGGGCGGCGCGTACGCCAGGTCGACCATGCCCAGTTCCGCAGTGGTCAGCCCCGCGTGGATGGCGGTGGCGAAAATATCGCCCCGCAGCACCGCGCCTTTCGCGCCAGCGATGTTCGCGCCCAGCAGGCGCAGAGTGCGCTTCTCGTAGAGCAGCTTGATGGTCAGCTTCGTCTGCCCGGGATAATAGCCCGGGTGGTCGTTGGCGGTCACGGCCTTCACCGCGTAATCGATACCCTTGCGCTGCGCTTCGGCTTCGCTCAGGCCCGTGCGCGCCATCTCCAGATCGCACACCTTGATGGCCGCGGTGCCCAGCGCGCCCTCGAATACCTCATGCCCGCCGGCCATGTTGGCCCCGGCGATGCGCCCGCATTTGTTGGCCACCGTGCCCAGCGGGAGAAAGTAGTTTTCCTCCGCCACGCGGTGCCAGCACACGGCGCAGTCGCCCGCTGAGAAAACATCCGGCAGGCTGGTGCGCTGCTGACGGTCCACCACGATGGCCCCGTTGCGCGCCATCTCCAGCCCCGTGCCTTTCAGGAAGCCCGTCGCGGGCACCACGCCGATGGCGACCAGCACCACGTCCGCGCGGTATTCGCCGCGATCGGTGCGCACCGTCCGATGATCCTGCGCCTCGGCAAAGCCGGTGACCCGCTCGTTCAGCCGCAAGGTGACGCCCTGGCGTTCCAGCTCCTGCGCGGCCAGTTCCGAAAACTCCGGCTCAAACGGGGTCAGCAGGCGGTTGGCGGCTTCGATGATCGTCACCTTCTTGTTCAGGTGCAGCATCGCCTCGGCCATTTCCACGCCGATGTACCCGCCGCCCACGATCGCGACCTCGTGAACGCCCGGCAGGCGCGCGATCTTTTCAAACAGCAGCCCGTCCTCCATGGTTTTCACGTAGAAAACGGAGGGCAGGTCCGCGCCTTGCACGCGCGGGGTCACGCTGTCGCAGCCCACGCCGATCATCAGGGTATCGTACCCGTCCCAGAATACCTCGCCGGTATCATGGTTTTTCACCTGCACGCGCCGGCCGGCGGGGTCCAGCATGAACGCCTCGTGCCGCAGGCAGGTGCGGATGCCCATGGCGTCGTACTGCTCCCGCGTGCGGGCGATCAGCCGCGATGCTTCGGTGTTGAACCCGCCGATGAAGTAGGGCAGGCCGCACGCGCCATAGGAAAGGAAGCTGCCGCGTTCGTACACGGTCACCTCGGCGTCCGGCCGTTCCCGTTTCAGCTTGGAAGCCGCGCTCATGCCCGCCGCCACGCCGCCCAGTACAATCGCTTTCATCGCACACCCTCGCCTGTTGTTGATCGATGCTTACCGGTTAAGGTTCTGCAGCCTCGCCAGCACCGCCTGGGTAATCGCCTGCACGTCCAGCTCGCTTTGCGCCGGCCCCGCCGCACAGCCGCACTGCGCGTTCAGCAGCGGCGCCGTGCCCACGGGGGAATGGCCGGCGATCACGTCCTGCGTGTTGGTGGGGCGCGCCGAGCAGGGCGGAATGCCGCCGGAGGTGATGCCCAGCTTGTTGCGGATCTCAATCAGCTCGTTGACCTGCTCGCAGCTGAGTACGTTCGCCTTTCCAATAATATTGCCGGTGTACATGATCACCATCGCGTAGTGCTCGGTGGACTCCAACCGGTACCAGGCGTCCAACAGCGATGGGCCCCACGCCACCGCGCCGTGGTTGGCCAGCAGGAGGGCGTTGTAATCCCGCGCGTAAGGGGCGATCGAATCCGGGATACCCTGCGAACCGGGCGCTTCATAATGTACGCAGGGCACCGTGCCCAGGTTGACCAGCGCCTCGGGGTAAATGGCCTTGTCCAGGCCGATCCCCGCGATGGCAAAGGAGGTGCTGATCGGCGGATGCGCATGACACACGCCCATAGCGTCGGGGTTTTCCTGATAGATGCGCAGGTGCATCTTCACCTCGCTGGAGGGGCCGCGCTCGCCCTGGGAAAGCACCGTTCCATCCAGCCGGAGCTTGACCATCTGGTCCTCGCTCATGAAACCCTTGGATACGCCCGTGGGCGTCGTCCAGAGGATGTCCTCCGCCACCTTGCAGCTGATGTTGCCGTCGTTGGCGGCCACAAAATTCTTGGCGAACATCCTGCGGCCGATTTCCACGATCAGCTTTTTGGCCTCGTCGTCGGTAGGGTACTTGCGTTCGATCGGCATGCCTTTCACCCGCAACCTTCCTTGTGTTGTTCTAAACACGCGTCGGCCGCGTGTTCAGTTGTGTTCACTCATAAACACGTTCAATAAACCACGTCTATATTATAGTAATATCATGTACCAATGTCAACAGTATCTTTCCAGAATGTTAATACTAAACCCTGCTGAAAACTAAACAAAATCATCCCCCGTTTGCCTGTATCCATTGTAATTTAAAGCTTTCATCGACTATCACGCAATTTCGGAAATAGCTAAAATTATCTTGAAAATTCACTTGCCTTTATCAGCGAATGGTGCTATACTAACCTCAACAAGGGGTGTGTCCGAACTGAAACCCCAATGAATTTAATAGGAGGTTTACCATGAAAAAGTTCCTGGCTCTGGTACTGGCTCTCGTGATGGTGTTTGCGCTGTGCACCACATCCGTCGCCGAAGCCGCCAATCCCGTATCGGGCAAGAAGGTCGCCTACATCATGCAGCTGACGTCCGCCACCATCTTCCAGATGTGGAAGGACTCCTGCGCGGATCTGTGCGCCAAACTGGGCGTGCAGTTTGATTTCTTCTTCTGCGACAACGACATCAACAGGTGGCAGGATACCATCTCCAGCTGCGCCGCCGCCGGTTATGACGGCCTGCTGGTGAGCCATGGCAACAAGGACGGCTCCTACGTGTTCCTCAAGGGGATCACCGAGCAGTACCCCAACATGAAGCTTGTGTGCTTCGACACCCAGTTCTATGCCGACGGCGCCTATCAGAAGCTGCCCGGCGTCACCCAGCTGTTCCAGCAGGACAAGAGCCTTGTGACCGTTCTTCTGGACAAGTTCGTCGCCGAGTTCGGCGAGGGCGTGCGTCTGGTCAAAGTATGGCGCGGCCCCAACTACAACAGCCCGTTCGACCGTCGTGAAGTCGGCTGGGAAGAGTACGAGGCTGCCGGCAAGATCAAGACCGTTGGCGAGATCCAGCCGCTGCAGGATACCGTCGACTCCGCCAATGCCGTGTCCGCCGCTTACCTGCAGGGCCTCAACCGCGCCGACGTGGACGCCGTTGTGGTGTACTACGATGCGTACGGCCAGGGCGTGTACAACGCCATCGTGGAAAACGATAACTTCAACGGCAAAGTCGGCGCCGCGCTGCCGATGGCTTCCGTGGATATCGATCCCGTGGACGTGACCAACATGCTCAAGCGCCCCGACATCTGGACCGCCGCCGGCACCACCGACTGGACCCTCAACGGCGAGATCGCGATGCGCCTGCTGCTGTTGGAACTGGCCGATGCGTATGACAAGATCTACGATCCCGCCAGCGGCAACTACGGCGTGGACGTCGTCGAAGTGCCCGGTTCCGCCATCCTGGCCAGCGACCTGAAGACCGATTCCACCGTGGAAAATCTCGGCAGTGTGGCCCCCGACACCTACGGCAACCTCTCGTATCTGTCCGCTACCGACTGGATGCCCGCCGAACTCCTCCATTGATGAAGACCGGTATCCGGCCCATCTGAGCAATGCTACTTGACAAAGGAGGCGTCGGAGTCTTTGCTCCGACGCTTCCTTCTTGAAAACTCGCTTTGCCTGCTAGACAGAGAAGAGGGAAATCCATGGATAAGCTAACGCTTGAAGCCCGAAATGTTTCCATCGAATTTCCCGGCGTAAAAGCGCTGACGGACGTCAGTTTCCAGGTCAGCACCGGGGAAATCCGTGCGGTCGTCGGCGCCAACGGGGCTGGGAAATCCACGCTGATGAAAATCCTTTCCGGGGTTAACCCCGACTATAAGGGTCAGATATATCTCAACGGTAACCCCATCGAGTTGCGCACCGCGATGGCGGCCAAACGCCACGGCATCCAGATCGTGTATCAGGAAGTCGACACGGCGCTGGTGCCCACGCTTTCCGTTGCGGAAAACGTGCTGCTGAGCAACATGGTGATGGACGTCCGTAACCCCATCGTGCGCTGGAACCGGCTGCGGCGCGAGGCGCGGGCCATTCTGGAGCGCCTGCACATCAACGTCAACGTCCGCAGGCTGGTGCAAAACCTCACCCTGGCGCAAAAGCAGATGGTGCTCATCGCCAAGGCCATCGCCTCCAAGTGCAGTTTTCTGATCCTGGACGAGCCGACCGCGCCGCTGAGCGATACGGAAACAGCGGAACTTTTCCGGCTGGTCAAGCACCTGCAGGCGACCGAGAACATCGCGATCATCTTTATTTCCCACCGAATCAACGAAGTTACGCAAATCTGCGAGCGCTATACCGTCATGCGCAACGGCGAAATCGTGGATACTTCCCCCATCACGCCCAACACCACCACGCGCGAGATCGTCGAGAAAATGCTCGGCCGCACCTTTGAGGAAATCTTCACCAAGGATAAGGTAACCATCGGCGAGAAGGTTTTCGAGGTTTCTCACCTTTCCGGCGCGGACGGCAAGGTCAACGACGTATCTTTCTATGTCCGCAAAGGCGAAATCGTCGGCATCGCCGGGCTGGTGGGGGCGGGCAAGTCCGAGCTTTGCAAGACCATCTTCGGCGCGTACAGGCGCACGGCCGGCACCCTTACCCTCAACGGCAAGCCGATCAGGATCGATAACCCCACGCACGCCGTCAAGCATCGCATCGCCCTCGTGCCGGAAGAGCGGCGCAAGGAAGGCGTTCTGGTAAATGAGAATGTCACGTTCAACCTTTCGGCAGCCTGTCTTGGAAAATTTTGCACCGCATCGTTCATCAACAGGGGGAAAACCGATGCGAATGCGCGAAATTATGTACAGAATCTCGGCATCGCCACGCCCTCGATCCGGCAGGTCGTGAAAAACCTGTCCGGCGGCAACCAGCAGAAGGTGGTTGTCGGGAAATGGCTGGCCGCGGACTGCGACCTGTATATCTTCGACGAGCCCACCAAGGGGGTGGACGTGGGCGCCAAGCAGGATATTTTCCGCCTGATCAACGACATCACCAAGCAGGGCAACAGCGCGATCTATGCCTCCTGCGAAAACGCCGAGCTCCTGTCGATCACGGATCGTATTTACGTGCTCTATGACGGGCGCGTCATGGCGGAACTGATAACCGCGAACACCAACGAGGACGAAATCATGCACTATGCCGTGGGCAGCAACACCATGTACGCGTGAGTTTCATGCGTTGAGATTGAAACAACGGGAGGAGAACCACCATGCAAGCTACGTTGGGCAATTCCGCAAGAGGCGGTGAAAACGCCAGGCGCGTGCTCCGCTTCCTGCTGGACTGGGCGGCCATCATTACGCTGGTTCTGTGCTTTATCATTTTCACGTTGGTCAAGGGCAGCAGCTTCATGTCCGAAAACAACATGATCAACATCCTGCGCGCCATGTCCATCACCACGGTGTTTGGCATCGCCGCCACCGTGACCATGGCGCCGGACGGGTTTGACATGTCGGCGTGCACGCTGGCCAGCTGTTCTTCCTATGTGTTTGTGAGCATGTATCTGTGGTATGGATTGCCGCTGTGGCTGTGCATCGTGGTGACCATCGGCGTCACGCTGATCATGTACCAGCTGACCATGTTCCTGATCCTTGTCTGCAAGATTCCCGACATGCTGGCCACCTGCGCGCTGATGTTCGTGCATCAGGGCCTGGGCCAGTGGTACATCGGCGGCGGCGCCGTGTCCACCGGCATGCGCCTGCCCAACGGCAGCGCCCCCGCGCGCACCGCGCTTTCGGACTCCTTTTCCGCCATCGGCCGCGCGCCGTGGATCATCATCATCATGCTGGCGTGCGTGCTTCTGGCGTACATCTTCCTGGAATACACCAAGCACGGCCGCTTCATCTACGCCATGGGCGGCAACCGTCAGGCCGCCAAGCTCTCCGGCATTAACATCAAGGGCTACCGCTACCTGGCCGGCATGATCACCGCCGTGTTCATCGCGGTGGGCGGCATTCTGGTGGCCTCCCGCGGCAGTTCCGCGCAGGTGATGGGCGCCGACAACTACCTGATGCAGTCGCTGGCGGCCGTGTTCGTCGGCCGCTCGGTGGGCGGCGCGGAGAAGCCCAACGCGCTGGGCACGCTGGTGGGCGCCATGCTGGTTTCCACGCTGGAAAACGGCCTGACCATCCTGGCCGTGCCCTACTACATGCTCCCGGCCGTCAAGGGCGCGGTGCTCGCGCTGGCGCTGATCGCCGCGTACGCCGGCAAGCGGGAGCAGTAAGCTTCCATTCCCCCGCAAGTCCGCCGATCTGTCCGCGCGGCGTTCCCGGCCGCGGTTCCCTGATGCTGGAACCGCGGCCGTTTGCTTTTGCGTGATCCGCCGGCAGCGCATGAGCGCCTCCCTCTCACAGCGCCTTGCTTCCGGGACATCGCCGCGAAAGCCCGACCTAGCCCCGCTGCGCCATCGCTCCGCCCCCGTTGCGGAAGAAAGCCGCTCGTGAGCTTGCCTGCGTTCCTGCGCTGGAATGCGGGAACCGCCTACGGCAGGCCCGGGCCCTGCCGTAGGCCCGCCGCAGAAGGTCTGCATGCCTTCTCCGCGGCGTTTTGGGCCGGGCCTTCTTCCCGGGCCGCCGCGGCCGACCTACGGAATCGTTGACAAACGCCTGCATTCTCTTTACAATGGTTACGTTACATCTGTTATTTGCGCCGCCGCTTCATCAACTCTGATCTGGGGGCCGAGACACTTGAAAATCTTGCTGACCGGCATCCTTTCACCCATGATTTGGGGCATGGTGGACAGGCTCGTAAGGGAGGGGCATCAGGTATCGCTGCTTGGCCACGGCATGGCTCCCGTGCCGCCGCAGGCCAGGGCGACGCTTCACGACATCTCGCCCGGGCACGCGGACGCGCTGCAGGTTTTGCAGGCCGGCCGGTTCGGCGCGATCGTCTTTTTCTACGCCTACCAGTGCGAGGATGTCATGGCCTACGGCTCCGTCCAGGGGGCGATGCTGGACGCGCTGTTCCAGTTGCAGCACACCGCCTCCGGCTGCGGAGTCGAGCGTTTCATTCTGATCACCGACCTGCGCGTTTTCGGCGCGGGTCAGGACGGCCGGGAGAACGAGACCGCGCTGCCCGATACGGCCACGGGCATCCTGATCAACGCCGCGGAGGAAGTGTTGCGCTGCGTGGAGCCCGGCGCCATGAAAACCCTGCTCCTGCGCGTGACCAACCTGTACTGCCCCGGCTATGACGACGCCTTTTTTGCCCGCGCCCGGCGTTCCGTAGAGGCAAACCAGACGTTTCAACTGACCGGCCAGCCCGACACCGTGTGCGATTTCCTGCATGTGGACGATCTGGCGCTGTATATTGCCCTCGCGCTGGACCAAAAGAGCGCCGGCGTCGTCCACCTGGCGTACGGCGAGCCGTTTTCCTATGAATTTGCCGTTTCAAAGCTGCAAACGGCTTTACCGGCGCTGCAGGCCACCTATCTGGGAAGCGCGGCCGCCCGTCCCACATTGCAGTGCGCCGCGGCCAAACTGGGCACGGCCTGGATTCCCCGCCACCGCTGGGTTTCCGAGCTGGATACGATCTATGCCAGGACATCGCTGGCGCAGGGGAAGCTCACCTTGCGGCGGCGCTTCGGGCAAACGCTGCGACGTCTGTTCGGCAGCGCCCTGCCCTGGGTGGAGCTGATCCTGTTCGGGGCGATTGCCGAAGGCCTGTCGCGTCTCTCCGACCCCAGCATCGCCTTCCGGACCATCGATTATTGGTTGTTTTACGTGGTGCTGATGGGTTACATGCACGGCAAACCCATCGGGATCACGGCGGGGCTGGTCGCCTGTGTCGGCTACGGCGCCGGCTGGGCGCTGGCCGGCAACGATCTGTACCTGCTCCTCTACAACAACGACAACTGGCTTCCGCTGGCCATGTACCTGCTGGCCGGCGGCGCGTTTGGCTACCTGCACGACAAGTATACGGACAATCTTGAATCCATGCGGATGGAGAAGGAACAGCGCGACGCCGAAACCGAGTTTATCCAGACCATGTACAGGCAGGTGGACGCGGACCGCAGTTCTCTTCAGGAGCAGGTCATGCGTTTCCGCGACAGCTACGGGCGCATCTATGCCATCACCCAGGAGCTGGACACCCTGCAACCGGAACAGGTTTTCCTGTCCACCCTGGATGTGCTGGAGGACGTGATGCAGAACCGCAGCGTGGCGCTGTATTCCTGCGCGCCGGACTCCTCCTTCGTGCGGCTGGTGGTGCACTCGCGCGCCATGGATGCCCTCCCCCGCTCCATGGACATGCGGGAATACCCGCTGATGAACCGGATGTTCACCACCGGTGAAATTTTCGCCAATACGCAGCTTGAGCCGGGCTACCCGGCGTTTTGCGCCGCGCTGCTGCAGGAGGGGCGTACCATCGCGATGATCGCGCTTTGGGATGTGCCCTTCGAACAGCAAACGCTCTACCGGCAAAACCTGTTCAGCGTCGTCTCCGGACTGGTGCGGTCCGCGCTTACGCGGGCCCTGAACTACTTCGGTTCCGCGCAGGACATGTACATCGACGAAACCCACATTCTGGCGGACAAGCCCTTCCGCGCGACGCTGGGCGTTTACAGCCAGATGCGCAAGCAGCGGGCGTCATCCTATCTGCTTTTGTACGTGACCAGCCTGGACGCCAATGCTTCCCTCGCGGAGTTCGACCGCCGCATCGGCCGCGCGACGCGCAGCACCGATATCGCGGGCCAGCTGGAAAACGGCCGCGTCTATGTGCTGCTGCCGCAGGCCAGCCTGGACAACATGCCTCAGATCGAGCGGCGCTTCCTTTCAGCCGGGCTGCGCTGCGCCGTGGTATCCTAGGAGGTGCGCGATGACGGACCTTGACCTTGCCATCCTGCTGATCACGGCGCACGAGCTGCTTTGCGCGGCTCTCCTGTTTACCGTGCGCCGGGAGAAGCGGTTCTTCCTCATCTCGCACGCGCTGTGGATTCTCCTGATCCCGGTTTTCGGGCCCATCGCCGCGTATGCGCTGGTGCGGGCCTACGGCCGCACGCCGCCGGACGCGGGCTGGTTTACCCAGCAGGAGGACAAGCACCGCCTCAACATCGTGGCCCGCAATTCCATCGACCTGACCGTGCCGCTGGAAGAAGCGCTGCTGATCAACGATCCGCAGAAGCGGCGCAACATCATGATGAACATCCTGCGCTCCGATCCGATGCGCTATCTGGACCTGCTGCTGATCGCGCGCTTTAACGACGATACGGAAACCGCGCACTACGCCACGGCCTCCATCATGGAACTGCAGCGGCATTTCCAGCTGGAACTGCAACAGTTGCAGCTGGAGCTTGAGAAGCGTCCCAAGGAAATGGCGGCGCACCGCCGGTATGTGGAGCATCTGTCCCGGTACTGCGAAAGCGGTTTGCTGGAAGGTCAGCTGTTGCGCAGGCAGCAGCTTTTGCTGGAACAGGCGCTCCGCAACGCCCTGTCGATCGAAACAGACGCCGCGCTGCTGCGCATCAAGGTGAGCAACTGTCTGGCCCTCCGGCAGGCGGAGGAGGCCAAAAACGCCGCGCATATGCTGATCCGCCTCCAACCGATGGAGGAAGGCCCGTGGCTGGAAGCCATGCGCGTCTACGCCGAAACGCATGATCAGGAAGGGATGCGCGCGCTGCTCAAGCGCATGGAGGCGGAGCAGATCGACTTTACCGGCGCGGGCCGCGAGCACCTGCTCTTCTTCAGGGGGTTGCAGGCATGAAAAAACGAAACGTCCTGCTCAAAGTGCTGCTGCCGGTATTGGTGATGGTCCTGCTGGCCGGCGTTTTGCTGGTCGAGCGGGAAGGCCTGACCCTGGAGGCGCGGAGCGCCACTCTGGCGATGCTTCAAACCGAGGCGCCCGAACGCGAGGGGATGGAAACCCAAACCGCCGACGTGCTTGTAGCCCGCAACGGCGCGAACGAAACGGAGATGGGTTTCGCTAAAACCCTGACCGATGTGCTCTCGGAAATGCGCATCCCCTACCGGACCTTTGATCTTTCAACCCAGCCCGTCCCGGACCTGACCGGCGTGCGGGCGCTGTTGTACTGCAGCCAGTCGCTCGCGCCGCTTTCCGGCGAGGTGGCGCGCCTGTCCGGTTGGATGGAGGCCGGCGGGCATTTCGGCGTGCTGATGACCCCGGCGGTGGACGACGCGTTTCGCATGCTGTACCGAAAATTCGGGATCACCGAATTCGGAAGCGAATATGTGAACTACGGTTCCTTTGCGTATGCCACCGGGCTGCTGCCGATGTGGGAAGGGGTAACCTACAGCGAGAACGGCACGCTCACCGACTATACCCTCCCGGTGCGGCTGTCGCAGGACTGCGCCGTGCACATCGTCACGGCCGACGATCTCGCGCTGCCGCTGTTGTGGGAGTGCCCGGCAGGCCAAGGGCGCGTCGTGGTGCTCAACGCGACGCTGATGTTTGACAAGGGCGGCCGCGGCTTTGCTCTCTCGGCGCTGTCCGCGCTGGAAGATACGCTGGTCTATCCCATCATCAACGCGGGCATGGTGTTTATCGACGATTTCCCCGCGCCCCAGCCGGAAGGCTTTGACGAGAGGCTCCGGCAGGAATACGGCTATGATATTCAGGGCTTCTACCGCAACCACTGGTGGCCCGACATGAAACAGCTGACGTGGGACGAACAGGTTCTCTACACGGGCGTGCTGATCGAAACCTACAACGACAACGTGACCGGCCCGTTCGACGCGCGCGGCGTGGACGACGTTTTGCAAAAGTATTACGCCTCGGAACTGCTGCATACGGGCGGCGAAATCGGCCTGCACGGCTACAACCACATGCCCCTCTGCCCGCCGGGCTTCCATTACGGCGATATCGACTATCAAACGTGGCCGTCGTCCCTCGCCATGTCCCAAAGCCTGCTGGAGCTGGAACGCTACGGCAAGACGCTGTTCCTCAACGCGCGTTTCAGCACGTATGTGCCGCCCTCCAACTACCTGAGCGATCTGGGCCGGCAGACGCTCATCGCCACGCTGCCGGATATCCGGGTGATTTCCGGCCTGTACATCGAGGAGGCCGGCAACGACGCCCTGATTCAGGAGTTTTGCGAGGCGCCCGACGGCATCGTGGACGAGCCGCGCATTACGTCGGGTTTCGAGGTTGACGATTTCACCTCCTTTGTGCTGGCGCAGGAACTGGCCCTGCACGGCGTTCTCTCCCACTTCATCCACCCGGACGACATTCTGGACACCCTGCGCAGCGGCAACCGGAGCTGGGCTGTGCTTTACCGGGCGTTCCGCGACAGAATCGCCGCCATCCGCGCCGCGTACCCCAGCCTGCGTTTCATGACCGCATCGGAAGGCGCGGCCGCCGTGCAGCGGTATGCGCGCCTCACCGTAGCGCGCGAAACCGACGCTGCCGGGATGACCGTTACCCTGTCGCCGTTTTACGACGAGGCGTGGCTCGCGCTGCGCACCCGTCAAACGCCTGTTTCCGTAGAAGGCGGAGAGCTTTACCCGGTGTCGGAGGGTTTTTACTGGATCAAGGCGAACCGGGCGGTTGTCCGAATCGTGTGGGGGGCGGCGTCATGAGAATCTGCGTGATCGCCGAAGGCTGCTATCCGTTGGTTCCGGGCGGCGTGTCCTCCTGGCTGCAGGAGCTGATCCAGCAGATGCCGCAGCATGAGTTCGTCGTCTGGGCCATCGGCGCGCAGGAGAAGCAGCGCGGGCACTTTGCCTACCAGTTGCCGCCCAACGTGGTGCAGGTGCTGGATGTATACCTGGACTCGGTTACGCATGAAACGCTCCATCAGAACCCGCGCCGCTACAGGCTCACCCAGGCGCAGCAGAAGGCCGTCCACGATATGCTGTCCAGCCAAAACCCGGATTGGTCGGAGATTTTCGGGCTGTTCCGGGATGATCGCCTCAAGGGCGTCGAGTTCCTGCTCAACCGGGATTTTTTCCGAATCCTGAAGGCTATCTGCGGCGAAAGCTATCCCTATGTCGGCTTTACCGATTTCTTCTGGAACATCCGCTCCATGTTCCTGCCGCTGCTCTACCTGCTGGGCTGCCCGCCGCCCGAGGCCGACCTGTACCACTCGGTTTCGGCCGGGTACGCGGGCGTGCTGGGCAGCATGGCGGCCGGCCGTTTCCACAAGCCCTATGTGCTGACCGAGCACGGCATCTACACCCGCGAGCGCGAGGAGGAGATCCTGCGCACCGACTGGGTTCCCCCGCATTTCAAGGATCTGTGGATCAACATGTTCTACATGTTCACACGCTGCGCCTACCAAAGCGCCGACAGGGTCACCTCGCTGTACCTGCGGGCCAGCCAGACCCAGCAGGAAATCGGTTGCCCCACCGACAAGTGCGCCGTCATCCGCAACGGGGTGCACATCGAGCGGTTTTCCGGCATCCCCCTCAAGGAACCGGACGGAACCATCGACATCGGCGCCGTGGTGCGTATCGTGCCGATCAAGGACATCAAGACGATGCTCTACGCGTTCTCGATGGTCAGCGCCGAGATGGAGAAGGTGCGCCTGCACATCATGGGCCCGACGGACGAGGATGAGGAGTATTACGCGGAATGCCTGCAGCTGCAAAAGGACCTTGAGCTGGACAACGTGACCTTCACCGGCCGGGTGGATGTCGCGGCGTACCTGCGAAGGATCGATTTCACCTTGCTTACCAGCATCTCGGAAGGGCAGCCGCTGGCCGTGCTGGAAGCGATGGCGGCCGGCCGCCCCGCCGTGACGACCAACGTGGGTTGCTGCCGGGAGCTGCTGGACGGCATCAACGACGGCATCGGCCAGGCCGGGCTGTGCGTGCCCGTGATGCACCAGAGCGAGCTGGCCGAGGCGATGCTGACGCTGTGCCGCGACGAGCGCATGCGCAGGCAGATGGGCGAAAACGGCAAGCGGCGCGTCGCGGAGCTGTACGGCCACCGGCAGATGATCGAGCACTATCTGGCCCTGTATGACGAGGCGACGGCAAGCGCCGCAAAAAGGTGGATGGGATAATGGCGGGCATCGGATTTGAACTTCGCAAGCTGTTTGTGGGCCGCGGCGCCATCGCCAAGGTGCGCGCCTACGCCTATGCCGGCATCATCACCGCCGGAACCATGATGCTGGCCGTGCTCATGATGGTGGGCGTGCAGTGGCTGGTCCGGGCGTTCGGCGCGACCGATCAGGAAACGGAAACGCTGGTCGTCCTGATGGTGTACGCCATGCTGGGGTCGCTGCTCGTCAGCTCCCTGCTGCAGATGTTATTATCCCGCTATGTGGCCGATATGCTTTACCAGAAAAAGACGGAGCGGGTCCTGCCCTCCCTGTTTGGCGGTTCGTCCCTGCTGATGGCGGTGGGCGGCGTCGCCTACGGAGCGTTCCTGTGGCCCGCCCACGCCATACCGGTCCTCGACAGGCTGCTCAACTGGGGGCTGTTCATCACGCTGATCCTGGTATGGCTTCAGATGGCCTACATTACGGCCGCCAAGGACTATCGGCGGATCCTGCTGGGGTTCGCGGGCGGGGTTGCGGCGGTGTTCCTGCTGGGCGGCGCGCTGCTGTCCGTGGGCGTACGCCCCACCACCGCCGTGATGGCCGCGCTGTTTTGCGGGTACGGGGTCATGCTGGTCGCGTTCAACCGCGTTTTGCTGAGCATCTTCCCGGTCGGTTCCGGAAGCCTGCTGGCCTTCGTGGAGTGGATCGGCCGATACCCCGACCTGGTACTCGTCGGTTTCCTGAGCATGGCGGGCGCGTTTGTGCACCTGATCGTCATGTGGTTTTCGCCGCTGGGCGATCTGGTGGCCGGGCAGTTCCGGCACGCGCCTTTGCACGATTCGGCCGCGTTTTTTGCCTATCTGGTAGCGGTGCCCACCGGCATTAACTTTGTGGTATCGGTGGAGGTCAACTTCTACCTCCGGTACAAACGGTACTTCACCGCCATCACCAACGGCGGCACCCTTGCGGAAATCCGCCTCGCCCGCAAGAACATGGAAAAGGCCCTGCATCAGGAAATATTCCGCCTGACCGAGGTGCAGCTCTTCATCATGGTGGTCTACACCATCCTGGGGCGATACCTGCTGGAATCGCTGGGCTTTACCCGGGACATGATCGGCATCTTCCAGGTGATGTGCATCGGCTACAGCGCTTACGCCATCGGCAACTGCTTCATGCTGTTGCAGCTTTACTTCAACGATCGCAAAGGCGCGCTGCTCACCTGCGCGGTGTACTTCGTCGTCAACCTGGCCGGCACCCTGTTTACGATGAACCGCTCCCCCCTGACCTACGGGCTGGGTATGACGGTCGCGGGAATCCTGATGTACATGGTCGGGGTTTTGCGGCTGCTGACCTACGTGCGCGATATCGACTACCACGTGTTTTGCGGGCAGCCGATCCTGGCGACGCGCCAGGATCGCTGGCCGGGCAGGCTCGCAGCCCGGCTGGACGAGCGGGTCAAACGGTTTGCCTCTCCCATCGTTCAAACGGCTGGAAAAGAGGAGATATCAAGATGAGGCGCACGAGGGTTCTCCTGTTGCTTGGGATTCTCACGCTTGGCTGTATGCTCACCGGCTGCGTTGCGCAAAACGAACCGGCTGCCGCTACGGATACGCTGAACGATACCGCCGCGCGCACCGTCGCCAAGGTTCCGGTGCCGGAGATCGACAGCCTGCCCCTGACGGACGATCCTGCCCTGTACGCGCAGCAGGACGGCACGTCGCTTGTGTATTTCTATCTCACCGTCAAGGGCGGCAACGCGGCGGACGCGACCAACCATACCTTTGCGCAGGTCAACGAATATCTGAACCTGCAGGGCATGAAAAACGTGGAAAAAATCAAGTCGGAAATCCTCTTTCAGGTGGGCGACGAGTATGGCCCGCTGCCTGAGGAGATCGGCTTTGGCGAAACGCTCGCCAACGCGACCTTCAACGTGCGCGGGCGCTCCAGCACCGGCGCGCCGCAGAAGTCCTACCGCATCGACCTGATGGCCAGCGCGGGACTCTGGCGCGGGCAGCGCGCGATCGCCATCAACAAGCATCCCTATGACCGTTCGCGCCTGCGCAACATGCTCTTCTTCACCCTGTTGCAAAAGGTGCCGGATATGACCAGCCTGCGCACGCAGTTTGTCGGTGTGTTCATCAAGGACGAAACCGCCGGGGAGACCGCCTTTACCGATTTGGGCCTCTTCACCCAGGTGGAACTGCCCAACGGCCGCTACCTGCGCAACCACGGCCTCAGCCGGGGCGGCAACCTGTACAAGGCGAACATGAACGAGTTTTTCCGTTACGAGGACAAAATCCGGCTGGCGACCGACCCCCTGTACGATTTGGCGGTGTTCAGCGAGGTGCTGGAGCCCAAGACCACGGAGGATCACGCCAAGCTGATCGCGATGCTGGACGCCGTGAACGATGATACGATCCCGATTGAGCGGACGGTCGGGCAGTATTTTAACCTGGAGAACATCACCAGCTTCCTGGCGTACAACATCCTCATGGGCAACACGGACACCAACTCCCAGAACTATATGCTCTACAGCCCCGTCAACAGCGATATCTGGTACTTCATCTGCTGGGACGGCGACGGTTGCCTGCCCTTCTCCGAAGCCGCGATTTATGAAGACGACGGTTCACGGCCCGACTGGGCGTACGGCGTATCCAACTACTGGGGCATGGTGCTCTTCAATCGCATGCTGCGCGTGACCTCCTACCGCGAGGCGCTGGCGGCGAAGGTGGAGGAGCTGCGCGCGATCATCACGCCGGAGGTCATCGCGGCGGAAATCGCCAGATACCGCACGGTCGTGGATACATTCACCAGCCGGATGCCCGACGCCATCCACCTCAACGGGACGGCCGCCCAACTGGCCCGGCTCTACCGGAGCATGCCCGGGGATGTGACCACCGCCTACCGGTACTTTGTGGAATCGCTGAGCAAACCGATGCCGTTTTTTCTGGGCGACGTGACGGCCGCGGACGGCAGCCTGACCTTTCCGTGGGGCGATGCGTACAGTTTTGACACCAGCCTGATCTACTATAACCTGCAGGTGGCCACCGACTGGACCTTTGCCGCGGACGCCATCGTCTACGAAAAACAGCGCATGCTGCAGCTGCATGAAACCATCCCCGCGCTGCCGGCGGGCGATTATTACTGGCGCGTCGTCGCGCAAAACGAGAGCGGCAAAACCCAGACAGCCTTCGACTGGTTTTCCGGCGTGGGCGCGGATCACTACGGCATGCGGCGCTTCACGGTGACCGCAGGCGGGGAGGTGCTCAACCCCTGATGAAAAAGCCGATCTACCGCCATGAGCTGAAGTATCTCATCAACCTGCCGGACTGGGCGCTGCTGCGGACGCGCATGGCCGGCGCGATGCAGCGCGACCAAAACGTCGGCGAAAGCGGCGAGTACCGGATTCGCAGCCTGTACTTCGACGACTACTGGAACACCGCCTACGAGGAAAAGGACGAAGGCGTCCTCGTGCGCCGCAAATACCGCATCCGGGTGTACAACTGCAGCCAGACGGCAATCCACCTGGAGCGAAAAAGCAAGGTGGGCCAGTACGTCAGCAAGGAGAGCGCCCCGCTGACCAAAGCGGAAGTCGACCTGATCCTCGTGGGCGATTACGCCTTTCTGGAGAAGAGCGACGATAACCTCCTGCGCGAGTTCTACTGCGAGCTCACCTCGCGCCTGATGCGTCCGCGGGTGATCGTGGATTACGACCGCGAGCCGTTCGTCCAGATCTCCGGAGACGTGCGCGTCACCTTTGACAAGCACGTCCGGGCGGGCTTTGGCACGCTGGACCTGTTCGACGCGGCGCTCCCGACGGTGGAGGTGCTTCCCGCCGACCAGATGATCATGGAAGTCAAGTATACGGAATTCCTGCCACGGCTTGTGCGCGACCTGATGCCGCCGCGCGCGAGCATCCTGACGGCGGCATCCAAGTACGTGCTTTGCTGCGACGCGGCGGTACGGTCGAGAAACCAGAATCGAACGGAGGGGCTTGTATGGAAGGCACGCTGACTTTTCAGGATATCATTAAAAAATCGGTATTGGAGGCGGGCGGGTTCCTGCAGGGGGTGTCCTGGAGTTCCGTGCTGCACGCGGCGGCGCTTGTCGGGCTTTCGCTGGCGATGGGGCTGATCATCTTCGCGATCTACCGCAAGGCGTTCATGGGCGTGGTCTACAGCCGCACCTTCGCGGTATCGCTGGCGGGCATGACGGTGCTGACCTGCTCCATCATCGTGACCATCCAGTCCAACGTGGTGCTGTCGCTGGGCATGGTGGGCGCGCTCTCCATCGTGCGCTACCGCACGGCCATCAAAGACCCGATGGACCTCCTGTTCCTGTTCTGGACGGTTGCCGCCGGCATCGCCATCGGCGCGGATATGGTCTATATTGCGGTGCTCGTGGCGGTGATCATGATCGTTTTGCTGCTGTTGCTCTCGCGCCGCAAACACGCGCGCGACGAAATGTACATCCTGCTGATCCACTACAGCGGCGAAGGCGTCGACGAGGCCGTGCGCAGGGCGCTGGGCACGCACCCGTACCGGATCAAATCCAAGACCCTGCGCAAGGACGACGTGGAAATGGCCGTGGAGGTTCGCGTCCGTAAAAATGACCTATCCTTTGTGGACCGCATCCGCACGATGGACAGCATCCGCGACCTTACCGTCGTGCAGTACAGCGGCGATTACATCGACTGACGCAGAGGCGCCTATGAAAGGTTTGATTCGGTTGCTCGCGGGCCTGCTGCTGACGGTCGGCATCGCTTTGCCCTGCGCCTGCGCCAGGGCCTGGACGGTCACGGCGCATTATCCGGCCAGCGACGCGGTGCTGCAAAACCCGTTCATCGGCAATGCCGTATGGGCCAACGACGCGCCGGAACACGAGCAGCCTTTCACTTTGGTATACGCCGATTTGACCTGGGCCGATTTTGAACCGGAAGAGGGCCGTTTCGATTTCGCAGGCTTTGAGCGGCGGAATCAGTTCAAGCTCTGGCGCGCGCTGGGCAAACGGGTGATCTTCCGCTTTGTGATGGACGTGCCCGGCGACCGCAAGCACATGGATATCCCCGCATGGCTCTACCAGGCGACGGGGAAGGACGGCATCGCCTACCGCGTGTCCTACGGCCGCGGGTACAGCCCCGACTATCAAAACCCGCTGCTGATCGAAGCGCACGCCAAGGCGATCGCGGCCATTGGGGAACGATACGGCGACGATCCCCTGATCGCCTATGTGGAGCTCGGTTCCCTCGGCCACTGGGGCGAGTGGCATGTGCATGAGGCAATCGGCGACATGCCGCCCGCAGAGGTCTGCGAACAATACGTCCTGCCCTATTTTGCGGCGTTCCCGAACGCAAAGCTGATGATGCGCCGCCCGTTCGCCATCGCCGCGCAGCGCGGGATGGGCCTTTACAACGACGCTGCGGGTTCGCTGTCCTCCACCCGGACATGGCTGGACTGGATCATGCTGGGCGACGGCAACGGCGCGGCGGACGGGAACAGCCTGCTGCTGCCCATGCCGGACGCATGGCGCACCGCGCCCATCGGCGGGGAGCTTGCGACCGCCGAGAAGCGGGATACGCTGCTGGACTCCCTTTGGGCTCAGACCATGGACCTGTTTACGCAGTCCCATACCAGCTGGATTGGGCCGGGGAGTTTCTCCGATGTGCCGCGGGGCGGAGACGCGCAGCAGGCGCTTGACCAGCTGATGAACCGGATCGGCTATCGCCTGCGCGTGGATCGCTGCACGGCGGCCGACGCGTCCGAAGGCGGGCTGTCCCTTACGCTGGTCTGGCACAATGATGGTATCGCGCCGTTCTATTTCGACTGGCCGGCAACCCTGCGCATCGAAGGCGCGGACGGTGCGCGCGCCTTTTGGCCGCTTCCCTTCCGCCTTGCGGAGGTTCTGCCCGGAGAAGCATTCGCGGTTGAAACGACCCTGCCAAAGGAAATGCTCCCGGCGGATGGCTGCGCCCTGTCCGTGGGGATTGTCGACCCCGCTACGGGCGACGCCGGCGTCGCGCTTGCGATGGACGCAGACGAGCAGGATCTCTGGTATCCCCTGCTGAGCATCGGCGCAAAATAAACGGCTCGGTCGGCACGGCCGGAAGGCAGAGGCGCGCCCAAGCATCACCGTGCCGCGGGCGCGCGTTGGCAACCGGCTCCCGGCATGCCGTTCGCGCTTCCCGTTTGCAGGCGTATGGCGCGGATCGGCTTCCCGGCCGAATACGGGCCGAATATGATTTACTTCTCATGTCGTCGCGTAAAATCCCGGACGGGATGGGGTTGGGCAACTGTTGGACGAGCAGCCTCCGTAGGGCTTGCGCGGCGCGCGCGTTCCCGATCCATGCGGCAAGCGGCGGCTGTTACCGTCAAACGCACCTGCGCAGAACCTGTACGCGCAGGTGCGTCCCATTGTCCGGCTTGCGTTCGGCAGGGTTTGGCACGTCGGCCAGGCGGGTCGCGGATTCATACGGTTCCGGCATCCCGCCTCGCTGTCGCGGCGGTTTCCCAAGGCGCAACCCCGAAAGGTCACGGCATCGGCCGCTTTCCGCCCGAAACGTCCTGGGATATCCATGCAGGAACGCGTCAAAGCACAGGCGCGTTTTTCCCGGGACGGGGAGCGAAGGCGTAGCGGGGCTGCGTCGACCTTCCGCGACACAGCCGCGGGAGAAAGCCGCCGTGCCTGAGGAGGCGCTCCTGATTGACAATCCCATCCCGCTTTCAGCCGACCGTCACGTCCACGCGGAATACCTTGCCCGTTTCCGTGCAGACGGGGATCGTCTGCCCCTGAAGGGGGATTCCGTCCACGGTGACCTTAACCGTTCCCTTTTCGCCGCCGCTTCGGTTGGTTACGGCAATTTCATAGCGGTTGCCGCGAAACACGCGGCCGATTTTCACCTCGGTCAGGTGCGCGGGCAGGCAGGGGTCGATCATCAGGCCGTCCAACTGCGGCTTAACGCCAAGCACCGCCTGCGACACGGCGTAGAAGTTCCACGCCGCGGTGCCGGTCAGCCAGCTGTTTTTCGCCTCGCCGGGCCGTTCGCTTTCCTTGCCGTTGACCGTCTGGCTGTACACGTAGGGCTCGGTGCGGTGCAACTGCTGATCCTGAATGTAGGCCGGGGCGATGCGCCGGTAGATGTCAAACGCGCGGTCGCCGTGGCCCAGCATGGTTTCCGCGATTACCACCCAGGGATTGTTATGGCAGAAAACAGAGCCGTTCTCCTTGTAGCCCGGCGGGTAGGAACTGATCTCGCCCAGGTTGAGTCGATAGCTGCGGTACGCGGGCCAGTTGAGCACTACGCCGTAGTCAGACAGCAGGTGTTCGCGCGTCGCGTCCAGCGCCTTTTGCGCCATGCCGTTTTCGAGCCCCACGCCCGCCATCACGCACATGCCCTGCGGCTCGATGTAGATTTTCCCCTCGTCGCACTCGGCGGAGCCCACCTTTTCACCGTTGGCGTCGTACGCGCGCAGGAACCACCCGCCGTCCCAGCCGTGCCGCTCAATCGCCCGCGCCATGGCCTGCCCGCGCTCGCGGGCATAGGCGGCTTCCGCAGCGTCGCCGCGCCGCTCGCACAGGCGGGCGTAGTCCTCCGCCACCCCCACGAACATGCCCGCGATAAACACGCTTTCCGCCACGCCCGTATCGTGGTTGGTCACGGTTTGAAAGCTCTCTCCGGACACGCAGGAGTAACAGTTGAGGTTCAGGCAGTCGTTCCAGTCCGCGCGGCCGATCAGCGGCAGGCCGTGCGGGCCGCAGTGTTCCGCCGTGTAGCGGAAGGCGCGGCGCAGATGTTCCATCATGGGGGCGGCCAGCGCGGGGTCGTTGTCAAAATCGACCCGCTCGTCCAGCAGCGAAAACTCCCCGCTCTCCTTCAGGTGGGCCGCGACGGCGTAGATCAGCCAGAGGGGATCGTCGTTAAAGCCGCTGCCGGCGTCCAGGTTGCCGCGCTTGGTCAGCGGCTGGTACTGATGGTAGGCGCTGCCGTCCGGCCGCTGGGTGGCGGCGATGTCCACAATCCGCTCCTTCGCCCGTTCCGGGATCAGGTGCACAAAGCCCAGCAGGTCCTGGCTGCAATCGCGGAAACCCATGCCGCGCCCGATGCCGCTTTCAAAATAGCTGGCGGAGCGGCTCATGTTGAAGGTGACCATGCACTGGTATTGATTCCAGATATTCACCTGCCGGTTGAGCTTTTCATCGGCGCTGCGGACGGTAAATCGGCTCAGCAGATTCGCCCAGTATGCCGCCAGTTCGTCAAGCCGCGCCTCAAACTGTTCGTCGGTCCGGAAGGCGGCCAGCAGCGCGTGGGCTTCTTCCTTGACGATCACGTCCGGCGCGATAAACTTCCTGTCGACGGGGTTTTCGCAATACCCCAGGACAAACAGGAACCGGACGCTTTCACCGGGTTTGAGCGTGCGGCGGATGCAATGGCTGGCGATGGGCGCCCAGCCGTGCGCCACGCTGTTCCTGGGCTGGTCCGCCATGACCACGTCGGGCTTGCCAAAGCCGTTGTACAGGCCCAAAAAGCTCTCCCGGTCCGTATCGAAGCCGTCGACCTCCGTGTTGACGGCGTACACGGCGTAATGGTTGCGGCGCTCGCGGTATTCGGATTTATGGTAGATGGCGGCGCCGCCGTTTTCCACCTCCACTTCGCCGATGGCGTAGTTGCGCTGAAAGTTGAGGTTGTCGTCCAGCGCGTTCCAAAGGCAAAACTCCACAAAGCTGTACAGGCTCACCTGCTTGTCGGCCGCGCTTTCGTTGGTCAGCGTCAGCCGCGTAACCTCGGCCCGGAAACCGTGGGGAACCATGGCGCACTGCTGGGCTCGCAGGCCGTTCTTTCGGGAGGTGATCACCGTGTAACCCAGGCCGTGGCGGCACTCGTAGCTGTCCAGCGGCGTTTGCGTGGGCTGCCACCCCGGGTTCCAGACCGTTTCGCCGTCCCGCAGGTAGAAATACTTGCCGCCCGCGTCGGTGGGCACGTTGTTGTAGCGGTACCGCGTCAGCCTCAGCAGCCGCGCGTCCCGATAGAACGAATAGCCGCCGGACGTGTTGCTGACCAGCGAAAAAAAGTCCTCTCCCCCCAGATAGTTGATCCAGGGGTACGGGGTATCCGGCCGGGTGATGACAAACTCCTTGCGCGCGTCGTCAAATGCGCCGTAGTTCATAACCGCATTCCTCCTTAATTGGGCCAAGCGCCGGGTGAATCCGGGATGGTTCGTCCGGCATCCGGCGGACAAGCGGGGTGCAGCTCGGTCGGCGCAACCCGCCTTACGGGCGTCCGCAGAAGCCGAGCGCGGCGTACGCCCCGGCGCTTCCGCGCAAAAGGCACCTCCGCACGGTTGCGTCGATGCCCTTTTTCCAGCTCCGCCGTTGCCTCGCGCCGCGCGGCGCATTTCGCCCTCCGCTACGGTTTCAGTTCTTGAACGCTTCCCTCTCGCCGCGCCGGTCTCCCCCTGACTTCGTCGCGCAAGCTCGCCGTGGCTCCGCTGCGCCTTCGCCGCCGTTCCCTGTCATGGCAGAAAACCGTTCGTGAGCTTTGGTGCGTTCCCGAATGGAAATCGGATTACCCTTCCCGCGTTTCCAGCGTGGCGACCGTTTCTCCCTCAATCAGCGAGCACGGGATCACCGCAATTTCGGGGATGGACGTCTTGGGGTTCTGGATCAGCTCGATGAGCTTTTGCGCCGCTTCCGAGCCGATCAGGCCGGTATCCTGCCGGATGGTGGTCAGCCGGGGCTTGAGCAGCTGCATGATGGGGATACCGTCGTAGCCCACGATGGAAATATCCCTGGGGATTTGCAGCCCCAGATCGGCGATCGCCTCATATGCGCCCAGCGCCGAAAAATCATCCGATACCAAAATGCACGTCGGGCGGTTTTTCAGCGACATGATCTGCATCACGGCTCGGTATACGGACGGCGGATCGTTATACTCGCACGTGCCGATGTATTCGTCCGGGATGTCCAGACGGAGCGCCTGGGCCATCCGGTAAAACGAACCCAGCCGCGTGTCGGTAATGGCGTTCTTCTGCCCGTGGATATTGGCGATGCGCCGGTGCCCCTTTGCGTAGATGTAGTCCATCAGCACCTGAATGCCGTACAGATTGTTGGACTGAATGCAGGTGCGGTTGCTCACCAGATGGTCGATGGTCACGATGGGCAGTTCGCTGTTGACCAGCTGGATGATCTCCGGCTCCTGAAAGTTGATGCTGGCGATGCATACGCCGTCGACCTCGCGGTAATGGCAGTGCTCCAGGTAGGTCATCTTCGTATCGCCCATGTTGTGGCTGATGAAGGTGATATCGTACCCCTGGCGCTCGGCCTCTTTCTTGAAGCTTTCCAGCACCAGTGAAAAAAAGGAGTGCGTCAGCCCGCTGTGCTTGTCGTCTGCAAACAGCACGCCCAGGTTGTAGCTGTGTTTGGTTTTCAGCGCCCGCGCATGGGCGTTGGGGTAATACCCGATTTCCTTGGCCGCCTGAATGACCGTCTCGCGCGTTGCGTCGCTGACATCCGAGTATCCGTTGAGCGCCTTGCTGACCGTCGATACCGATATGCCGCAGCGCCTGGAGAGTTCCCTGATCGTTACCGACACGTTCGCACCTCACCGCCAGGAATCAAGTTTGGATCGATCGAAGCGTTGCGTTTGTTCGAAATCGTTTTCCTGTGCCACATTATAATACGCAATCGGTAAAATAGCAAGCCTGTTTTCAAACGGATATCGTTCGCGGCGAACAGGCGCCGCGCGGAGCGGTCCGCATATCCGCCCGGCAGACGGCAGCCGGCGTTCGGCGGTGATGCCGGGGCGCAGGGTTCACCGGTGCGTTTTCCGGACGCGCGCCAGTCCTCATCGGCTTTCACGCCCGGTTCGCATCGCGGGCGCCGGCAAGGCGCGGCTTTTTCCCGGCGCGGGCGGATCGCCGTTTCGCATTGTAAGGCGTCAGGTCGGTCGGTCGATCCGTCCCGCGTGCGCATCGTCCGTTTCGGCATGGTCTGCTCCGCGTGATCCACGAGGCGTTATCCTTGAGGAGAACCCTGCGTTTCTCCCGCCCTTGACTGCCGTACCTCCGGTATCCGTTTCCGCTTCCATGGCTCGGAAGGGATTCGACCGAGATCGGTTTCCAGTCATAATCAGCCCGTTTTTGCATCGCCGTGCCGTTTGCCCGGGCCCAGGGCACCCGTTCCGCCTTCCTCGCAAACCCGTTCGCGGTATGGTTTGCTTCGCAGGCAAGGTATGCAGGCGAAAGCCCGTAGCTGACGCGGGGCTCATGCCCCTCCGGGCGATCGGCCTTGCGCAAGCATGCAACAGGACAGGCGCGTTTCCCGTCGAACGGCTTCTCCTCTCCCCCAGGCGGTATCCGCCGGCCCGAGCTTATCAGCGTTTGCGCCGCGTCCGTCGCATGCTCAGGCGCGGGTACGCCCATACCCAGATGGAAATCCGGCGTCCCTCGGCCCTTCATGGCCGGAGACGGTGAGCTTGGCTGGACGCGCGAACGCTGTCGCCCCATCGCCGCTGCCGCGTCAGGCGACCGCCGCGGAAGAACCGGTTGGCGCTGGGAGAAGCCTAATATCGCAAACGTTCTCGACCCACATTTTTACACGTTTTCGCCTCTGTGTCAGCCAATTCCGTGGCGCGGGTTTTTTCGCACAGGCTGCCCCCTGCTCTCCCGCAACGCCTGATAAATCTTTGCTTTGAAGCGTGTTCCGTTCGATTGTCCGGCGTCTGCCCGCTTCGATACGGCTTAAAATTACCCTTGACAGCGCGTGAAAACGGTAGTAAAATGACAGCGAATAAATCGAAACCCTTTTCGCCACCGCATGGCGAGAATAGCAAGAATCGCCGCCCCGTCCTTGTCGCGCGCAGGTTCGGTTCAACCTGACGGATCGCCATGTTGTTCCCGAGTCTTTGTTTGTAACCTTTCAGCCTCAGCGTACAACGCCATTCCGGCGGTAAGAACCGCACGGTACGGCCTGACCTCCGTTCGCTTCCGGCGCTGCGAACGGAACACGCCCGCGCCGGCCTGAACGGGTTCCGGTTCGCAAACGCATCACAAGGGACCGAAATCGTCGGCAGTATGCCTGCTGAATGTACGGACGATACGGATGGTCCCGGCAATCCGCCTTCGCACCGTTTCAAGTCATACAGGGACTTTGACGTGGTTGCTTGGGCCGTGATGTTGGCCGGTCTGGTCGTCGAAATCGGTTTGGTTTTCATCCCGGCTCCCTCCGCCGTTTCAATCAACCCGCGTGGCCGCCCCCCTGCGCCTGACGGACTTTAATCAAGATAACCCGTCTGGCGCTACCGGCCGGGCGTCCGGCAATCACCAGCGGCGGCGTACGCCCGGCGTGGCGCCGTAGCCCCTGCAAACAGATCGATAACAGTGCCAAGGCACCGTTTGAGAGAAATGCGGCACTGCCGCAGAAACAAAGGAGGAAACCCGCTCATGAAAAAGATCCTTTCTCTGGTTCTGGTCGTCCTGATGGTGCTGAGCCTGAGCACGGCGTTTGCCGCGACGCCCGTGGCCGCGACCGCGCTGGCCTATAAGGGCGAGCTGGAAATCATGCACTTCTCCACGTCCGAAGAGTCCGAGGGCAACGGCGGCTCCGACGGCTTCCGTACCACCCTGGCTGCCTGGGAAGCCGCGCATCCCGACATCACCCTCAAGCAGAACGTGCTGGCCAACGCCGAGTACAAAACCCAGGTGGCCACGCTGGCCGCCGCGGGCGATCTGCCGGATGTGTTCCTGCTCCAGGGCATGAACACCATCTCCTGGTCCTCCCAGAGCCTGGTGATGGACCTGACCGACGTCATCAAGAACTCCCCCTACTATGCCGACTATAACACCGCGTACTTCACCCCTTTCACCGCGGACGGCAAGATCTACGGCTTCCCGGCGCTGACCGGCGGCACCTGCACCGTCGTGGTGTACGACAAGGCCATGTGGGCGGAAGCCGGCTACGACACCTTCCCCTCCACCTGGGCCGAGGTCGAAAAGGCTTCCGAGTACTTCAACGCCAAGAACATCTCCGCCATCTCGTTTGGCAACGGCGGCCAGTGGCAGATGAACTCCTGCTTCCTGTCCACGCTGGGCAACCGCTACACCGGCCCCGAATGGTTCTCCAGCATGATCGCCAAGGGCGGCGCGAAGTTCACCGATCCGGAATTCGTGGCTGCGCTGGCGGAAACCAAGCGTCTGTTCACCGAAACCAAGATCTTCAACGCCGACTTCAACGCCGTCACCAATGAGGACGCCCGCGAATACTTCATCGCCGGCGACTCCGCTGCCTTCATCGGCGGCAACTGGGACGAATCCTACATCGCCGCGACCCTGAAGGCCTCCAACGAGGAGAAGTTCAACAACATGGGCTTCGCGGTGCTCCCGCAGCCCGCCGATGCCACCAAGGCGCCGGATTCCCAGAACATCGGCCTCGGCTACGCCGTAGCCATCAACCCCAAGCTCGCCGCTGATCCCGACAAGCTGGCCGCCGCCATCGATCTCGCCTACGAGATCACCGGCCCCGCCTTCTCCACCTACGTCGCGGAAAACTACGCGCTGGGCGGCCTGACCAAAGCCGGCGATGTGGACCTCTCCGACAAGGATGCCATCACGCAGGCGTTCTACAACTGGTCCTACGTTGACACCTCCACCTGCGAAATCTACGACTCCTACATCACCTCGGCCGTGTGGAGCGTGCTGAACACCGATCTGCAGACCATGACCAACGGCGGTATGACTCCCGAGCAGGTTGCCCAGAACGCGCAAGCCGCGTACGAAGCAAACTACTAAGATCGGCTGAAGGACCACCGGCAGCCTGCTGGCAATGCGAAAAGCCGTTCTGTCTGCTTCCCGGTGGGCAGAACGGCTTTTCTGCCGTACCCTAAGGTATTAGGAGGTGTCCACGATGCTAGAAACGATCCGGCCCAAGAAGCGTACCCTCTACCTCTATCTGTTGCTGCCCCTGATCATCTATGTGTTTACCGTCTTCGTGCCGCTTGTTACGGCCCTGTTCTACAGCTTTTTTGAATGGAAGGGCGGTCCGGAGAAGGCATTCAACGGCGTGAGCAACTATATCCAGCTGTACAACGACGCCACGTTCTGGAAAGCCTTCGGCAACAACATCTATCTGGTGGTCGCCTGCCTCGTGGGGCAGATTGGGATCGCCTTTTTTCTGGTTTTGCTGGTCAACTCCCGTCAGGCCCGCCTCAAGAGCATCCATCGCACCTTCGGCTTTTTCCCCAGCACCATATCGGCGGTTTGCATCGGTATGATCTGGGCTATGGTGTACCATAACAAGTACGGCATTCTCAACTGGTTCCTGACCACGGTCGGCCGTCCGGACCTGTGCGAGGTCTGGCTCAACGATACGCAGCACATCATGCTGATCGTCACCATTCCGCTGATCTGGCAATTCATCGGTTATTACATGGTCATCATCTTCTCCGCGGTCGCCTCCATTGACAGCGAGGTGTTTGAAAGCGCCGAGATCGACGGCGCCAACGCATTCCAGACCGCCATGCGCATCACGCTGCCGCTGATTAAAAATACGATGCTGGTGTGCGTGACCCTGTGCATCGCGGGCAACATGAAAGCTTTTGACAATATCTACACCATGACGCGCGGCGGCCCGGGCACCGCCTCCATGGTGATGGCGATGTACGGGTACAAGATCTCCTTTGAGCAAAGCAACATGGGCTACGGCAGCAGTATTTCCGTAGGCATTTTTGTATTGTCGCTGCTGGTCATCGGCGGTTCCCAGTGGCTGGTCAAACGAATCACCCGGCAGGTGGAGGTGTAACGCGATGGCAAAGGCAAACAAGCATCGAGCCCGTAACGGTATCCTTAGCCTGTTCACCAACCTGATCCTGTGGGTGTTTTCCCTGTCCTGCGTTTTTCCGCTGATTTGGATGCTGTATTCCTCCCTCAAGGAAAAGCGCGTTTTTAACGCCGACATCATCGGCCTTCCCCAGAGCCCGACGCTGACCAACTATATCCGCATCCTCAGCAACGAGGACTACCACCTTGCCGAAGCCATGACCAACAGCCTGAGAACCACGGTGCTGAGCATTCTGCTGATTGTGACGTTCAGCTTCATCGTGGGCTACATCCTCTCCCGGGTGCGGTTCAAGCTCAACCGCCCGCTGTACGTCATCTTCCTCATGGGCATGCTGATCCCCGTCCACTCGCTGCTGGTGCCCATCTACGTGGTGTTCCGCAGTCTGGACCTGAACGACAAATGGTATACGCTGCTGTTCCCCTATGTCAGCTTCGGCCTGCCCATCGGCATCTTTCTGGTGGAAGGGTTCGTCAAAAGCATCCCCATATCGCTGGAGGAGGCCGCGGCCATCGACGGAAGCACCTTCTCCAATACCCTCTGGCGGATCATCCTGCCCATCTGCCGGCCGATTCTGGTCACGGTGGCCATCATTCAGGTTTTCAGTTGCTGGAACGAGTTCTCTTTCGCGCTGGTGCTGATGAAGAGCGTTCAGCTGCAAACCATTCCGCTGGCCCTGACGCAGTTCAAGGGGCAGTTTGCCTCCGATTACCCCAAGCAGATGGCGTCCATGCTGATTACGATGGCGCCGATCGTGATCCTCTACTTTGTGTTCAACCGCGAGATTATCAAGGGCATGGTCGCGGGCGCCGTCAAAGGGTAACGCCCGGCGCGGGGGGCATGGCCGTGGGTGAGCGACGGCTTCCCGCGACTTGGGTACGGTTCCCTGCGCGTATTGCCACCCAGGAGGGTAACGTGCGGCCGCGTTCTCAGCCGTTTGCCGGGCGTGATGCGCGCAGGCGGGCGGCGAGCGGGGCCGTCCGTTTAGCGCCCGGCGGGCCTGCAACCCGGGTCGGGCGCTGTCGCTTGTTCGGGTCGCCGACGGCGGGAAGCCTTGCGCTGCGGTTCCGTTACGGTTCCCAATCGCCTGATCGGGCGGCCCGCTGGTCCGGCAGGATCGGCGGCAGGCCTGACTGCCGCAAATGTCGTATTGGATGGAGTGATCTGGCATGAAGTTCACGGACGGTTTCTGGCTGGCCAAACCCGGAATGCAGCATGTGAATTGCCGCGAGGTGCAGGATGCCCGCTGGGAGGACGGCTGCTACACGGTATACTGTTCCCACGTTCCCGTTACGGAGCGGGGCATGATCCTCAACGCGCCCCTGATCACGCTGGGGTTCCGGTCGCCGCGCGCTGGCATCCTCTCGGTCACGGTGGATCATTTTCAGGGCGTCGCCGCCACAGGCCCCAAGTTTGAGCTTTTCGAAGAACCCGTCTCCCTTTCGGTTTCGGAGGCGGAGGACGCCATCACCCTCGGCACGGGCACGCTGACGGCGGTGATCAACCGCTCGCCGTTCCGCTTGAGTTTCTTTGAAAACGGCGTGCGCCTGACAGGTCTGGGAGACCGGCACATGGGTCTGGTCCGGACGGATGACGGCGATTTCATCCGCGTCAAACTGGATGTGGGCGTAGGCGAAAAAATCTACGGCCTTGGCGAGCGGTTTACGCCGTTTGTCAAAAACGGGCAGGTTGTCGAGATCTGGAACGAGGACGGCGGCACCGCGTCGGAGCTGGCGTATAAGAACATCCCCTTCTACGTGACCAACATGGGGTACGGCGTGTTTGTCAACAGCACCGGAAAGGTCAGCTATGAGCTGTGCTCCGAGGCGGTGCAAAGCGCGCAGTTCTCCCTGCCCGGCGAATCGCTCACGTTTATGGTCATCGGCGGGGGCTCGATGAAGAAGGTGATCGAGAACTACACGGCGCTCACCGGCCGCGCCGCGCGCCTGCCCGCGTGGAGCTACGGCCTGTGGCTGACCACCTCCTTCACCACCCGCTACGACGAGCAGACCATCCTCTCCTTCGTGGACGGGATGGCCGAGCGCCGGATTCCGTTGCATGTGTTCCATTTCGACTGTTTCTGGATGCAGGGCTACGAGTGGTGCAACTTTGCGTGGGATCGGGCGATGTTCCCAGACCCCGAGGGATTGCTGCGAAAACTCAAGCAGCGCGGGTTGCGCGTCTGCCTGTGGATCAACCCCTATATCGCGCAGAAATCCCCGCTCTTCCGGGAGGCGCGCGATGCGGGCTACCTGCTCAGGCGCCCCAATGGCGACGTGTGGCAGTGGGATATGTGGCAGGCCGGCATGGGACTTATGGACTTCACCAACCCCGATGCGTGCCGGTGGTTCCAGGGGAAGCTGAAAAACCTGTTGGATATGGGCGTCGACTGTTTCAAGACGGACTTCGGCGAACGGATCCCCACCGACTGCCGCTATGCCGACGGCAGCGACCCGGTTGGGATGCACAATTACTATACGTTCCTGTATAACCGCTGTGTGTTCGATCTCCTCCGGCGGGAGCGCGGAGAAGGCGAAGCAATCGTGTTTGCGCGCAGCGCCACCGTGGGCAGCCAGCGTATCCCCCTGCATTGGGGAGGGGACAGCACCAGCACGTTTTCCTCCATGGCGGAATCCCTGCGCGCGGGGCTGTCGCTGGGGCTTTGCGGTTTCTCGTACTGGAGCCACGATATCTCCGGCTTTGAGGACATGGCTTCGCCGGAAGTGTATATGCGCTGGGCCCAGTTCGGACTGCTCAGCAGCCATTCCCGCCTGCACGGTTCCAGCAGCTATCGCGTGCCCTGGTTGTTTGGCGACCGCGCGTCGGATGTCGTTCGTCAGTTTGTCAACCTCAAGTGCCGCCTGATGCCCTACCTGTACGCCGCGGCGCAGGAAGCCAGCCGCACCGGGCTGCCCATGATGCGCGCGATGGCGCTGGAGTTCCCCGGCGACCGCGCCTGCGAGGAGCTGGACCGGCAGTACATGCTGGGCGATCAGTTGCTGGTCGCGCCCGTGTTTCGCGCGGACGGGACGGTGGAGTATTACCTGCCCCAAGGACGCTGGACGCACCTGCTCAGCGGCGTGGTGATCCAGGGCGGCGCATGGCAAAAGGAACGCTACGATTTTGACAGCCTGCCCCTGTTTGTGCGCGAAGGCGCGATTCTGGCGATGGGCGCGCAGGATTCACAAACGGACTACGACTATCTGGACGGTTTGGAAGTTCGGCTCTATCAGCCGGGGCCCGTTGCCTCCGTCTCCTCTGTGGCGGATGCGCAGGGGCGTCCCGCGCTGACCCTGACCGCGCAGAAAGCGGAGGGCAGGGTTCATTTGACCGTTGCCGGGGAGCACGCCAGCATCCGGGTCACCGTGCTGGACGGAGACACGGTGGCAACCGCCCGGCTGGAGAAAGGGCAGGCGAGCCTCACCCTCTAAAAAACGCCGGACAGCCGCGTCCATCGTCCGGCAAGGGGCGTCGCCCGCGCCTGTCCGGGGCTGTGAAGCGGGGCTTCGCAGGCTACGGCGGCCAGCCGGGGAGAGAAACCGGACACCCGTCGCCGGTTGCGCGGCCAGCCGGGCCGGCGGACGCTTCCCAAGGCGTTGTCCGGGCGGCCATCGGGGAAACCTGGCCCCTGCGCGGCATATCCCTGTCTGAATGGGCGGCGCGACGGCCTGCCCGTGCCGCCCGCCGGGGCGTTTCTCCCCCTGCCGCCGGCACTTCCGGCGGGCGCGGCGACCCATGACCGGAACCGACGGGCCATGTTCACTGGAAGGGTTGGAACCGTATGAATCTTGGAAAACTGGCCGAGGCACACCTGAAAGAGAAGCTGCTGCCTTTCTGGGCGGGCTTGCGGGATGACAGGAACGGCGGCTTTTACGGCTACATGGGGTATGATCTGGCCTTGATTGCCGACGCGCCCAAAGGCTGCATCCTCAACAGCCGCATCCTTTGGTTTTTCAGCCGCGCCTATCAGGCGACGGGCGACCCCGAAACACTCGCGCTCGCCCGTCAGGCTTACGCATTTCTGCAGCGGTTTTGGGACGCGGAGTCCGGCGGGGTTTACTGGTCCGTCACCTGCGACGGTCGGCCGTTGGATACCATGAAGCACACCTACGCGCAGGCTTTCGCCATCTATGGCCTATGCGCCTTTGGCATGGCCGGCGGCCTTGCGCAGCCGCTCGAACAGGCGATGGCGCTGTACCGGCTGATCGAAACGCGCATGACGGATTCCGTCTCCTGCCTGGAGGCGTTTGACCGTCGGTTTCAGCCGCTGTCCAACGCCAAGCTGAGCGATCACCCCAAGCTGCTCGCCAAAGGCATCGTCGCGGATAAAACCATGAACACGCTGCTGCATGTGCTGGAAGCCTATACCGCCCTGCACGAAGCCACGGGCGACGCGGCCGTGGCGGACAGCCTCCGCCGATTGCTCAGGACGGTCACACAGCGCGTCTACAACCAACGGCTCAACCGGCTGGAGGTTTTCTTCGACGCGGACATGCGCTCGGTGTTGGATATGCAAAGCTACGGGCACGATATCGAAGCCAGCTGGCTGATCGATCTGGCCGCGCGCCGGGTGCTGGACGGGGAAGCGCTTGCGGAGGCTACCGCGCGCACGACCGCGCTGGCCCAGGGCGTATACCAGCGCGCTTACCGAAGCGGCAGCCTGCTCAACGAACAGGTCGAGGGCGTGATCGACGATTCGCGCATCTGGTGGGTGCAGGCGGAAACGCTGGTCGGCCTGACCAACCTGTGGCAAAAAACCGGCGATCCGGCGATCCGCGAAGCGATGGACGCGGTGTGGAGCTACATCATGGGCAACCTCGTCGATCCAAGGGCAGGTTCGGAATGGTTCAACAGCGTGGAGCCGGACGGCCGCCCCGTGCCAAAGCCGATCGTGGAACCCTGGAAGTGCCCCTACCACAACGGACGCATGTGCCTGGAACTGATGGCGAGGCTGTGATGGGCAACGCCCATCCACCGTGCCCGGAACCGAGAGGAGCACGCCGATGACCGATACGCAGCGCGCCCAGCTTTGGGCGACATCGCCTGTTTTTGACGAAGAGACGCGCCGGGAAGCGCGGGCGGCACTGGCAAACCGTGAAGAATGCGCCCTGCGCTTTGGAAGCGAGCTCCAGTTCGGCACCGGCGGCCTTCGGGGCATCCTGGGCGTGGGCACCAATCGGATGAACCCCTACACCGTCGCGCGCGCCACCACGGGCCTTGCGCGGTATCTGCAGCGCGCGGGCGGCCGGGCGGTTGCCATTGCGTATGATTCGAGGCACGGGTCGCGCGCGTTTGCGCTGGTCGCCGCCGGGGTGCTGGCCAGGTACGGCCTGACCGCCTTTCTATTCCCCGCCCTGATGCCCACGCCGGTGCTATCGTTTGCCGTGCGCGAAAGGGGAGCGGCCGCAGGCGTCATGATCACCGCCAGCCACAACCCCGCCGAATACAACGGTTACAAGGTGTACGGGCCGGATGGCTGCCAGATCACCGACGCCGCCGCTGCCGCGATCACTTCGGAGATCGACGCCGTGCGCTATGATCAGCTCGCGTGGCTGTGCCCCGAGGAGGCGCGCGCGGCCGACCGGCTCCGGGACATGCCGGAAAGCGTCTATGCGGACTATCTGCAAAGAACGCTCGCCTGCCGCCTGACACCGCTTGCGCATGCCCCCCTCAGGGTATGCTACACCCCGCTGAACGGGGCGGGGCTTGTTCAGGTGCTGGACGCGTTCAGGTTGATGCCCGGCGTCACGGTATCGACCGTGCCGGAGCAGACGTCGCCGGACGGGGACTTCCCCACCTGTCCGCAGCCCAACCCCGAGCTTCCAGCGGCGCTTTCGCTGGCCATCCAGACCGCGAAGCGGACGGACTCCGATCTGGTGATCGCCACCGATCCGGATAGCGACCGCATCGGCGTCGCCGCCAAAGCGGCGAACGGTCGTTACGAGATCCTGACCGGCAACGAAATCGGCCTGCTGCTGCTGCAGGCGGTGCTTCAGGCGCGCGCGCAGAACGGCACCCTGCCCAGCCATGCGGAAGTCGTGAAAACCATCGTCACCAGCGACCTTGCGTTTCCCATCGCCGCGGAATACGGTGTAACCGTACGCCAAACGCTCACCGGCTTTAAGTACATCGGCGAGGAAATCGGCCGTCTGGAAGCGCTTGGGCACGAGGAGCGTTTTCTGTTCGGGTTTGAGGAAAGCTGCGGCTATCTGGCGGGCACGCATGTGCGCGACAAGGACGGCGTGATGGCCGCCGTGCTGGTTTGCGAAATGGCTCAGCGCGCGGCCGCGCGCGGCTTATCGCTCACCGCGCTGCGGGACGCGCTCTACGCGCGCTTCGGGTTCGTCGGCACGCGACTGTTATCCTATACAGGCTCCGGCGCCGATCCGGCGGCCGGAATGCGGCTGCAAATGGAACGGCTGCGCGCCCATCCGCCGCGGATGCTCGCGGGCGAACCGGTCGGGGCGGTGCTGGACTACCTGCCCGGCCGCGACGGCCTGCCGCCCAGCGATGTGCTGGTGTTCCGGTGCGCGCGCGGCAAGGCGATCGTCCGGCCCTCCGGCACCGAGCCGAAAGTGAAGGTCTACCTCTCCGCCCCCGGCGCAAACGCCACGGAAGCGGCCGCGACGCTGGACGCGATGCAGGCGGATACAGTGCGCTGGTTTCCGGATGCGATGCCTTGACCCACAGGCACGGACAGCCGGGGGGAAGCCCGCAACCGACGGGGCCGGCGTAAGGGCGGCCCTGGGATGCGGCGGCTTGCCTTCCGGCTCTCTTGATGAAACCGGCAACCGCGCCTCTCGCATCCAACGGTATGCCTTCCTGCACGTTTCTGCCTTGTCCCTGCGCCAAGCCGGGCATCCGGCGTCCCGCCCTTCGCGCAGCAGGCAGGATGGCGGCTACAGCGTGCCGCCGTCCCTTTTCCTGCGCAGAAGCAAGCCCCGGCAGCGCACATTCCGCGCACGGTCGCGGCGCCCGGTTCGGGCTTGACCGCCCCCTTTCTCTCACGGGCGGCAGCCCCGGCCGCTATCCCAACCGCACAGCAAAAGGAGAAGCCTATGGATCAAACCGTACGTATACTGGGAGCGGGCAGCCTGCCCAACATCCCCTGGGAGGATCGCCCCGTCGGCGACAGCCACGACGCGCCAGTCTGGCGCTTTTCGCGCAACCCGGTAATCGGCCGCAATCCGGTTCCCGGCGTGGCGCGCGTGTTCAACAGCGCGGCCGTACCCTACGGGGATGGCTATCTCGCGGTCCTGCGCGGAGAACAGGTGGACGGGGTCCCCCATCTGTACCTTGGCAGGAGCCCGGACGGCATCCACTGGCGGATCGATCCCGAGCGGATCCCCTTTACGGACGGTCAGGGCAGGCCTTTCGCGCCCGGCTATGCGTATGACCCGAGGCTGGTCCGGGTCGAGGATACCTACTACATCCTGTGGTGCACCGACTTCTACGGCGCGGCGATCGGCATGGCCGCAACGAAGGATTTTCAAACCTTCACGCGGCTGGAAAACCCGTTTATCCCCTTCAACCGCAACGCGGTGCTGTTCCCGCGCAGGATCGGCGGCCTGTATAAGCTGCTCAGCCGTCCCAGCGACAGCGGCCACACCCCGTTTGGCGATATCTTCGTCTCCGACAGTCCGGATATGGTTTTCTGGGGACGCCACAGGCACGTGATGAGCCGTGGGGTCGCCTGGTGGGAGAGCGTTAAAATCGGGGGCGGCGCGGCGCCGATTGAAACGACGGAAGGTTGGCTGCTGTTTTATCACGGCGTCAGCAGCACGTGCAACGGTTTCGTGTATTCCATCGGCGGCGCGCTGCTGGAGATCGACGAACCCAGCCGCGTCTTGTACCGTTGCCGCAATTTCCTGCTGACTCCCGAAGAACCCTATGAAGAGCGGGGCTTTGTGCCCAACGTCTGCTTTCCCTGCGCGACGCTTGAGGACGCGGATACGGGGCGCATCGCCATCTACTACGGCGCGGCCGACACCTGCGTGGCGCTCGCGTTTACAACGGCGGAGCAAATCGTTGCCTACATCAAAGCGCACAGCGAGGTTTGCCCAAGCGATACGGAACCCGGTTTGCGCTGAACGGAGGGAGATCAGGCAATGCAACAGAAAACCTTTGGCGCGCTCATGGCGGAGTATGAAACGCTGCTGGCCCGCCCCAACGAGCCGGACGTCACCTTCTATAACGGCATCTTCGAGCGGTATCGGTACCCCGTGCTCACGCGGGATCATATCCCCCCGTTCTGGGTGTACGACGCCAACCCCGCCACAAACCCCTACATGATGCAGCGGCTGGGCGTCAACTGCACCTTTAACAGCGGCGCGATCGAGTTGGACGGCCGCTACCTGCTGGTGGCACGCGTCGAGGGGATGGATCGGAAAAGTTTTTTCGCCGTAGCCGAAAGCAGCCATCCCACCCACGGCTTCCGGTTCTGGGATTATCCGGTGCGCTTGCCCGATACCTGCCCCGGGGAAACCAACGTCTACGACATGCGGCTGACACGCCACGAGGACGGCTGGATTTATGGCGTGTTCTGCTCCGAAAGCAAGGATGAAACCAACCCCGACCTGTCCGCCGCGGTCGCGGCGGCGGGCATCGTGCGCACGAAAGACCTGATTGCCTGGCAGCGCCTGCCCAATCTGGTAACCCTGCGTTCGCCCCAGCAGCGCAATGTGGTGCTGCACCCCGCGTTTGTCCAAGGGCAGTACGCGTTTTATACCCGCCCGATGGATGGCTTCATTGAAACCGGCTCGGGCGGCGGCATCGGCTTTGGCCTGTGCGCGGATATCACCCACGCGGTGATCGACCGGGAGACGATCATCGCGCCGCGGCGTTACCACACCGTGACCGAAGCCAAGAACGGCGCGGGCGCCGTGCCCATTCAGACCCCGCGCGGCTGGCTGCACATCGCCCACGGTGTGCGCAACACCGCCGCCGGCCTGCGCTATGTGCTCTACGCCTTCGCCACGGCGCTGGAGGATCCCGCCCGCGTCATCGCCGAACCGGGCGGGATGCTGTTGGGCCCGCTGGGGGGCGAGCGGGTCGGCGACGTGAGCAATGTTGCGTTCACCAACGGCGCGATTGCGCGGCGCGACGGTCAGGTTTACCTCTACTACGCCTCCAGCGATACGCGCCTGCACGTGGCGCATACCGATATCGGCCGCCTGGCCGATTACGTGTTTTCCACCCCGGCGGACGCGCTGCGTTCGGCCGACTGCGTGGCGCAGCGCTGCTCGCTGATCGACCGTAATCTTGCCTGCCTGAAGGAGAAATGAGCATGGACGGAGCCTTCCGGCCGGCCGCGGTGTTTGGCGACCGTATGGTGTTGGGGCGGGGCCGCCCGATCCGAATTTTCGGCGACGCGCCGGAGGGCTGCTCCATCCGTGCGGAGCTGAACGGTCGTCATGCGCAGGCGGTCGCCTCGGGCGGACGCTTTCTGGTAACGCTGCCGCCGATGCCGGCCGGCGGACCGCATCGCCTGACCGTTACGGACGGGCAAACGACCGTCGCCTTCGGGGACGTGTACGTCGGGGAAGTCTTTCTGGCCGGCGGGCAGAGCAACATGGAGATGCGCCTGCGGGAAGCCGGGGATGGGGTGCGCCTTGCCCGGCAGACCGACCAGCCGTTGGTGCGGTTTTTCAACGCGCCCAGAAACGCGTGGCTGGATTCGGACGCTTTGCAAGCCGAGCGCCAAAGCCGCTGGCAGGCTGCCACCCCGGACGTCTGCCTGGAGATGAGCGCCGTCGCGTACCATTTCGCCACGCGGCTGCAACAGGCGCTGGGTGTCGCGGTGGGCATCTTGGATTGCTGTTGGGGCGGCACCTCCGCCGCCTGCTGGATTCCGGAACCCGAGCTGCGCAAAACGGAGGAAGGTACGCAAATGCTCGCCCAACGCGATAAAAGAAGCGCCGGTCTGACCCCCGCGCAGATGGACGAAGCCATCGCGGCGCACGAGGAAGGCCTGCGCCTCTGGAATGAGCACATCGACGCGGCCCGCAAGGCGGAACCGGGCGTCGCCATGCAAGCGCTGGTTGAGCGCTTCGGCCCCTGCCCCTGGAATCCTCCGCCGTTTGGCCGCAGTCCCTTCCGCCCGGCCGGGCTGGCGCACACGATGCTAAGCCGCCTCTCGCCTTATCCGCTGACCGGCTTTCTCTATTATCAGGGCGAGGAGGATACCCGCCACCCCGACCTGTACGAGGCGCTGTTGACATCGCTGATCCACAGCTGGCGCAGGCTGTTCCGTGGGGAGGACCTGCCTTTCCTGTTTGCGCAGTTGCCCATGTTTCACAACAGTTTCGAGCCGGACACCGGCAACTGGGCGCAGCTTCGGCAGGCGCAGGCACGCGTGCGCAGCGCGAGCCGCAACTGCGAAATGGCGGTGCTGATCGACTGCGGCGAACTGGACAACATCCACCCCACCGACAAACAGCCCGTTGGCGAAAGGCTGTGCCGGCTTGCGCTGCGCCACATGTACGGGCGGGAGGCGGAAGCGGACAGTCCGCGCGCGCTTTGGGCATATCCCGAGGGGGGCGCGCTTGTCGTCGAGCTGACAGTCGCCGTGCGCTGCAGCGGAGAGCCCGCGCTGTTTGAGGTGGCCGGGGCCGACGGTCTGTTCCGCAGTGCCGCCGCCGTGCCGGACGGGACGCGTATCCGCCTTGTTTCGGCCGATGTGGCGTATCCGATGGCGGCGCGATATGCCTGGGTCAACTACGGCGTGGTGAACGTATTCGGGGAGAACGGGCTGCCGCTGGCCCCCTTCCTGGTGGAAATGTAGCGGCTGCCGGGCGGGATGGCTGGCCGGCGCGCCTCACGGTGCATCGGACTTCCGCGTCCGGGAATCAGGCCCCGCGCCGTTTCACGGCGGGTCCCCGGATCGGCGGCCGGCGGAGCTCGCGCAGCATACGGTACAAGGGTCAGCAGGCAAAGCGTCAGCGCGCTTTGCCTGCTTTTTCTGCGCCGGGAACGTCGCCGTGCCGTATGCAGCCCTTGGCCTTGCGGCGGCTCCCCGTCCCCGTACCGGCGGGCAGCGATTGTTTTCCTTCACATATTGACAAAAGTTGATCTGAGGCTTATACTCTCATCGAATCAACTTTTTTTGATTTGAGGTGATCGCATGCTTTCGCCCTACGCGCAAAACGCGCGCATCTTCAAAGCTTTCTGCGACGAAAACCGCCTGCGGATACTGGAGGTGCTGCAGGGTGGAGAACGGTGCGCCTGCGTGCTCATCGAAATCCTTGGCATCAAGCAGCCCGCGCTGTCCTACCACATGAAAATTCTGGTAGACGCGGGCGTAGTGGAAAGCACGCCAGTCGGCAAATGGACGCATTACCGTATCAGCGAAAAGGGATGCGCCTACGCGCAGACGCTACTGCAATCCCTGACCGCCGTACGCCGCTCGGCGCAGCGCGATTGCCATTGCGCCGTCCGGTAAGCGGCGCCCCCGTCAGGCAGTCCGGTATCCTCATCATTGGGAAACGAGGCATCATCGCATGGATATGATCAGGGCAGGGTGGGATTTTTTTCAGAACGAAATTCTGGGCATGAAGTGGCTCAACAGCTTGCTGGGCACCGGGCTATCCGCGCTCGGGCTGGACACGGCGAACCGCTGGGTGGGCAGCCTTCAGTTTTTCCTGTACGACGTCGTAAAAATCACCGTGCTGCTGTGCCTGCTCATCTTCCTCATCAGCTATATCCAAAGCTATTTCCCGCCGGAGCGCAGCAGGAAGATACTCGGCCGCTTCCACGGGCTGGGCGCGAACGTCGTCGCGGCGCTGCTGGGCACGGTGACGCCCTTTTGCTCCTGCTCCTCCATCCCGCTGTTCATCGGCTTCACCTCCGCGGGCTTGCCCGTGGGCGTCACGTTCTCCTTCCTGATTTCCTCGCCGATGGTGGACCTGGGCTCGCTGCTGCTGCTGATGAGCGTTTTCGGCGCGAACGTCGCTGTGATCTACGTGGTCGTCGGGCTGATTGTCGCGGTGCTCGGGGGTACGATCATCGAAAAGCTCCGCATGGAACGGTATGTGGAAAGCTTCATCCTGACCGCGGGCCGCGTGGATATCACCTCCCCGGACCTGACCCGCCGGGATCGACTCCAATACGCGAAAGAACAGATGCTGGCCACCTTCCGCAAGGTGTTCCCCTACATCCTGATCGGCGTAGGCATCGGCTCGGTCATCCACAACTGGATTCCGCAGGATTGGATCACGGCGGCGCTGGGCAGCGGCAATCCCTTCGGCGTCGTGCTGGCCACGATGATCGGCGTGCCGATGTATGCCGATATCTTCGGCACCATCCCCATCGCGGAAGCGCTGCTGGGCAAGGGCGCGCTGCTGGGCTCCATCCTTGCGTTCATGATGGCGGTCACGACGCTTTCCCTGCCCTCGATGATCCTGCTGCGCAAAGCGGTCAAACCCAGGCTGCTCGCGCTGTTTATCGTCATCTGCACAACGGGCATCCTGCTGGTCGGGTACCTGTTCAACTTCCTGGCACCCTATATTCTGTAGGAGGTGGTTCCCCTTGGCCGGAACCTGGTATCCCGTCGTGGACTACATGCTTTGCGCGGAGTGCGGCAGCTGCGCCGGAAAATGCGCTCACGGCGTGTACGACCCGGCCAAAGCCCCCGTTCCGGTGGTGCTCCGTCCCGAGGCGTGCGTCGACCACTGCCATGGCTGCGGCAACCTTTGCCCGACCGGCGCCATAACATACCTGGGCGAAGATACCTGCTGGACCCCGCCCCACAGACGGGCCGAGACCGGCGCGGACGGTTGCCGGTGCGGCGAACCCGACGAAGATGCGCAGGCCGTCTGCGCCCCCGGATGCGGGTGCGGTTGTGACGGCGCTGCGCAACCCGAGCACGCCGTGACGGTCGAATACCTGTACCTGGATCTGGCGGAGTGCGACCGCTGCATCGGCACCGCGCAGGCGCTGGACGAGGTTCTGGCGGCCCTGACGCCCGCGCTTGCGATGGCCGGGTATACGCTACGCTGCCAAAAGATTGAGATGGCAACGGCGGAACTCGCCGCGCAGTATCGGTTGCTCGCCTCCCCCACCGTCCGCGTCAACGGCAGAGATATCGCCGCCGGGGTCAGGGAGAACCACTGCGGGTGTTGCAGCGCCATCAGCCACAGCGACGTGGATTGCCGCGTGTTTGAGTACAACGGCCATACCTATGAGGTAGCGCCAAAGCAGATGCTTGCGCGAGGGATTCTCAGCGCCGTGTGTAGCGTTCAGCCCGCTTCGCCTGGTCAGGAAACGTATCGGTTGCCGGATCATCTCGCGCGGTTCTTCGCCGGCAAGCGGTAACGGACATTCCCCTGCGTTCGGCTCGGCGTTTCAACCCGTGCCGTCCGCGCCTTCCCTGCGGCAACCGCCCTACGATGTGATAAACGAGGTGAGCCTGTGTTTACCTATCTGCTGTATCTGCTGGCCACCGCCGGGCTCGTCCTGTCCTTCCTCAAGGACAGGGGGAAAACGAAAATGGCGCTGCGCAAAGCCTGGAAGTCCTTTGAAAACATCCTGCCTCAGTTCCTGTCCATCCTGATCCTGATCGGTCTGGCCCTGTCGATCCTGAGCCCCGAAACCATTACCGGGCTGATCGGGACGCGCTCCGGGTTTGCCGGCGTTTTCGTGGCGTCGGTTCTCGGTTCCATTACGCTGATCCCGGGCTTTGTGGCCTTCCCGCTGGCGGCCGCGCTGCTGAAAAACGGCGCCGGCTACATGCAGATTGCCGCGTTCGTTTCCACCCTCATGATGGTCGGCATTGTGACGATCCCCATGGAGATGAAAACGTTCGGCCGGCGCGCGACGATCGTGCGCAACGTATCGGCGTATCTGTTCTCCCTCGCGGTGGCGCTTGTGATGGGGGTGGTGTTCTAGATGAAAGCCTTGCTGAAGCGGTATCGGTTCTTTCTGGCGCTGGCGGCTCTGAACCTGGCGGTCGGGCTGGCCCTGCCGGAGATCGGAAAACGCTCGGTCGAGCTGACCGCGCAAAACCTGCTGGAAATGCTCGCGGTCATCCCGCCGATCTTCGTGATGCTGGGTCTGCTGGATGTGTGGGTGGACCGCGCGACCATGATGAAATATACCGGCAAAGGGTCGGGGCTGAGAGGCGTCCTGATCGCCTTCCTGCTTGGCTCGGCGGCCGCCGGCCCGCTGTACGCGGCGTTTCCGGTTGCCGGCGTGATGCTTCGAAAAGGCAGCAGCCTGATGAACGTCTTCATCTTTATCGGGGCCTGGTCCACCACCAAAATTCCCATGCTGACCTTCGAGGCGGCCAGCCTGGGCTTGCCCTTCACGCTGGTCCGGCTGATGCTGAGCCTCGCGGGCATCCTTGTAATCGCGCGCGTTACGGAAAAATCGCTGTCCCCGCAACAGCAAGCCGAAATCGATACGCTCAACCGAAACCCGTGAAGGCAGCCGGGCCGCGCCCGGGAGCAGGGCCCCACCGCCTGGCTCAACCCAGCGCAAACACACAACCCATAAGGAGGAATTACGCCATGGCACTGTTCGGCAAGAAAACCATTCAGATTTCCAAACCCTGCGGCTGCGGCAGCTGCGACCCGCAAAACCGGGAGAAGGCCAACAAATCCCACGAGGCAGGCGCGTCGGTCAAGGTGCTTGGCAGCGGCTGCGCCAAGTGCAACGCGCTGGAAGCGGCGACCAAGGCGGCGCTGGCGCAGTTGGGCATGGATACGGCGATCGACCACGTGACCGATTTTTCGCAGATCGCGGCTTACGGGGTCATGTCCACACCTGCGCTGGTGGTGGACGGCAAGGTGGTTGCCTACGGCAAGGTGCTCAAACCGGAAGAGATTGTGAAGCTGCTGCAAAAGGTTCGCGGCTGACGCCGATCGCATCAGCCCGATCCCAACGCCGTCCGACTGTGTCGGGCGGCGTTTCGCTTTCAGGTTAAATCTAGGTAAAGTCGCTCAAACAGATTGACAATCATCGATACGTAGGTCATAATGAAAATCGATCAATATCAATGTGAGGTGTCGCCATGGAAGCCGCGCGTATCCAGGACGCCAAAGTATTCAAGGCGTTTTGCGACGAAAACCGCCTGACCATCCTCCGGCTGCTCTGCACGGGGGAAAAATGCGCCTGCCGTTTGCAGGAAGCGCTGAGCATCGGGCAACCGACGCTGTCCCACCACATGAAAATCCTGTGCGAGTCGGGCATCGTAACCGCCCGCCGGGACGGCAAGTGGACGTACTACGCCATCGACAGGGCGGGGTGCGGCGTTGCCGGAGCGTTGCTGCAAAGCTACACCCATGTGGAGAGCGATGCGCGCGACATAGGCTGCGCGCCCTGAGCCCGCCGGAATGATCCGGCCCGAACGCCGAAAGCGACCCGAACGACCCGAACGACTCGATCCTGAAGGAGAGGCAACGATATGGCAACGGAAACGAAACAGGGCATCGGCTTTTTTCAACGGTACCTCACGCTCTGGGTGGCGCTTTGCATGGTCGCGGGCGTGCTGATCGGCAGGTTTCTGCCGGGCATACCGCAGTTCCTGAACCGGTTTGAATATGCCAACGTATCCATCCCCATCGCGATCCTCATCTGGCTGATGATCTACCCGATGATGCTGAAGGTGGATTTTCAGAGCATCCGCGACGTGGGCAAGAACCCCAAAGGCCTGTTTGTCACATGGGTGACCAACTGGCTCATCAAGCCGTTCACGATGTTCGGCATCGCGTGGTTCTTCTTCTACGTGGTGTTCCGGTCCCTGATCCCCGCCGATCTCGCGAAAGACTACCTTTCCGGCGCGATCCTGCTGGGTGCGGCGCCGTGCACGGCGATGGTGTTTGTGTGGAGCCACCTGACCAGGGGCAACCCCGCCTATACGGTGGTGCAGGTCGCCACCAACGACCTGATTATTCTGGTGGCGTTTACGCCAATCGTGGCGCTGCTGCTGGGGATCGGCGGGGTGACCATCCCGTGGGATACGCTGCTGCTGTCTGTGGCGCTCTTTGTGGTACTGCCGCTGGCGGGCGGCGTTGCGACCCGCGTACAGATGATCCGCAAAAAGGGCGAGGCGTACTTCACCCGGACGTTTCTCCCCAAGTGGAACAACGTCACCGTCGCGGGGCTGCTGCTGACGCTGGTCATCATCTTCTCGTTTCAGGGCAACGTGATTCTGAGCAATCCGCTGCACATCGTGCTGATCGCCGTCCCTTTGACCCTGCAGACCTTCCTGATCTTCTTCATCGCCTATCTGGCCGGGCGCGCGCTGAAGCTGCCGCACGATGTCGCGGCGCCCGCGGGGATGATCGGCGCTTCCAACTTCTTCGAACTGGCCGTCGCGGTGGCCATCTCCCTGTTTGGCGCGAAAAGCCCCGTGGCCCTGGCGACGATCGTGGGCGTGCTGGTGGAAGTGCCTGTGATGCTGACGCTGGTCAAGATCGCCAACCGTACCACGCACTGGTTCCCCGCCCGCGAAAACGGCCGGTAGACCCCACGCGGCCCCGATGGCCGCAACCTGAAACCATGCGAATCGCCCAAAACCGTATCATGGAGGAATGTAGCATGCGCATCATCATCATCGGCGCGGTCGCCGCGGGCACATCCGCTGCCGCAAAGGCAAGGCGCAATACCGAAACCGCGGAAATCGTCGTGTACGAACGGGGGGAAGACATCTCCTACTCCGGCTGCGGCATGCCGTATTATCTGGGCGGCGAGGTGGAAAGCGCCGACGCGCTGATTCCCCGGGACGCAGCCTATTTCCGGAGCCGCTACAACGTGGAGGTTCGCACCCGTCATGAAGTGACGGCGTTGGACCCCGTCGCCCACACGGTAACCGTGCGCGACCTGGCGACGGATCGGGTGTTCACGGACCGGTACGATCGGCTGGTGCTGGCAACCGGGGCGCACGCCGTCCTGCCCCCTATCGAGGGCATCGCGCAAAGCCATGTGTTCACCCTGCGCAACACCGGCGACATGCGCCGCGTGAAGGCGTTCCTGGACGGACGCAAGCCCCGAACGGTTGCCATCGTCGGAACCGGGTTTATCGGGCTGGAGGTCGCGGAAAACCTGAAAGGGCTGGGTATCGCGGTCACCCTGCTGGAAAAGCTCCCGCAGGTGACCCCGGGGCTCGACCCCGACATGGCGGCGCATGTGCAGGCGCACCTTGCAAAAAATGGGATGGCCGTCCATACGGGCGTCACCGTTGAGGCCGTTACGGAGCGCGGCGTTCGTCTGGCCGACGGAACCGAGTTCCCCGCCGATATGGTGCTGGTTTCCACCGGCGTAAAGCCCAGCGCGGAGCTGGCGGCGGCGGCGGGCGCGGCGCTGGGCGCGGCGGGCGCCATCCGCGTCGACGAAAGGATGCGGACCAGCCTGCCCGATGTGTACGCCTGCGGGGATTGCATCGAGCAACGGCACCTGATCACGGGGAAACCCGTCTACCGACCGCTGGGCTCCACCGCCAACAAGACGGGGCGCATCGCCGGCGACAGCCTCACGGGCGGCGATCTGGCTTTCCGCGGCATTCTGGGCACAGCCATCTTCCGCGTGTGCGGCCTGACGGTCGCGCAGACGGGCCTGAGTGAGCGCGAAGCCCGCGCCGAGGGGTTCGATCCCGTGACGTGCCACAACATCAAGCCCGACCGGCCCGAGTATCTGCAAGGGCAGGAGATGGTCATCAAGGCGCTGGCCGACCGGGCGACGGGCCGTCTGCTCGGCGCGCAGATTGTCGGCGCCCGCGGTGTGGACAAACGCATCGACGTGCTGGCGACCGCCATCACCTTCGGCGCCGCGGCCGCCGATCTGTTCCACCTCGATTTGGCCTATGCGCCGCCTTTCTCGACTACCAAGGACCCCGTGATGTACACCGGCATGATTCTGGAAAACGCCATCCACCGGGGCAGGCCGTTGATGACCGCCGGCGAGCTGGACGGGATCGCCGCCTCCGGCCAGCCGTATGCGCTCATCGACACGCGCGCGCCCGCGCAGTATGCCAGGCGGCACGTGCCGGGCGCAAGGAGCATACCGCACGAAAAGCTGCGCGAAGCGGCGGAAACGCTGGACCGCGATACCGTAACGGTCACCTACTGCAACAAGGGCGTCACCGGCAACGCGGCGCAGAACATCCTGATCAACAAAGGCTTCCGGCATGTGTACAACCTCTCCGGCGGGGAAAAGCAATACGCGACGGAGCATCCAAAAAAAGAACCCGCGGACGGCTGAGCCTGACGGGCTCGGCGTTTCCCGATGGAACCCGCGCGTTTCGCGTCACACCCTCCGCAGCCTTGCCGCGGTGCGCAGGGAGGCGACGCCCTGCGATGTCCCTTCCGGGCTTATGCATTCCTGCGGAGCGGAAAACGCAGGATCCGGCCGACGAGCACACGCTGCCGTCGGCCTTTTTATTTGCTTCCGTACCGCCCGGACGTACGTGCGGGTCCGTTGCGGTTCGCAGCCCGGGCCCGTCATCCTGCGCGGGCGTCGTATCGGGGACGATGCGTACCGCTAGAAAGGGCAAACGCCGTCCTGCTCCGCGCCATCCGTTCCCGTACCGTGCGCTTCTCCCGCCCCTGCCGGATCGGCCTGCGTCGGAGACCGGCAGCCCCGGCGGCACGGCGGTTGGCCCGCCGCCCGATCCATCCCGCCCTGTTTCCTTGGAAAAATGGGAAAAGAGTCGGTGGCAAGTCCTCCCTGCTCAGGGAATGTTTACATTTATGTTCTTGACAGGAACGGTAGACAGTTGTAGTCTATGGTAGACTTATGTAGTACGGAGGAACGGCCGTGAAAACATCCATACAACTCTCCGAAGCGGAACTGAAAATCATGCAAACGCTTTGGGATCATAGCCCCCAAACCATGGCGGACATCACCCGGGCACTGTATGCGGAAACCGCGTGGACGAAAAACACCGTCATAACGCTGCTGAAACGGATGATCGCCAAGGGCACCGTCCGCGTGGACGAGTCCGTTTATCCCAAAACCTACCGGCCGCAGATCGACCGTGAGCAGCTGGCCAGGCAGGAAACCAGAAGCCTGCTCAGGCGCCTGTTCAAAGGCAGCCCGACGATGCTGATGAGCAACATGGTGGAGGATGCCGGCATCACCGACCAAGACCTGGACGAGATGATCCGTCTGCTCCAGAAGGCAAAGGAGGAACGCTCATGATTCCGCAAAGCGTTTTGGATTTCTTTCACGCGGGGAAATCGCTGCCCTTGCGCAGCATGACCTTCTTCAATTTTCTGCTGGAGGCGACGCTGGCCGGCAGCGTGCTCATCCTGGTTGTGATGGTGCTCCGACTGGTTTTTCGCAGGCGAATCGGCAGCCGGATGGTCTATCTCGCATGGGCGCTGGTCGCCGTGCGCCTGCTGCTGCCCGTCGCCATCCCCAACCCGCTGATGAACGAGTTGCGCCCCACCTATTCCACCGACGCGGGCGCGCGACCCGTGGCCGATCAGGTACGGGTTCGCTATCAGGATACCATGGCGACTGTCTCCGACCTGCTTTTCGATTCGGCGGAGGAGAGCGGGTCCGCGTTGCGGCAAACCCTGTCCGATATCGCCCACGAGCTGGACGCGTATACCTCCTACGGCTGGCTGGGCAAGGCGTACCTGCTGTGCTATGCCGCGGGCGCGCTGATCACGGGGGGCGTGTTCGTCGCCCGGCACCTCCGTTTCCGCCGTAGGCTCCGGCGAAAAACAGTCGGCCCGCTGGAGGGGGCGCAACAGACGCTGTATCAGTCGATTTGCAAAGATCTGGGCGTCCGACCGATCCCGGTCCGGTATGTCGACCCGTTGCCCTCCCCCTGTCTGGTGGGGGTTTGGAAGCCTGAGATTGCGCTGCCCCTCACCTTGCCGCCGGACAGCCTGAGCGAGGCGCTCTTGCACGAGCTGAGCCACTACCGGGCACGGGATGCGTGGTGGGTGCTGCTGCGCAGCGTATGTTGCGCCGTGCACTGGTTCAATCCCCTGGTCTGGCTGGCGCAGCGCCTGGTCAAGGCGGACTGCGAGCTCGCCTGCGATGAGCGCCTCGCCGTGCGGCTGACGCCTGAGGAGCGGCTGCACTATGCCGATACGCTGGTCCGCACCGCCCGGCATCCGTACATGCCCCGCGCCGGCGTGCTGACCACCGGCATGACCATGACGGGCAAGCGCCTGATGCGGCGCGTTGACGCCATCCTTCACCTCAAAGCGGTTCAGCGGATCGCGGCCGCGCTCGTGGCCGCCATGCTGATCGTGCTCTCCGTCGCGGCGTTTTCCACCGCCGAATCCACCGAGCAGACGAAACGGCTGACCAGCGACCCCTCCGCGTTTCCTTACCAGACGAAGGACCGATACCCGACGCCCGATTACGTGTTCGGCCCGACGGTGTCCCTGACGCCCCTGACCAACGCGGCGGACGCGGAGGCGCAGGCGAAGCGTTACCTGTGCGCGCTGTACCCCGATGATCAGCAGGCCGTTGAAACGCAGTACCGGTACCATGTCCGGCAGTTTGGCCCATATGGCTGGGAGGTCGTCGTGCGGTTGCCGGAGGGCGGCGAAACTCCGCGATACTACATGGAGCTTCGAAGCGCGGGCGGGCTGGTGTCCGTCGACCGAACCGACGCGTTTTCCAACGGAGACGAACACGACAACCATCCCTCCGTACTGCCCGCGAACCTCAAGGACGTGCTGCTAAGCTACGGGCGGCGCGTCAGCGCGGTTGCGCTGCAAAGCGCCGTGGTAAGTAAAGCCGCGATCCATACGGATATGGAGACCGCGGATGCGCGCTATGTCGTATGCGATTTGACCCAGGCGGACGATCCTACCCGGCAGGTGAGCCTGACCGTGCAGATCGCGCCCGAATTCCGCCTGATCGGCGTCTACAACCTGGAGAACAACGGGGTGGCCGATCCGCTGGAGAACCCGCCCATCGGGCAGGGAACGCACCGGCTGACGTATGGCGGGGACGCGTCCGTCGCCTTTGACGCAACCTTCTGGGGCGATTCGGACAGCCAGTATGCGCTGTCCGCCGACGCGGCGCTCACCGTGCAGCAGGCGTTTGACATCGCGGTCAATGCCATGCTGGAACGCAGCGGCCTCACCCAAGAAGCGTTCCTCGCGCTGCCGCTCGAATACGGGTACTGTGACAAAGCCAGCTTCGGAGGCGAGGCCAGCACGTGGCGCTTCGTATGGTATGTGGACAAGGATGAGCCCACGAACCGTTACTGGGTCGATTTTCTGGATACGCCCTCCCCGCACGGCCTCAGCCTTTCCTCCCCCGGGGAAGGTCTGGGCTGACGCAAACCGGCGGGGCCGCCTGTCGGCGCTTTGTCCGGCTGAAAAGCAGGCTCCGCGGCAACGGCGGCCGGTAATCCTGGTAAACCTCAGACGCCGGAGGCATTCCCTAATAAAAAGCGCGTTTCGTCGCCGATCCTGTGCCTGCGTTTCGGGCGGCAGGGCGTTTCGGGTGCCGCCGCACGCGGCGCGGATTCGTTCCGCCTCGGCGGGGAGGGCAAACGGCGCAGTCCCATCCGGTACCTGTCCTGTCCGACGCAAACCTCATCGAACGCCTGTGTGCGCAGGGCGGCTTCGGGGTAACGACCCTATCCTCCCGGGGATGATTCCGCCTTGCGTAACTTGTATCGGCCCGTCACACGAAATCCTGTGGAGCCGTCAGCATGGATCCACGGTTCCGGCGACGCCGCGGTCCGCTCGGTTCGCCGGTCCGGCGCGTCGCTGGAGGGCACGCTGGACCTGTGGCCGATTCCCGCACGCCGGGTGAAGGCGCCTGCTTTCCTCCTGTAACGCTGGATACGCGTTCGGGCAAGCCCCTTCGGGCGGGCGAGCTTCTCGCACGGGCGGGTCCTTCGGACGGGCGGGCCCCCTCAGCCGGGCAAGCCCCCCTCGGACAGGCGAGCCCTTTCGGGCAGGCGGATTCTTTCGGACGGGCATACCACTCGGACAGGCGAGCCCTTTCGGGCAGGCGGATTCTTTCGGACGGGCATACCCCTCGGGCAGGCGAGCCCCTTTAAAAACAGCGATGAAACCGCTTGCCGCCATAGCTTCTCGCTTAATCAGAAAACGGTATCCTTTGCCCGGCGGCTCAGCGCACGTTCAGGTATACGCGCATCTCGCCCTCGCCCCGGTTTGCCCACAGGTAATAGGGGATGAGCCGAATCTCCGCGGCTTCCCACACGGGCAGAGCGTTCCGGTACAGCGCCTCGTCACCCGCAAACGCGGCTTTGAAGCCTTTCACGGTAAGCGCCACCGCGCCGTCGTGGGTAAACGCCTCGCTCTCCTCGCAGGCGAGCGCTTCGGCAAAGGCAAGTCCGGCCACGCCGGCGCCGTTATCCGCCTGCTCGGCGCAGTACACCAGCGGGCCGCGCATCACCGCCGCCTTGCCCACGTTGTTGGTAACGCCGGGGTGCGCCGCCACGTAATGCGGAGCCATGGCAAGCGTGGCTTCTACAGTGTCGGCCAGCCTAAGCTCCGGCAGGATCAGATAACCGCGCTCCGCTGCGAGCGGCAGCGGACTGCCGTTGAGCGTAAGCGCCACCGCGGGCGCGAGGCCGCTCTGGCGCAGGCGTACGCGCTGGCCGTCCGCCAGCGCCGTAATGCGAACCGTTCCGCCGTAGGGGTATTCCCCCTCCACGCGCACGGCGTGGCCGGCGTGCCGTACTTCCGCCGCCAGCGGTATGTTGACGTACAGCGTATCGCCATCCTCGGCATAGGCATAACCGCCGATGGACATGATGGCGCGGGCGATGTTGGTGGGGCAGCAGGCTACGTCAAACCAGGGCTGGCGCACGGTCGTTACATGGTGGAGGTCCGGGTTCTCGCGGCAGGCGGCCGGATCAACCGCGAGCGGCCCAACGTAGAAAAACTCCGTGCCGGTGAGCGATATGCCGCCCAGCACCCGGTTGAAAAACGCGCGCTCCACGGTGTCGAAAGGGCCGCCTTCGCCGGTCAGGGCCGCCATGCGGCTTTCAAACATCATCAGCGCCACCGAGGCGCAGCTTTCGCCGTACACGGTGTCGTCGGGCAGGTTATAGTCGCCGGTGAAGCTCTCGCCCACATGCGTGGAGCCCACCGCGCCCGTAATGTACATGCGCCGCTCCGTTACGCTGCGGTGCAGCGCCGCGCAGGCGTGCGCCATGGCAGGGTCGCTTTTCAGGGCGGCCAGGTCGGCCATCGCGCTGTACATGTACAGCGCGCGCACCGCGTGCCCCACCGCGTCGGTCTGCTCCACCGGGCGGGCGTGGATTTGCGCATAGGTGGGCAGGTACAATGCCGGCTGCCCAAACAGGTCGCAAAAACCCTTGCGCTTGCGTTCGGCTTCAAAATAAAGCGGCTTGCGGCCGCGTTCGGACAGGAAATAATCCGCCAGGTCGAGGTAGCGCTTTCCCCCGGTGGCCTCGTAGAGCCTCACCAGCCCCACCTCGACCTCCTGATGCCCGGGGTAGCCCCTGAGCTGCCCCTCCCCCGTGCCGAACACCTTGACAAGATAATCCGCGAAACGGCAGGCCGTTTGGAGGAGATCACGCTTGCCCGTCGCTGCGGCATAGGCCGCCGCCGCCTCAAACAGGTGGCCCGCGCAGTACAGCTCATGCCCCTGTTGCAGGTTTCCAAAGCGGTTGCCCAAGCCCGGAAGCCTTTCCCCGGTCGCGTCGGAGCCGTCCGGCAGCCCCGCGACGCGACAGGGCTCGTATCCTTCTTGCCGTTTTTGGGCGCAGCCGTCCTCTTTGCACAGGGTGTAGTAAGTATTGAGATAGCCGTCCGGCTGCTGCGCAAGGCGGATCAGTTCGCACATTTCATCCGCCTGCGCTTCCAGCGCGGGGTCGCCAAACACTTCCAGCGTGTAGGCAACGGCTTCCAGCCATTTGTACAGGTCGCTATCCTGAAACACCATCCCGTAGTGCTCGCCTGCCGAAAGGCCCGCCGCAATGCGGAAGTTCTCGACGCAGTGGCTTTTCGCCGCGCCTTCAACCCGGTCGTGCAAAATCTCCCACTGGTAAGGCACCACCTTGTCGCGCACCAGTTGCTGCATGCGCTGCGCCAGGCCTTCCGTCAAACGGACGCCGGCCGGCGGGAGAGGGGTCTGTTTTTTCATTCGGTGCCACCTTCCTGCGGAAACTGCTTGGTGCGAGCTCCTGAACCGGTATGCTCCGGACTGGCGCGGTCGGCTCGGCAGTCGCGGCATGAATATAATCGTTTCACTTGCTGCGATCGGATTATAACATGGCCGCATTGGTCTGTCAACGGCCTCGTTGAGCCTGTTCTCCAAATGCGCATACAAACCAATATCAGTCTCCGTCATCCGGATCGCGTCGGTTGACAGGCGATCGTGATTCCGCTATACTGTCAGGAAGGTAATCGTTTCATTTCTATCCATTCTGAACGCCCGCGGGGCAGGGGTGATCATTTGGCTACCATGAAGGAAATCGCCGAACTGGCCAACGTATCGGTGGCAACGGTATCCTACGCGCTCAGCGGTAAGAAGAACGTAAGCCAAGCGAAGCGGGACCGTGTGATGAACGCCGTCCGGCTGACGAACTACAAGCTCAACAGCATCGCCAAGAGCCTCCGGACCAGCAAAACCGGCATCATCGGCGTGCTGGCGGAGGATATCCGCGGCCTTCCCGTGCCGGAGATTGTCGACGGCATCAGCCAGCGGCTGACGGAAAGCGGCTATCAGCTGCTGCTGAGCAACTTGCAGCTGCTCAGCAAACTGTATAACCGCTACGAGCAGCTCAGCCGGTACATCGGCTCCGTCAACCGCGGCATCCAGCTCCTGGAGGACGCGCGGGTGGAGGGCATCATCTACGTCGCCATGCACGACCGCCGCATCGACGATATCCGCCAGCCGGCAGGGATCCCGCTGGTTTTCGCCTATGCCGACAGCGACGATCCCAACAGCGTCTCTGTGACGTATGAGAATCAGCGCAGCGTGGCCGCCGTCACCTGTTGCCTGATCGAGCAGGGGCACCGCCGCGTCGCGCTGATTGCCGGTCACCCTGCCAGCCCCGTGACCAAAGAGCGCCTCGCGGGTTTTCGCGCCGCCATGGACGGGGCGGGTTTGCCCATGCCGCCGGAATACCTCCGCTGGGGCGATTGGGAGTACCGCTCGGGCTTCGAACAGGCCGGGGCGCTGTTCGCGCTCACGGTACCGCCCACCGCCATCGTCGCCATGAACGACGCCATGGCGGCGGGCTGCTACGCGCAGGCTGCCCTTCAGGGCTTGCGCATACCGGACGATCTGTCGGTTGTCGGCTTTGACAATCAGAGTTTCGCCGCCTACCTGTACCCCCCGCTGACCACCATAGCCCTCCCCAACAAGCAGATCGGCCTGACCGCGGCGCAGCGCCTGCTGTGGAAGCTGGAGGGTAAGCCCGATGTGCCGGCGAATACGGTATTGCCCTGCGAGCTCATGGTACGCGAGTCGACAAGGGCGCTTCCGGGTGCCGGGCAGCCGCGTTCTGCTCGGTGAAACTGCCGCCAGGTGTTCAGCAGGGCAAACGGGATCGGCCGGCAAGGCCCGCATCACCCGGATTGGCGTTTCATCCTGCCTTGACGTCCCCGTAGCCCGGTTGGATCGCTATGCGAATGATCCCGCGCCGCGTTTTCATCCGCAACGTTTCATGGTACAATGGAGATCAGCGTACGGCCGTACAGGCGCGAGGCATACCTGACCCACCCCGCGAACCGGATGGCGGCGAACCGGCTGTCTGCCAAGGAGCGCGTATGACGGAAATGGATCAACGCAAGAAGCGGGTGCCTGCCCAAATTCTGATCACCATCGGTTTGATCGCCCTTGCGACCGGCATCGGCTGGGGCTTTCGCCGCTTGAGTTTTCCCGAAACAAACATTGTGGTGACCTATATCCTTTGCGTGCTGTTGGTCGCCCGTCTGACGAACGGGTACCTGTACGGCATTGCAAGCAGCGTTCTCGCAACCGCGGCCTTCAACTACTTCTTTACCTCGCCTTATTACACCTTTTCCGTGTATGATCCGAATTATTGGATCACCTTTTTCATCATGACGCTGACGGCGGTCGTTACCAGCGCGCTGACCACCAAAGTCAAGCAAACCGCGTGGATCGCCAGACAGAACGAAGCGGAAACGAGCGCGCTTTTTCAACTAACCAACCGACTGACCGACGCGGTGGATAAGGAAACAATTGCGAATCTCTCCGTGCAAACCATCAGCGAGATCCTGCGCTGCGACGCGGCCTGCCTCTGTTTTCAGAAGAACGGCTCTCCGGACAGCAGCTTTGTTCAGCAACATGGCATGAACAGGCAGGTGCGCCGGGAGGTCGACGATACCGAATCCCTGCGGCACCGCATCGAAAACCTGAGGTCGCCTTACGACGTCAATGCGGAGTTCTACGACTGCCCGATTTATGGGCGTGAATCCATCTTGGGCATCGTACGGATTCCGGTGGATACGGCGCGGCAGATGACCGACGCGCAAACGCGCCTTCTGCATTCGATGATCGAAAGCATCGCGCTGGCCATGGACCGCTTCATCAGCGCTCAGGCCCGCGTCGAATCCAATGAGGAGGCGATGCGGCAGCGCGACCGGAGCAATCTGCTTCGCGCCATCTCCCACGATCTCCGTACGCCGCTTTCCGGTATCATGGGCGCCTCGGAGATGCTGATGTCCCTGACGCGCGACGACGAGGAACGTTACCAGCTGGCGTTTGGAATCTATAAAGACGCGGACTGGCTGCATTCCATGGTGGAGAACATCCTCAACCTGACGCGTCTGCAGGAAGGGAAACTGATCATCCACAAACAGCCGGAAGCCGTCGAGGAAGTGGTCGGCGTGGCGGTGGCCGCCCTGTCCAAAAGGGCGCCCGACCGGTCCATGATCGTACATATCCCCAAAGAAGTGCTCATGGTGGCCATGGATGCCCGCCTGATCGAACAAGTGCTGGTCAACCTGCTGGACAACGCCCTCTGCCACACAAAACAGAATGATGAAATCAGCGTTTGCGTGCAGGTTGATACCCGGTCTTCCCAGGCCGTATTCACCGTAGCGGATCGCGGCAGCGGAATCAGCGAAACGGATTTACCTCACGTTTTTGATATGTTCTACACAACCCAACGATCCGGACCCGACGCGCGCCGCGGCATCGGCTTGGGTTTGGCGATCTGCAAATCGATTGTCGCGGCCCACGGCGGCACGGTGATGGCGCGAAACCGCGCCGACGGCGCGGGCGCCGAACTGGTATTCACTCTGCCGATGGAGGAAAGAGCAGATGCAGAAACCAAATGAGCAAATCCTGGTTGTGGAGGATGACGCGCAGATTCGCAACTTTGTGTGCTTTGCGTTGAAACAGAACGGTTTTGCCTATACGCCGGCATCCACCGCACAGGACGCGCTGACTCAGCTGGTAACGGGGCAGTTCGACCTGATGCTGCTGGATTTGGGCCTTCCGGATTTTGACGGCATGGAGGTCATCGCGAAGGTTCGCTCCTGGTCGGAGATTCCGATCCTTGTCATCTCCGCCCGTGATCAGGATACCGAAAAAGCGGCGGCGCTGGATGCCGGGGCGGACGATTATCTGACCAAACCGTTCTCCGCCACCGAGCTCATGGCCCGGATCCGGGTTTCGCTGCGGCATCTGTACCAGGCCGGGTTTATGAAAATGCAAAGCAGCGCGTGCGTCCGGGGGTTGAAGATTGATTTTGATAAGCACTTGGTCTATCTGGACGAGCACGAGCTGCATATCACCCCCATGGAATACAGCCTGCTGGCGCTGTTTTTCCACAACATCGGCAAAGTGCTCACCACCAAATCCATCATCCGGAATATTTACGGCAGCGGGTACGGAACGGATACGCAGGCGCTGCGCGCGCTGATGGCCGGCTTGCGGCGAAAGATCGAGGCAAACCCCGCCGTGCCCAAGTACATCCTGACGGAAATCGGCGTCGGGTACCGGTTGGTCGGCGAATAACAAAGCCGTCGGCCTCGGCCGGCAACTAAATACCGCAAGCCCCGCGCTGTTCTGCGAACGGCGCGGGGCCTTTCTCACATCATTCTCACAGCCGCCGTGCGGTTCTCACAGAAACCTCACGCGGTTTCTGCTATGCTCAGGCAGCGGTAAGGCAACGGATCGCAAAGGAGGCGCAAACCATGCAAAACAGTCGCACGAATCCCGATGAACAGGAGCTGTCGTCGCTTTGCCGACGCGTCAGGGAATTTGCCGCGCACGGTGATCTGGAAAGCGGCAAACGGATCGCCGTTAAGGCCATGGGCGAGTACCCCCACGCGGCGCAGCCGCATAACCTGCTGGGGGTGTTGCTGGAAAAGCAGGGGGATCATCTGTCGGCCATGAAGCACTTTCGGGCGGCATGGGCCTTGGACCCAACCTATCGGCCCGCGAGACAGAACCTGGACGTTTTTGGCACTTTCTGCCCGGCGCGCCGTTATGCCTATGACGAAAGCGATTGCCCGGCGGAACGCACGAACGCGCGTCTGTTCGTTTTCGGGGAAACCGGGGTCGGGCGGGTCATAAAGAAGGAAACGCATCGTTAGGAGGAATCGTACCGTGAAAACCGATCAAAATGCCTACACCATCATCGTCGGGTGCGGTCGTTTGGGCGCAAACCTTGCCAACGCGCTGTCGGACGCCCAGGAGAACGTGCTCATCATCGACAAGAATAAAGACGCGTTTCGCAAGCTATCCCCTTCCTACGGCGGGCTCGCGACCGCGGCGGATGCCACCGATCTGGACGCGTTGCAGGAAGCGGGCATGGTTAAGGCCGGCACGGTTGTCGTAGTCACCAACAACGACAACGTGAACGTCATGGTGGCGCAGCTTGCCCGAGAGGTGTTCAAGGTTCGGGAAGTCATCGCCCGGCTGTACGATCCGGAAAGAGAGTGCGTCTACCGGGAGTTCGACATCAAGACCATCTGCCCCGCCGTATTGTCCATGAAAGAAATTGAGAAGATCCTGGGGAAGAAGCCAACCGAAGTAACACATCTGGCACAGGCTGAATAACGGAGGGAACACCGGTGAAAAAGAAAGTGCTGCTGGTAGGCGGCAGAAGCAAGGCCAAATCCCTGGCGCTATCGCTGCTTCACAAGGGCTATCAGGTGACGGCCATTAACGATACCTATGAGGATTGCGTCAAGCTGTCGGAAATCGAGGGGCTGTCCGTGCTCTACGGAGATGGAACCAGGCCCTTTCTGTTGGAGGATGCCGGCGCGTTTGAGGCCGACATCGTCATCGCGCTAACCGCCAAGGATGAGGACAACCTGGTCATCTGCGAGTTGAGCAAGAAGCGGTTTCACGTACCCAGGACCGTGGCGATTGTTACCGATCCAAAAAAGACCGACTTTTTCTACCAAATGGGGATCGACCGCGTGGTATGCGCCATTACGACCATCACCAATATCATCGAGCAGCAGGCGTTTGTGGATCATATGACCAACGTCATCCCGATTGCCGAAGGCCCGATACGCATCGCGGAAATCCCCGTCTGCGAAAATGCTCCGATCGCGGGAAAAAAACTGTGGGAAGTCAATCTGCCACAGGATGTGATCATCGGCAGCGTTTTGCGCGGCGACAGAGTGATGGTGCCGCGCGGCGACACGCGCATCCTCGCGGGCGATATGCTGGTGCTGATTTCAGGAAACGGCACGGAGATCAGCCAGATTGAAGAATGGACGGGGCGGGAAGCAAAGTGAAACGCATGTTCGTGAAGTGCTCCAGTTACGGTAAGTTCATGTTCTTAACGGGGCTGCTGGTTGCGGTACCGCTGCTTGTGCTGCCGTTCTACCCTCAGGAGTATCCGTACGCCCCGGCCTTCTATCTCCCGGCCATCGGGTCGGTTGCGTTGGGCCTTCTCGTTTGCTTTCTTCACAAGGGCGAGGACGACGTCTCCGACGAGTGGCAGTCCTCCATGCAAAGGAGCAGCCTCACCGTGCTGTTCGCGTGGGGGTGGGGCGTATGGGTCGGCGCGGCTCCCTTTGTGTTCCATGCGCGGCTCAACTGGGTACAGGCGATTTTTGAATCCGTCAGCGGATGGACAACAACCGGCTTATCCGTGCTGGATGTGACGGTAACCCCGCACATCTTCCTGTTTCATCGCAGCTTCATGCAGTTTTGCGGCGGCCTGGGCTTTATTCTGATGATGATGCTTCTGGTACAGGGCAAGCAGTCCATGAACCTGTACAATGCGGAGGGTCACCCGGACAAGCTGAAGCCCAATCTGAGAAAAACGGCGCAGGCCATTGGGCTGATGTACGGCGGGTTCCTCATCGCAGGCACGGTGGCGTATGTCGTGTCGGGCATGGACGTATTCGGGGCCCTGTGCCATGCGATGTGCGCGCTTTCCACCGGCGGTTTTTCAACAAAACTGAACAGCATTGGAGAATATGCGAGTCTGCCGATCGAGGCGGTAACGGTTGTGCTCATGTTGATCGGCACCACCAACTTTGCCGTTCTCCAGTTGATCGTCACCGGCAAGTGGAAGCAGGCCGGCAACGTCAGCGAACTCCGCTTCATGTTTCTGCTGTTGGTGGTATTCGTCCCCATCGTGGCATTCGCCCTGATCCAAAACCTTGGCATGAGCCTGGGAGAAGGCTTCCGCCGCGCCTTGTTTGACACCGCTTCCGCGCTGTCCACAACCGGATACTCCTCCATGAGCTATGCAACCTGGCCTCCCCTTGCCATCGGCATACTGATCCTGATGATGCTGGTGGGCGGTGGTATCGGATCAACGGCGGGCGGACTGAAGCTGTCGCGCGTGTACATCCTGCTGCGCGCGGTATGGCAAAACATCCAGAAGCGCTTTTTACCGGCCCGAAGCGTACAGACCTCCTTCTACTGCAAGGCGCAGGGGCGCGTGATGATCGATACGCCTTTGGTCGCCGATACCCTGGGGTTTGTGGGGAGCTACATGATCCTGTTCATCGTAGGAACGCTGCTGATGACGATAACGGCCCAATGCACCCTGACGGAGGCCATGTTCGAATACGCTTCCGCGCTGGGCACGGTCGGTTTATCCATCGGCCTCACGGGCCCGGCCACCAACAGCGCGACGCTGTTGATCGAAATGGCGGGCATGATATTGGGACGGTTGGAAATCTTTATCGTCCTCATCGGGGTTTACTCCGGCTGCCGTGCGATTCGGCGGCGCTTTGCGAAGTGAGCGCCTTGTGTTGCCGGTTCGGACGGATGTTGTGGTTGTCTGCCGCCGGGCTGGTTTGGAGCGGTTACGGCCGGTTGGGCGCAGGGCCTTCCGGCGGCGGAGAGGCGGCCCAGGATCGCCCCCAGCGGGCGGCGGCGCGACGTATTTCATAACGCCGCGGCTTTCTCCGCGGTGAACGCGTCGGCCTGCAACCGTAGATCCGTTTCCCGGTTTGCCGTATGGGAATCGCGTGGCTGTCGGAACCGCCGCGTCACTGGCGTGTGCGCGTCGCCTCTCCTGCCGTACCCGTCCTGGCCGCCATGGCGCGCCCAGCCTCGACCACGTTTTCCGGGCGCGTCCTCCCCAAAGCCTCTCCGCAAGGCGCCCCGGTTGGAAGAAGCCAAACCGGGACGCCTTATTTAGCGGGGTTCTCCCGGGCTTTCCTCGGCGCGAAATACAGCATGCAACAGATGTAGATCATCCGAAGCGTAAAGCGGTCTTCATCGCAATGGAGCGGGTTGAGGCCCAGCATCCTTTTCATCTGGTTAAGGCGGAAAACCACGGTATTGCGATGGACAAACAGCATCTGTGCCGCCTCATCAAGGCTCATATTGCAGCGGATCAGAGCCTGCACCGTTTCCAGCAGCTGCGAAGACACGAGCTTCTTTGCCGATGCCCCCAGAAAATGCAGGACCGTTTCCTGCGGCAGATGTGCAACCTCCTGTTCGAACAGGAAATCATCAATGAAGCTGACCGCCGCGGTTGACTCAAACAGTTTTGCGTAGTTGAGGGCGGATTGCGCCTGCGCCAGACTGACGCCATATTCCGTAAGGGTTTCCGGAACGGCGCCTACGCCGATTCTCATATCGACGCCTAAATTCTCCTGCAGGGCATGATGGATTCGCAGCAGGAAAGCCTGCAATTCATGGCGCAGGTTATCCCGCCCGGGAGGAATCACCATCAGCACAACCAGTTGTGAACTGCTCATGGGCGCCACAATATCCTGCGTCGCCACCGAACCGGGCGAAAAAACCGGGTTGCCGTCATCCGCACGCAGGCGGTAACTGGTTAACTCATTTTGTATCAACCGCTGCACTTTGTCCTGCAGCACCGCGTTTTTCGCGCCCGCAGAAGGCAGTTCCAGCACGCAGACGGCTCGTTGCAGCGAAAGATCAAACCCGATTTCCAAACCCCACAGCACAAGGTAGGCGGTGCTGTCCGGCGTGGTTAAATGAAACAGCTGATTGGCCAGCAGGATCATGTTGTTTCTTGTGAAGCCGGCCTGCTCCATCAGGTCGTCCCGGCCCACGATCAGCGCTTGGATCGTTTGCACCATTCGGCTTCTTTCCAGGGCCACGGCACGGCTCTTGACCATGTCCTTAATCATCAGCGTCCATCCCCCGGAAAGCGGCACCGTCTGCAAATAGGACGCCGTAACGGGATCAAAATACAGCTCCACGCCGCTTTGCGGGAGGGACAGCGGCTCTTGGGGAGGATTGCTGAATACCGGACGACCCTGTGGGTTGAGCATCGTCACATACGCGCGTGGCAGCATGCGGGTTACATCTTCAAAGAGCGTTTGCAGCGCCTCTTGACGCATGGTATTCCTCCTTGGCTTTCATGAATCTGGCTAAGGTTTCTTTCGGTTCGAACGCCTGGTAGAACGGTTGGACACTTTCAAGCCAGGCCGGCAACGTCTTTGGGTCGAAGGGTACAACCTTAAGGCCCTTATTGAGCAACTCTTCCTTGCAGTCGGCATTGATCCCGATTACCGTGCCGTTTTGCCAACGGTTGGTCAGCTCGGCCGCCTTGCCGATCCATTCGCGCTGCTGAGCGGAGAGCCTGCTCAGCGCAAGCTGCGTCGTAAGGAACATCACCACGTCGAAAAACATGGGGATTTCGCTTACGTAACGCTGATTCTGGTATAGTTTCATGCCGGTGATGTTGCTGTAGGGGTTCTCCTGCCCGTCGATCAAATGCTGCGCCAGCGCGGAAGAGATGTCTTTATAATGCATCTTGACCGGAATTGCGCCCAGCGCGGCAAAATAGCCGGCAACGATGTCCTTGTGCATAATGCGAATGCGAAGCCCGCGCAGGTCCTGCGGCGCGTGGATGGGTCGCTGGCCGGTGGTCAGCATTCTCCAGCCCATGGACCAGTAGCCCATCGCGCACAGGCCGCTTGCGGGAAGGTCCTCCGCAAGGTAACGGCCGAAGTCCCCGTTGAGAATGCCGAAAGCCTCCGCCGACGAGTCAAACAGAAAGGGAAGCTGAAACAGCGTAATCCGGTTTTGCGTGAGAGGCGCCAAGGCGTTAAAATCAAACGCCGCAAAGTCCAGAGAGCCGGAACGAAGGATATCCACCAGATGCTGGTTGTCCCCGGAGTAGGAAAGCACATGCACGTCAATCTGCAAAGAGCCGTCGCTGAGTTGGGCGACGGATTCGGCGAATTTCTGAAACCCGAGGTACGGAACGCTTCCGTACTGGATATTGGTGCCCGCGTGAAGGATGGTGCGCCTTTTGCGGAACAAGGCGTACTGCCTTGCCTCCAAACGGTCCTGATCCTTTCCCTGCAAATCCAGATCGAGCAGATCGCACAGCCGCGCGTATCGTTTCATCATCGTATTCCTGTGCACGCCCATGTCCTTTGCGGTACACGCCAGGTTCACGCTGTTTTTGGAGAGGTTCATCAGGGTATCCGATAAAACGGCTTCCAGCTCCAGCACGTTATATCGCCTGAATTTTCTTTGCCAGTAGTCGGCGGGCAACAGGGAACAGAAGTAATCGAACACATGGTTTTGGATAAAGGATAAGCGCTGCCCCCGCCCCATGGTTTTTTGATTGGCCAGCACAAAACAGGCTTCCTCAAAGCTCTCGTGCTGGTGCGCGATATCCGGGTAAACGCTGCCAATCCCGGCCGAAAGCGTAACCCCAGCGCCTTGTTCCGTCGCATCCAGAACGGCGCTGGTAAACGCCGTCAGCCTCTCCGTCAGGCTGGCATCGTCCAAACCTTCTGGAACAAATTTAAACACGACCATCCGGTCCGCGTTGACCATCTCGTAAATATCTTCGCTGTGAAAATGCGGCGCTCCCCGAACCGCCTGCAAAAAGTACGGCCGCACCTCCTCTTGCCGGGTGCCGCCTGCGGCCACCTGAAAGCATATGGCGCAGCGCGAAACCTGCGGGTCATACTTCAGCTGCAGCGCGAATACAGGCAGAGATTCCCGCTCGCTGCTGCCCAGTGTGGTGATGCGGTTGACGAAATACAGCCGATCGCTGAAATCGTTATCCGTCTGATCCCGAAGAATCTGTTGATCCAGGGCGGTCTGAAGCACCATGTGCACAAAAGCGACCTGTGTGGGGCACGGTTTGGCTTCCGGGAAAAGCACATCGCAACTCGGATAGCCTTCCTTTGCAAAGCGCAAGACCCGTTCTTCCTTTTCGCTTCCCGAAAGGGAGGCGTAAACCTGTTGAAAGGCCGCGGCCCGCTGCTGATCGGTGGAAGCCAGATAACGGCCTGAGGCATCAAATATGGCCGCATCCGTTTGTAAGGCGTCGCGTATCGAATCCATGCAAAGGGTGCAGGTGGTGGCATGAATGATCATAGGCTCTCCTGTGTCAAGTGTGCTGTTCAACCAATAATCACAGTATATCTTGTTTCACGCAAACAATCAATGATGTATTTGTACTATGTGGTTCCTATTCTTCCTTTTTCTAACAACAGAGTGGCATGGCCTGGCGTTTTCGCTGCCGTCGAAAACGATCCCTGTGCCATCGATACAAACGCCATTCTGAATCATTGAGCAGGATGGACCTATCCTTTTATGCAAATTCTGTTTATAGTAGACGTAACAGGTTTGCCAAACCGGCTGTAAACCAAATATCGAACGGAGGGTTTATCTCATGAGGAAAATCTTGTCCTTGCTGCTTGTGCTTGCGATGATGCTCGGCTGCTGCGCCATCGCCTCCGCTGAAACGGTGGATTATACCCAGGGTAACCCGGTGGTGATTAAAATCGCCCACGTTTCTCAGGAAGGTGTGCCCATTGACCAAGGCCACCGCCTCTTCAAACAGAAGATCGAAGAGATCACCGGCGGCCGCATGACCGTGGAAGTCTATCCCGCCGCCCAGTTGGGGGACAACACCTACCTGCTGGAGCAGTTGCAGCTGGGCGCCCTGGAAATGTGCAGCCCTTCCGTCGCGGCCCTGGGCGGTTTCTCCGATGCGACCGCGCTTTTGGATCTGCCTTTCCTCTTCAAATCGGATGAGGCAGCCTGGGAAGTGCTCGACGGGGAAGTCGGCCAGGCGGTTTTCGCCTCGCTTGAGTCTTCCGGCTTCGTCGGTCTGGCCTGGCTGTCCACCGGATGGCGTCACCTGACCGCCAACACCGAGATCCGCGTGCCGGCCGATATGGCGGGCAAGAAGATTCGCGTGATGGAAAACCAGATTCACATCGACACCTGGAACGCCCTGGGCGCTTCCGCTACCCCCATGGCTTTTTCCGAGCTGTACACGGCCCTGCAAAACGGAACGGTGGACTGTCAGGAGAACCCCTTTGCCAACATCAACGGCAACCGTCTCAACGATGTGCAGAAATACATCATTCTCACCTACCACATCTATGATACGGCCCCCCTGCTGGCTTCCAAGGTTTGGTGGGACACGCTGAGCCAAACCGATCAGCAGCTGATCCGCGATACCATGGTGGACGTGCTGGCTGTTGAGCGGCAGATTTCCATCGACGATCAGGAAACCCTGAAGGAGAAAATCGCGAACAACGGCTTCAACGTCATTGTGGAGCTGACCGATGAAGAACGGGCCCTCTGGCGCGAAGGGACCCAGTCCATCTACGATAAGTACGGCCCTGGGATCGGCATGGATCTGATTGAGCAGATTCAGGAAATCAACAGCAAGTATTAACGCATGTCCAAACAGGTGGGGGCGACCTTCTGGAGCCTCGGCTACGGAAGGTCGTCCCTTCCCGCTCCATAGGAAAGGTGATTTTGGATGGAAGCAGCAAAGAAAAAAATCCCCTTTTACGATCGGATCGAATGGTGGGTCATCATCATCCTCTTTTCCTGCATGACGGTGCTCACCTTCTTTACGGTCTGCAGTCGCTATCTGTTTTCGTTTACCTTCTCCTGGGCGGAACAGCTCACGCGACTGATGCTGGTCTGGATTTCCTTCGCGGGGATCAGCTGGGCCGGAAAGATCAATGTGCATAACCGGGTAACGGTGGTTGCGGTCCTTTTTGCGAAGCATGAGAAGCTGACGCGCACCCTGTTGACCATCGGGGATCTGCTCTGCGTCGCCTTCGGTTTTTATATGGCGTGGCAAACCGGAACCGTCATGATGAAAATCATGTCCACCCATCAGATGATGCCCTCCATGCTCTGGTGTCCCAAATGGGCGATGTATCTCCCCGGCGTTTTGGGAATGGTTGGCCTGAGCCTGCGCATCCTGCAACGCCTATACGGCACCTATTGGGGTAAAACCAGGCAATCGCTCAACCAGATTAAGGAAGGGGGCGCTGTGGAATGATTGCCGCGTTGCTCGTCAGCCTGGCCGTTCTTCTGTTCCTATCCACACCGATAGCCGCGAGCATTGGGTTCGCCTGCGTTTCCGTCTTCAAAATGTTTCCGCAGTTCGCAACCTATGAGGTTGTGCTGGGTCAATCGAGCGTTTCCAGCCTGGATTCGTTTACGCTGCTGGCCATCCCCTATTTCATGCTGATGGGAAGCCTGATGGAGCGAACAGGCATCGCGGAAAAACTGGTGGACGTAGCCAAACTGGTTACGGGAGACCGTCACGGCGGGCTGGGCGCCGCTGCCATTGTCGCTTCCATGTTCTTCGCCGCCATTTCCGGCTCGGGGCCCGCCACCGTCGCCGCCGTGGGCGGCATCATGATTGCTCCCATGCTGCGTCAGGGTTATCACCGGGCCTACTCCGGCTCGCTGCTGGCCGCAGGCTCAACCATCGGCCCCGTGATCCCGCCTTCTATACCGATGGTCATGTTTGGGGTTACCGTCGGAGTTTCGGTAACCAAAATGTTTATCGGCGGTTTCTTCCCCGGCTTCCTGATGGGCGGCTGTCTGCTCGTGTATAACTACCTCGTATCCAAAAAACACGGATACCGCGGCAATGTTGTCACGCTGAGCAAAGAAGAAAAGCGCAAGGTGATTGTCAGCGCCATTCCCGCAATGCTGATGCCCGTCATCGTTCTGGGCGGCATTTATGCCGGCATTTTCACCCCTACGGAATGCGCGGCTGTCGGTGTGGTCTATTCTCTGCTGATCGGGAAGTTCATCTATAAAAACCTTTCCCTGAAGAAGCTTACCGACGCATTGTTTGAAGCGGCCATTACTTCCGCAACGGTGATGATTCTGTTTGGCAGCGCCAATGTGCTGGGGCGCCTGCTGACCATCGGCGGCGTATCCGATATCATGCGGAGCGCGCTCCTGGCCGTTTCTCAGAACCGCGTGATTGTTCTGATCCTGATCAACCTGATCCTGTTGGTCATCGGTATGTTCCTGGATACGATTTCCTCCATTCTGATTTTTGCTCCCGTCTTCGCGCCCATCGCGGCTTCCTTAGGCTTTGATCCGGTATACTTCGGCGTGATTATGGTTGTCAACCTGTGCATCGGCATGATCACACCGCCCATGTCGGCAAACTTCTACATTGGGCAGCGACTGGCCGGCGCAACGTTTGAAGAAATGTTCAAGCAAACGGTCCCGCTGGTGGGCACGTTGCTGGTCGCGCTGGCTTTGATGATCCTTTTCCCGGCCATTGTCACGGCCTTACCGGCGCTGTTGGGCATGTAAAAATCTGTAGAGAAGGGAATCTTCCCCAATGTATCTGAGTGTTAGCTTGACGGTTGACGATAAACTGATTCGGGGCGTTGTGCGCACGCCCGATGGCGAGGGACCCTTTCCAACCGTAGTGTTCTATCACGGTTTTACGGTCGACAAAGTCGGCCTGATGCGTCTGCATGAACTGTTTGCCAGGCAATGCGTCGAAAATGGGTTTGCTTGCGTACGCTTTGATTTCTATGGCTGTGGCGAAAGCGACGGCGACTTTGAAGAAATGCGCCTGAGCGATGAAATCAAGCAAGCGGAAGCCATTTACCGTTGGACCTGCGAACAGCGTTTCAGCGATGCCGCCCGCGTTTTCCCCGTGGGGCATAGCATGGGCGGGTTAATCACCTGCATCATCGCGGGCAGGGTGCAACCCAAAGCGGCCGTGATGTGGGCGCCCGCGCCCATGGTATACTATGATGCCAGCGCTCGCGCCAACGCGGTCCCCAGCTGTTATGAAAGCTCCTATGATATCGGCGGGCTTTCCCTGTCCTCCGAATTTCTGCTGGACGCACGTCGGCTGAAAGTGCTGGAGGAATCCAAGGGATTCAAAGGGCGGCTATTCATCCTTCACGGCGACATGGATGAAAAAGCCCCCGTTGCGTCCGTCGGCTTCTATGAGGATATGTACGGTCGGGACCAACTGACGATTCAACTGGTTCGCGGGGCCAATCATCAGTTCAGCTCCCTGACCTGGAAACAGGAAGTCTATGACGCGAGCATCGCCTTCCTGAAAAAACAGTTGACTTGACAAACACCAGAAGACGTCAGGGTTTTGTTTCCTTCGTGTTTTCAGCTTCTTCTCCGATTGTATCCGCAGACTTCGCCGTTCGAGTCGGCAACGATCCAATCCATGGGAACAACCCCGAAAACCTTACAAACGCCCGGCCATTCAGGCATCGGCCGCCTCAAACCGGAAGCCCGCCGCGATCCGTCGCCGGTGGGTTTTCGGTGCGTTCGGCCTTTGTTGATACAAGCGTAAGCGGGCATGCGCTGAAACGGGCGCAACAAGCCCGCCCATCAACCTTCCCCCGCCTACGCCACGCAAGCCGCGCGGTAGTGTGCTGACCACCCGAACCTGCTCAGGGGTACCCGCGAAACGCGGAAAAGTCTCGCTAATGCGCGGTTGCAGGAGGCATGGGAAGGGGTGGCTAGTCTATGTGCCTGCGGTCTGCCGCCAAATCCGCAGCCGTGATGTAGGGGTTGTGGTAACGTTTTCGTTTCGCCGGCAGTTTCATCAGCCTGACCAGCGGATCATCGATCGCAGCCTTCATTTCAGGGCTGATGACATATTGGAACGCCTTTTGCGGGCAATAGGCGACGCAGGCCATGCAGAAACTGCACCGGTGCTGAAACGTGGGCCTCCCGTTCTCCATCACGATGTTCTGACAGGGGCAGACCTTCGCGCATCGGCCACAGGCGACGCACCGATCCGTTATCACGAAGCCCCTGTCGGCCTGCGGCAGAAACCGCCTGTACTTGGGCATGACGGATGGGTACAATGCCTTCGTAAGCATAAACGCCTTGGGGAACGGTCGAGTCGTTTTCGCCGCAATCTCCCGGGCAAGCCGAGCGAGCTTTTTCTCGGCGTGCGGCACCCTTAGCTTCGGAAAGGGCATGGGCGGATAAACGGCCACGAGGTTGGCGACGCTGTACAGGATTCTGGCGTAGGCAAGCGTTGCGCCCTTTTCTTGCAGGATGCCGGACAGCACCTCGAAACACAGGCCATTGATAAAGCCGGGCGTAGAAACCGCAAAGATGTAGGCCTTGGGATTGACGCGTAGCCCCCGCACGAAGCGGATGGCCGCCTCCGGCATTGTCCAGTGATACACGGGAAAGACAAAGCCGATTTCTTCGGCTTCCTGCGCCGATACCTCGCCAGGTTCGCAGCGCATCGAGATGAGATCGGTATCCTTCAGTTCGGCGGCGATGCGTTGGGCTGCCCGCATGCTGTTGCCTGTGCCGGAGAAATAGTAGATCACCTTCCTCATGCTTGCATGCCTCCCAGCAGCTCCGGATTCACATGCAGGAGGCTTGCGATCAGCCGGAGGACCTCCCGCTTTTTAACGGCGAACCATTCCGGGGTGGCATCCTGAACAGGCTGCCGGTGGACAAACCCGGCGGTGCCGTGCACCAGAAATGCCGCGAGCTCCCGTACCGATGCCTCCGGCTGCCCAAGGACGCCCGTGGCAATCGCCCTTTGCAGGATGGCCGCGATACAGGGCTCCAGTCCTTCCAGCGTTTTCTGGCGCAGCGCAAGTTCTACGGTCCAATGCAAGCCGCCGTTCATCGACAGATAGGTTTCGGCGGTGTTGGCAAAAAGGAAAAAAAGCTGGTCCAGCAGTTGCTGCAAAGGCAGGCTCGTGTCATTGGCAATCGCGCCGAAACGCGCCGCGTACTGCTTGAAATAGAGATCCATCGCCGCTTCAAACAACTCGCTTTTGGATTTGAAATAGTGGTAGAACATCCCCACTTCTCCGTTTACCTCGCCCAGGATCATACGCACCGAGGTGCCGGCATAGCCATTTTTCAAAAACAGCCTGAGGGCCGCCTGGGTCAGTTCCTCCCGTTTTCCGCCTTCCAATACCGCCTTGCGCGCCATGGAGCGCCTCCTTCATAAACAGAATACCGTTCTGTTTACAAGAATAGCCGATTCTTCTTCTGTTGTCAATGGATAAACAGAATATCGTTCTCAATATTTATGTGAAAGCAGGGATGAAATCGGCTCAGCAAAGGGACATCGTGCCGCTTCTTGATACGAAGCATGACTGGCACCCGCGCCCGGATGGTCGCCGGCCGTCCTCCGCGATTCAGCATGTCCATCATCGCCGGACACAGCATTTAGGCAGGCTGTCGTCTGTAGAAAACACGGATTTGGACTTGGTCACCTTGCGCAACTGGCGGTTGAAACCCTCGATGGCCTTGGTGGTATAGATGATCTTGCGCACCTCGGCCGGATACTTGAAATAGGTGCTCGGCCCCGCCCGGTTGGCCCGCCAGGACTGCACCGTTTTGGGGTATTTCTTGCCCCAGAGATCCTCAAAACGATCCAGTTCGGAAAGAGCGGCAGGCTCGTCCACGGCGGCGTACACGCGCTTGAGATCGGCCATCAGCGGCTTAATATCCTTGTAGGACACAAACCGTGTGGTGTTGCGGATTTGGTGAATCACGCACTTCTGAATCTGTGCCTTGGGATAAACGGCCTCAATCGCGTCGGGGAAGCCCGTCAGGCCGTCCACGCTAACGATCAGCATGTCCGCAACCCCTCGGTTTTTCAGGTTGTTCAGCACCGTCAGCCAGAACTTCGCGCTCTCGTTCTCGCCGATATACATACCCAGCACGTCGCGCTGGCCTTCCATGTCCAGCCCGATGACGATGTAGACGGCCTTCTTGACGATCTGCCCCTCGGCCCGCACATGGAAATGAATGGCGTCCATATACACCACCGCATAGAGCTCCTGCAGCGGGCGCGCCTGCCATTCCTTGACCACGGGGAGGATTTTGTCAGTGATGCGGCTGATGGTGCTGTCCGAAACGTCCAGCCCGTAAATTTCCTTGATGTGCCCTTCGATGTCGCCGGTGGTCATGCCCTTGGCATACATCGACAGGATTTTCTCCTCGATGTCGCCCGTAAGGGTGGTTTGCTGCTTTTTGACCAGTTCCGGCTCGAACTCACCTTTGCGGTCTCGGGGCACCTGAATATCCACGTCGCCGAAGCTGGTTTTCAGCGTCTTTTCGCTATGGCCGTTCCGGCTGTTGTCGGTATCTTTATTGCGAAAATCGTACCTGCTGTAGCCAAGCTCTTCATCCAGTTCGCCCTCAAGGCCTTGATTCACAAAGGTTGCGATCATGTCCTTGAACAGCTCCCGAATATCCTCCATGGATTTGATCCCCGCGCCTTCCATGAGCTGTCCGAGTTGCGCCCTGCGTGCTTTCTGCTCCGGGGTGATTCTGCTCTTTGCCATAAATGAAACCTCTATGCTGTCTCTATCCTATCACAGCCTGGAGGTTTATTAAAAATGCTAGATGGTCTCAATCTGTGTTGTTTTAAGGACCATCTGTAATTAGCATCGTACTGATCGTGGTATTCATGTACAACCGGTATGAGACAGCGACATACGCCAATATCACGTTGCCGTATATCAGGGAAGATGATGAACTGAATCAAATTAAACGGATTCGACGGCTAAATGCATGCAGTGAGTGCTTATGCATGATATTTCATGCCGGTCAGCACCCGCTAACGGGCTTGTCTTTGACAAAGAGCTTGATTTTCTGGTAGTTGGAATGGTATAATTTTCAAAATATATACGATCTGTTCTCAATCCACGCAGCGTACACGTGAAGGAGCCTGAATATGAAACACAGAACGGCAGTTGCGTATCTAGTTCTTTTACTCTATGTCTGTTTTTCGCTGCCATGGCCTGTCCCTGCTCGCGCCGATCAGCCTGCGGAAGTCAATACGCAAGCCGCTGCAACAATACCGGGTTTTGTCAAAGAACAAAGAGAAATTCTGCCTCTGCCGGAACCGTTCAAATGGCCGGAGGATTCGATGGCGTTTGCGAGCTTGCTGATGGACAACTATGAGACGGTTCATGTGGGGGAACCCATCGCTGTCTTTGAACCGAGTAACGCAACGACAACCATCGGCACGGACGGAACTGTGTTTATCGGCCGGCAATCCGATGGGAAAGCGATCGGCATAATCACGCTCCACCAGCCGGTAGACGCTTATTTTGAGCACGCCGGCAGCAACTTCGCCGTGTTGGTTCGCTTCAGGTCCGATGATGCCGGAAGCTTGCGATGGATATATCGGGGCCGGTTTGGAAGGATTCATCTGGAGTTTATGCAGGGCTTGTATCCGGCCATCAGCACATCCGTCGATGCCGCGGCCATGGTGATGCTCAACCAAAAATGGAACGATTATGTTTATACGCCGGGCGAGTGGGCGTATGCGTTTTTCGGCATGATGAGTACGGGGCAGATTCACTGTTATCTATGGGCGGAGAATAACCCGGACAGCTTCAATGAACATATCTCTTTTGGTACGGAATCGGAAAGGACGGAGAATATGCCGGAATTCTCCGTGGAGCTTGGGAGTGAGGGCGGATCCGTTGTCATTTCCGATCTCTGGTTCTTCTCATACGAAAGGATGATCCGATGAGCAATCTGTCCAGGCTCAAGATTTTCTCCGTGGTATGCCTTTCGCTGCTGCTACTCGTAACGGTCGGAAACGCCGCGATGATCGTACGCGTTGCTTCAGATCCGCATATGACACTGGAATCCACGCCGGACGAGGTTCTTTCGTCCGTGCTGGGCGAATGGGAGCTTGTCAAGGGCATGCAAGGCGTGACGCTGATGGATGCCTTATCGTTTTCCTCGGATTCCCGCAAGCACGCAATGAAAACCATGGACGGCTATGTGCGATGCACGGTCTACAGCCCCGTCAACGGATATCTGCGAGTATCCGATATTCTGAACTATATGCCGGATATTGGCACGAGGAATTATGCCGTTTTATGGAAGGTCAGACCGTCGGAAACCAGCGAGTGGTTTCAGTTTTCGGTGGAGATCGCCGGCGGGCGTTTCGAGGTTAACATTCCCAACCGGTTGAATCATGAGTTTATTTCCCACATTGGGAATAAAAGCATCGAACCGGCCGGCGCAGCGGACAATGCGCTGGAGTTTCAATCGGATCAATGGTATTACGTGCTTATCTCCTTTAACCACGCGTATACCTATCGGTATGTGATGTGGCAGGCGGCCAATCCCCTGGAATATATGGATCAGCAGTATGACTTCAGCCCGTACTTCAAGAACGGCAATCCTTCGTTTGGTAAGCATATGACGGCGGAGATTTCCTTTTCCACAAGCGCAAACGAAGCCTGCATGGATGTGGAATCCGTCCAATTGTATAAATACGACGAAATGCCGGCATATGATGCATCAGATGCCGCGCAAGCCGGTACCGCCGCTTCCGGGACCACGGATGCTGCCGCAGGCACGGCGGAAGTAGCGCAGACCGGGGACACTACTGCAAGCGCTGCCGCAGATACGGGCACGGAAGGGGAGGCGGTTACGTTTATACCGCAAGCCTTGCAGCCGATTGAGAAAGACCCGTTCAGGCTGCCGCTCAGCATAGACCGTTCCGGCGAGTATACGGAGCTGCCCGTTGTGCAGCCCCATATCGGTGAAACAGCCAGTCGGCAAGAGATCGCGGCTGCGGTTCTGGTTTCGCCGCGCGAAGTGGTGATGCTGCAAAATGAGGCGCTGGCAAATACCATCAACTTACAGGCGACGAATGCGGCGTTTACAACCGCGGTGAGCGCGGAAAGCGGCGTTGTCCGCGCGCTGATCCAAACGGAGAGCAGCGGGCAGGGAGAAGCGCAGGATATTTGGGGCAAGCTGTATTTCGACAAACTGAGCCAGGCGTTGGAAGAGGCTGGCAGTATTCGGGAGGGCGCAGCAAGCGCGGTTGCGGTGAAGTTCCGCTATACGGGAATCAACAGCGGCCTGTCTCTGTTTTTGGAGAACAAGTTCCTTTCCGTCAACGTTGGGCTTGGGTGTGACGGAGCGCTCAGCATTTATGCCATGAAAAATGGAACGGCGTACCAAATGGAGGATCTCGGAGATGTCGGAGTGGATTCCATTCGGATGCTGGAAAACCAATGGTACGAAACACTGCTGGCGATCGACGGATATTATGGCTGTGTTTTCATCGTCTGGCAGGTGGACGATCCGCAGAACCGCTCGTTTTTTGCCTGCGACCTGAGCGATACGTATCGGTCGATAGGAACCGGGGATTCCACCAGCTTCTGGTCCGGCATCAACCTGTGGACCCATGCCAGCGAGGTTACTGTCGAGCTCGAATCCGTTTCCGTGTTCGAGTTTAGCGATTTCGTTGGCTCCGTTGCCAACGGCAGGGGTACCTCGCAGCGTTATACCTATCGCAACGACGCCGAAAAATACCGGCTTGCCGTACAGCTCTTCAACGAAGGCGATTATTATAACGCATACCTGCTTCTCAAGGAGTTGGTCGGTTACAGCACAAGCCGTTCGTACCGCAGAGAATGCGAACGGGTTTTAGTCACGGTTCCGCTGAAGGGATGGGCCCTCGCCAACGGGGTCATTCATTCCATGCTGCATGGAGCGGCGCCGAAGTCTCCGTACCTGTATATCTTTCAGACTGAGGCACTGGAAACGCTTGATCTATCGGGCTGGGAGGTTGGGGATCTGGGCTTTCTCCGCTATTTTCCCAACCTGAAGGAACTCATCCTTGACGACAACATGATCACGGATTTGACGCCGCTGAAGGACTTGTACGCGCTGGAACGGTTGTCGCTTGCTAATAACGGCATCTCGGACCTGACTCCGCTGTCCAACCTGACCAACTTGCGGTATCTCAACCTGAGCGGCAACGTAATTGACGATGTAGCGTGCCTGGGCAATCTGCGCCATTTACAGGAGTTGGATCTGTCGCTGAACAACATCCATTCCCTTGGCGGTTTATTTACGCTTACAGACCTGAAATCGGCGGATCTGAGCTACAATTTCATCACATCCGTGAACGCTTTGGGTAATGCGAATCTTCGTGAGCTGAACATTGTCAACACCAATATTAACAATCTGTGGGCTGTCTCAGGGCTTGACACGCTGGAAGTGCTGAAGGCCGGGTACTGTTTTGAGCACTTTGATGATGCGGAAATCTATCTGCTGGATAAGAAGTACAGGGCTGACCGAACGGTTCCTCATCAATTATATGGTGTTGAAGCGATAAACGGCTTCACAAACCTCAAGACGCTGTATCTGGCTAGCCTGAGCACACAAACGATGAAACCGTTCTCACGGCTGTCGGCGTTGGAAAGCCTTACGCTGTATGCGTATTCCGGGCCTGCTGACTATGACGTTCTCGGAGGGCTGACAGGCTTGAAGGAGCTCAGTCTGGATGGCGCGGGGAGCGGCTTGACCAGCTTGCATTTCCTTGCGAACCTTACCAATCTTGAGACGCTGGAAATAGGCGGTGGGGCCATGTCGGGCGGCGCTGCGCCGATCAAGAACCTCGTTCACTTGAGAAAACTGGCGCTTAGCGGCATTGATGATGACCTTTCTTTCCTGAAAGGGCTGGATCAATTGCGGGAACTACGCCTGGATGGCTGGGATAACGTCAAGGATTTTTCACCAATTACAGCTCTGAAAAGCCTTGAATATCTGGATTTGCATAACACGCCGATTCTGGACTTTTCCTTGATTTCACAAATCAAGACGCTGCGCTGCATTAAAATCCTGAACAAAAAAATCAACAGCATCGTAGGGATCGAGAAGCTGACAGAGTTGGAATACCTCTATCTGGGCGTTTCACAGTACTCCAAACGCAGCAATAAAGCGCAGTTGGATCAAAGTTTGCTACGTGATCTGGAGAACCTGAAATTTGTGTACGTGGCAATTGGCGGAGTGGGCGGTGCTGGCGGGGAGGACGTTTGTTACGGTTCGGGAAGCGAAGCGTATATCCAGACGTTGGAACTGCCGTCGAAAAGCGCGGCAAAGAGCTGGGAGTATCAGCAGATTCGCATCAATACAGCGGCAAACGATCGCCAAATTGACACACCGCCAACCGATCCTTACCTGATCATTCATTTAGATACCGAGGGTACTGATCAGCCGGTAACGTTGCACATCCATCCAAACATCCGGGTTCTGGGGATCGTATCCGACTCCGGAAAGCAGATTACCCTCGATCTTGATTGCACGGATGCGATGGCGTTGGAGTACCTCTTTGTCGGCCATGTCGATTGTTATTGGAATGACAGCGATGGATATGGGAGCGGCAATTTCTCGATGAATGATCTGGACGGTCTTGTGGGCTGTGCTAACCTTCGGGAGATTTACATCACTTCCGCTGGGATTTCGGATATCAGCGGTCTTGCGGGTTGTGAAAAGCTGGAATTTGTAGATTTAAGGGAGAACAAGATTAAGGACATATCGGCGCTTTCAGATAAAAAGTATCTCTCGCAGCTCAAGTTGAAAGCAAACAAGATAGCGAATTATGAAGAATTATTTCAATGCATTCGCTTGAATAGCCTGGATGTGAAGCTGCCGGGGGACGAAATGAGCATCATAAAGCAACTGCCGCTGTATGGCCAAAGATTGGAATAAAGGAACGCACAACCCCATACATATCAGTTATCGACAAAGGGATTCTGCGACGATCCATTTCTGACAGGTCGGTTGCCGGACAACCCTCGCTGTCTTATAGATGGCGAGGGAGTTTCGGTATTCCCGGTACGCATACGCCGCCTTCCTGTCTGTGACAGGTGGAGGGCTAACCCTCCGGGATGGAGGATGCAGTAAAGACCGCAACACAAAAAGAGCGAATCACGCATCTGCGCGCACTGGGTGAAAGTGACGCAAGGCAGTTTGTCATTTCGTTTGTCCAATCTGGGGAATCAGCGTTTGGCATCCGCGACCGTGGTGCGGGATCAATGGCCGGAGAAAACCGCGCTGGCGCGCAGCACCTATTGGCGGCCCGCGCAGGCGGCCAAGGCATGGGGTTGCAGGTACCAGACCGCCCGCCGCTGGCTGCTGGCGCACCCGGATCATGCAGCCATGCTGGAACCGGCCGAGACGTTCGGCCGGGTTCGCCGTCAGCCCGCCATGCTGGCGGGGCAGGAACGCACGCGCAGTTCGCGGGGCAATCCCCTTTGGCGTGACAGCGCTTCGCAGACGGCGCTTGTTTGTCGCCGCTGGAAGCGGCGGCGGCTCACGCCGCTTTCTCCTGCTGCCCCACCGTGGGAACCGAGCGGCCACTGTCGGCCAACATTGCCGGTTTGGTATGGTTTTACGCCTCCATGTGGCGCAAAACCTTATTTTTATTATGTTTCTGTGATTTTGCCTGTGCGTGTCAAATGAGCCGGCGCATTCTGGATCGCGTTTCGCTGGCAATGGGTGCGTGGTATATATCAGCGGCCCCCGCGCGCAAGCATGGGGCCGCTGTGGAGGGTTGGGTGGTGTGCTCCTTCGTCGGCGGGCTCGGCGCGCGTGGAGGGGCCTTTTGGGGTAAACGGCACGCTAACGCATGTTTAGGGTTGCGTTGCCTTGCGGACTGGTATATTTTCTAGGGCAAGGGCAAAACGATGCCCGCCGTGTGACAACTCACGGCGGGCGAACCGAGGTCTGGCGTGTTCCAGTCACGCTTTGGCGGAGAAGGCGGGATTCGAACCCGCGTGCCGTTCATCACGGCAACACGATTTCCAGTCGTGCTCGTTATGACCACTTCGATACTTCTCCATTGTCGCCACGCGGCGGTATCGCGTATCGGCTCGCTCTGAAACGCGCCCGGCATCACCCGGCGGCCTTGCCGCCCGACTCGCAACAATCGGATTATACTACGGTTCCGCTTGACTTGTCAATTTGTTTTTCTGCGTATGGCTCCAGATTTCTGTAGGTTTGTCAAACATGTTGGACAGTGTGGTTGCGAAGGAACTCACGGGGCGAGAGCCAGCGAAGCGGTCGCATGGGGAGATCGTTACTGCGATTTTGGTGGGCAGCGAGCTGCCCACCAAAATCGGCGAGCGAGTAG